>NZ_QUAC01000160.1 GCF_003389455.1 Streptomyces inhibens | reverse complement strand
CGCGGCACCCCGCCCCACGGCCGCACGGGCGGGCCGGGCCGCCCGCACCGTCGCCGTCCTCGGCGGCGGGGTCGCCGGCCTCACCGCCGCCCACGAACTGGCCGAACGCGGCTATCAGGTCACCGTCTACGAGCGAAAGCCCAAGGGCCTCGGCGGCAAGGCCCGCAGCATGGACGTCCCCGGCAGCGCCCGCGGCGGCCGGAAACCGCTGCCCGGCGAACACGGCTTCCGCTTCATCCCCGGCATCTACCACAACCTCCCCGACACCCTGCGCCGTATCCCCTTCCCCGGCAATGCGCACGGCTGCCACGACAACCTGGTCGCTTCGACCGAGGTGATGCTGGCCCGCACCGGCGGCCGGGAGAACATCCGCTTCCCGTTCTCCTCGCTCGGCACTCCCCCGCCCGTGCTGACCCCGGACGCCCTCCTGCGGACGCTGACCGGCCTGCTGGAAACCGTCACCCACCTCCCCGCCCACGAGATCGCCTACTTCGCCAACCGGCTGCTGGTCTTCTTCACCAGCTGCGAGCAGCGCCGCCTCGATGTCTGGGAGCACACACCGTGGTGGCGCTATCTGCGGGCCGACGAGATGTCCGCCGACTACCAGCGGCTGCTGGCCATCGGCATGACCCGCAACATCGTCGCGACCAAGGCCGAGATCGCCTCCACCAAGACGGTCGCCACCTGTGGCGAGGCGTTCCTCTTCAATCTGCTCGGCCGGGGCGCGGACGGCGCGCCCGACCGGGTACTGAACCTGCCCACCAACGAGGCGTGGATCGACCCCTGGGTGGCCCATCTGCGCTCCCTGGGCGTGCAGTTCCGGCTCGGCTGGTCCGTACGCGATCTGACCCTCGCCGACGGCAGGATCACCGAAGCCGTGGCGACGGACCCGAACGGTGCCCGGAAATCCATCACCGCCGACCACTTCGTCCAGGCGATGCCGGTCGAGCACGCCCGCGCGACCTGGAACGCCTCCGTACGGGCCGCCGACCCCCAACTGGCCCGCTGCGACGCCCTGCAGACGGACTGGATGACGGGCATCCAGTTCTACCTGACCGAGCCGACACCCATCCTCCACGGGCACATCAACCACATCGACACACCCTGGGCGCTGACCGCGGTCGGCCAGGCCCAGTACTGGAAGAACCGGGACGTCCCCGCCGACTACGGCGACGGATCGGTCGCCGACTGCCTTTCCGTGGACATCTCCGAATGGAACAACCCCGGCATCCTCTACGGCAAAACCGCCAAAGAGTGCACCAGAGAGGAGGTGGCCCGTGAGGTCTGGGCCCAGATGAAGGCCGGCCTCAACGACACCGGCGCCGCCGTACTGCGCGATGCCACCCTCCACTCATGGTTCCTCGACCCGGCCGTGGACGGCCTCGGCACACCGCACCCCACCAACGACGAACAGCTGCTGATCCACCCGACCGGCACCTGGTTCCACCGCCCCTCCTCCCGTACGGCGATCCGCAACCTCTTCCTCGCCGGCGACTACGTGGCCGTGGACATCGACCTGGCGACCATGGAGGGCGCCAACGCCTCCGCCCGCCAGGCGGTCAACGCACTCCTGGAAGCGGACGGTTCGCCCGCCGCCCCCTGCACCCTCCACCGCCTCTACCGCGCCCCGGAGTTCGAGCCCTTCAAAACCGCCGACGCCACCCGCCACCGGCTCGGCCTGCGCAACGTCTTCGACTTCGGCTGAAGCGCCTGGCTGGGCACGTCGTCGGCTCGCCGCCCGTACGGGCCGGGGCACGGTCCCCCCTCCCGTACGGGAAGCCGACCCCCCATCGACTACCGTCCCTCCCATGACAACTGCTGCGGCGCCCTCGCCGGCAACAACAACGAGTGTGGGCACGCTGTTGCGCGAATGGCGCGACCGGCGCCGGATCAGCCAGCTGGAACTGGCGCTGCGCGCCGACTCCTCCGCCCGGCACATCAGCTTCATCGAGACCGGCCGCTCCCGCCCCAGCCAGGAGATGGTGCTACGGCTCGCCGAGCACCTCGACATCCCCGTACGGGAACGCAACGCCCTGCTGATCGCCGCGGGCTACGCCCCCACCTTCCCGGAGACACCGCTGGACGACCCGTCCATGGACGCCCTCCGCTCCGCCATGGAACGGCTCCTGACCGGCTACGAACCGTTCCCCGCCCTGGTGGTGGACGGCATGTACAACGTGCAAGCGGCCAACCGCGGCATCACCATGCTCCTGGAGGGTGTCGCCCCGTCCCTCCTCCAGCCGCCGCTGAACGCCATGCGGATCACCATGCACCCGGAGGGCCTGGCTCCCCGCATCCGCAACTACCTGGAGTGGCGCGCCCACCTCCTCTCCCAGATGGAGCGGCAGTTGGCCCTGCTGCGGTCCTCACCGCTGCGTGCCCTCTACGACGAGGTGAGCGGCTACCCCCTGCCCCCGGGCGGCGACGAGGTGGCGGCCTTCGGCGAACACGCACCGTTCGCGCTCCCCATGATGATCGAGCACCACGGCACGGTGCTGTCCTTCATCTCCACCATCGCCACCTTCAACACCCCCATGGACGTCACCGTCTCCGAGCTGGCAGTGGAAACCTTCCTCCCCGCCACCCCGGAAACAGCCACCTACCTACGGAACCTGGCCCCGTAGCAAACGCACCGGGCCGGCTCACGCCACCGACCCACATCACCGACCCACATCGCCGGCTCACACACCGGGCACCCGATCCAAAAACCCGAACACAGACCGGATCCGGCCGTCCTCACCCAGCCGCACCACATCAAAGCCGGCCACCGGCGCCGAACCGTCCGCCACACTGACCAGCTCCCACCCGAACCGCGCGATGTCATGGTGCCCGTCCACACCCGGCAACGGCCGGAACACAAACCCGGGGAACTGCGCATGCGCCCCGGCGATCGCGGCCCTCAGCCCCTCGTGCCCCGCGACATCCGCCAACGGGTCCGTATAGATGGCCTCCTCAGCGAACGCCGCGGCAACGGCCTTGCCGAGCGCCCCCTCCTCGGTGGCATTCCACGCCTCGAAGTACCGCGCAACGGCCACCGCATACCGGTCATCAACCGGCGCGCCCTGCTGAACGGCCTGCTCCTGAGCATTCTGCTGCTGATGCTGCGTCATCACGTACTCCTCATAAGGTCCGAACGTCACTCCCTGAAAGCCGGTCCACGGGCCGGAGTGCGCCGGCCCGTGCACCGACACCCTCACTCTGCCGCGCGGTGAACCAGCGGTCGATTACGCCTGAGGTAATGCCCCAACCATCCGAACCGGTTCCCCCGCGGTTCACTCGGTGGCGAGGTCCAGTGCCGAACCAGGGCTGCCGCGGCCCGGGTCGACGAGGCGGCGCATCGCAGAAGTGCACACCACACAGGGCGCCCCTGCCGGAGACCACGCAGTTCACCTGCGCGACCGGCATCGGCTGTCCGGTGAACGCTGTCAACTCGGCGCTTCGGTAGGACTCGTGGAACGTACCGCGATGATCGGGGAAGATCAGCGGGGTGTAGAGATAGGCACCGTCGATGTCCAGAGGTTCCATGGATGTCGTCCTCGGTTCGCAGCCGGGCGGTGGTGGACGGGGGCCTTGGCAACGTACGGCACCGGACGCTCCCGCCAGTACCCCTGTCAGCACCGTAGGGGTACCCCTACGGGGGGGGCAACGGACCGATTCAGGGGGGTCGCGGGGTGTCCCGCGGCCGTCGAGGGGCAGGCGTCACCAGACGCGAAAGGGATGACGGGTAACGATGGCAGCAGAGCGCAACAGCACCTGGACGAGGCGATTCCGGCCGGCGCCGGACGCTCCCTCACATCTGGTCTGCTTTCCGCACGCGGGCGGATCGGCCGGGTGGTATCTGTCAACCGCCCGGGCGCTGGCCCCCGCCGTGGACGTACTGGCCGTCCAGTACCCCGGCCGGCAGGACCGGCTCGGTGAGGCTCCCATCGGGGACGCCCACGCCCTGGCGGATCGCATCACGGAGGAGCTCCACGCAGGGTGCGACCGCCCGGTCATGCTGTTCGGGCACAGCCTCGGGGCCACCCTGGCCTTCGAGGTGGCCCTGCGGCTGGAGCGCGCCGGCATCGCACCACTGGGTCTGATCGTCTCCGGCCGGCGCGCCCCGTCCCGCCACCGCCCGGGACAGATCCACACACTGGATGACAGCGAACTGATCTCAGCCACCGAGCAGTTGGGCGGCATGGACACCCGTCTGCTCAACGACCCGGACATCCTCCGGCTGGTCCTGCCGTCCCTCAGAAGCGACTTCCGCGCCGCGGAGACCTACCGCTGGCGGCCCGACACCGCCCTGCGCTGCCCCGTGCTCGCCATGACGGGCGACCACGATCCCCAGGCGCCCACCGAAGACGTACGGGCCTGGTCGGCGCACACGTCCGGAACGTTCACCCTCAAGACCTTCACCGGCGGCCACTTCTACGTCAACGACCACCTGGAGGCGGTGCACCGGGCCATCATGGCGTTCATCGACAGCCGGGCACCGTCCCGGATCGTCCGGGACGCCTAGGGCACGCTGACACCCGCCCCGGGGCGCTTCGGGGCGGCCGGCGCCACCGGCTCGACCGCCCCTCCCTGCCTGTATGTTCAAAGTGATCATCGTCGCGGGGGCGGGATCGCGGAGGACGAGGGGACGCATGGACACGGCTGCCGTCACGGCACGGCTGGATCAGGCCCGCACCGCCGACGCGCGCGAGCGCGACCGCCTCTGCGACGAGGTGGCCGCCGAGTTGCTGGCAGCAGGCTCCCCGCCCGCCTTCGAGGTGCGCTCGGCCGACCTCGACTCGGACCCGTACTTCATATGCGCCGACCGTTACTGGCGCCGTCGCTTCCAGGACCGGCCGACGGTCCGTACGGCCCTGGAGTGCGCCCATTGGATGACCGACCATGCGACGGACGGGAGTTGGGGCGCGGTCGCCGAACAGTGGGGGCTCGGCAACGGGTTCCTCAACCGCGGGAGTGTGGAGTCGGCGGCCGAGCTCGCGGCGGTGGGCGAGGCGGCCACCGGTGCCGCGGGCGAGCGCATCGCGTTCTTCCTCACCCTCTTCCACGTGGGCAAGCTGCGGGCGAACTTCTGCTTCGACGAGCTGCACACGGTCCTGGCGTCCGCGCCCCTGGCCCTGGCTGCCGGATCCCTCCGCCAGGAGCCCGTCTTCGTGGCGCTCCAGGCCTTCGCCGCGTTCGGCAGCCGGGCGCTGACCGTCGGGTACGCCACCGACCTGCTGGAGCGGGCCTGGTCGGCGCCGGGGCGTAGCCGGCACACCGTGGACATCTGCCTCAACGGGCTGGCGTTCGCCGCTCCCTTCGAGGGCCAGGGTGAGCTGCTGCGCATCCACGCGGAGGAGGCGGTGCGGGCCTATCCGCGCGACCATATGTTCCACGCCCGGCTCGCCACCGGGCTGCATATGTGCGGACGGCACGATGCCGCGCTGGAGAGCATCGACACGGCCCTCACGCTGCTGGCGGCGAGCGCCACCGCCAGTCTCGGTGTCCTTCAGGACCAGTATCTGACCAGGCGGGACGCGATCCAGGAGGGGCGGCTACGGGCCCTGCGGGACGCGGAGCAGCAGCGCCGCTGGGATCAACAGGCCGCCGCCAACGCCCAGTTGGAGCGCTCCCTGCACACCTCGTCCGTGCGTGTCGTCGAGGTCGTCGCCGTCTTCACCGCAGCCATCGCCTTCGCTGTCGGCTCCCTCCAAGTGACCCTGACCGGCACGCTTCCCCTGACCGACCGCCTCTGGCTCCTGGCCGCACAGGGCGCGGGCCTGGCGTTCTTCGCGCTGCTGGTGGTCGGCGGAACATGGCTGATCACCCGGGGTCGCCGCCGGGAGGACCGCGGGAGCGGGTGACGGTCGCCCCCGGCGTAGGGCTCCTGGTGTCGGCCTTCGGGGTAGGGCTCCCGGCGTAGGGCTTCGGTGTAGGGCTCCCGGCGGTGAGCCGGTGTCGGTACCTCCGCGCGATCGTGTCGCCACGCCGCAGGCCGTCACCGTCACCCACACCCTGGGTGGTGTGGCCAGCACCCCCACCACCCCCAGGTAACCCCCCGGCCGGTTCGGGGGCGGACCGGCTGTCGGGGGCCGGGGCGGATCACAAGACTCGGTCGTATGACGGTGAGCCTTGAATTTCCTTCTCCGTCCGGGGTTCCGGCAGCGGGCTCCGGCAGTGATTTCGCGCGGCTGTTGCGGCGCATCGTGGCGGCCGGGCTGCTGAAGCGCCGGCCCGGCTACTACGCCGTGCGGCTCTCGCTGGTGACCGCGGCGTTCGCCGGGGGCTGGGCGGCCTTCTTCGTGCTCGGCGACAGCTGGTGGCAGCTGGCGGTGGCCGCCTTCCTGGCCTTCGTCTCCGGGCAGATCGCGCTGGTCACCCATGATGTGGCGCATATGCAGGTGTTCCGCGGGCGCCGCCCGAGTGAGATCGGCGGCCTGCTGTTCGGCAATCTCGGCGTCGGGATGTCGTACGGCTGGTGGATGAACAAGCACACCCGGCACCACGCCAACCCCAACCATGAGGAGCTGGACCCGGACGTCTCGCCCGACATCCTGGTGTGGTCGACGGACCAGGCGCGGGCCGCCACCGGGCTGCCCCGGTTCATCGGCCGCTATCAGGCGCAGCTGTTCTTCCCGCTGCTCACGCTGGAGGGGTTCAACCTCCGGGTGTCGAGCATCCGGGCACTGCGGTCGCCCACGATGAAGCACTGGGGGGCCGAGGCGGCGCTGCTGCTGGCGCACCTCGTCCTCTATCTCGGTGCACTGTTCCTGGTGCTGTCGCCCGGCAAGGCGCTGGCGTTCCTGCTCCTCCACCAGGCCGCCTTCGGCGTCTACCTGGGCTGCACCTTCGCGCCCAACCACAAGGGCATGCCGACGCTGACGGGCGACGCCCGGCCGGACTTTCTGCGCCGGCAGGTGCTGACCTCACGCAATGTCCGGGGCGGGCTGCTGACCGACTTCCTGCTCGGCGGGCTCAACTACCAGATCGAGCACCACCTCTTCCCCGGCATGCCGACGCCGCATCTGCGCCGTGCCCAGGTGATCGTGCGCGCCTACTGTGCCGAGCTCGGGGTTCCGTACCACGAGACCGGGCTGGTCAGGTCGTACGCGGAAGCGCTGCGCCATCTTCGTCGGGTCGGCGAACCGCTTCGCGCTGCGGGGGCGTCGTAGGCGCGGCCGCCGGGGTCTCCTCCTGACGTCCCGCGCGGCGGGCCGCCATCCAGGCGTAGACGAGGATGCCGGCGAACAGGAACAGCACGCCCTGGTAGATCGCGGCGTAGCCGGCGCCGGCGACGAGCCAGAAGGTGAAGCCGAAGGCGAGCAGGGCGAGGGTCAGATCGCGGACGAAGCGGGCCGGGCGGACCTTGTCGCGGCGGCCGGTGAGCAGGAAGTAGACCTGGGCGCCGGCGGCGAGGAGGTAGGGCACGGTCGCCGAGAAGGTGGTGATCAGCACCAGGATCTCGAAGACGCCACCCGCTCCGGTCAGGTAGTTGATCACGGTCAGGGCGCTGGCCAGTACGCCGGCGGCCAGCACACCGAAGGTCGGCACGCCCCGCCGCTTGGTCAGGAACGGCGCCGGGAACAGCCCGTCCTTGGCGGCGGCGTACGGGGACTGGGCGCTCATCAGGGTCCAGCCGTTGAGTGCGCCGATGATCGAGACGACGGCCGCGCCGGCGACGACGGTGCCGCCCCACTGCCCGCCGAACATCGCGTTCACCGCGTCCGAGAACGGCGCCTTGGAGCTCACCAGCTTGTCGTGTGCCACGGTGCCGAAGACGGCGAGGGTGCCCAGGAGGTAGACCACGGCGGCGCCGACGGTGCCGAGGACGGTGGCCCGGCCGACGTTCCGCTCCGGGTCGCGGACCTCGCCCGCGCTCATCGCCGCGGACTCCACGCCGACGTAGCTGTAGAGGAGGATCGCGGCCGCGGAGGACATCCCGCCGAGCGCACTGCCGCTGCCGGCGTTGAACGAGCCGAGGTTGTCCGGGTCGAAGAAGAACAGTCCGACGACCGCGATGAAGAGCAGCGGGATGAACTTGAGGACGGTGGAGACGAGCTGGACGGCGCCGATGTAGCGGGTGCCGGCGAAGTTCGCGAGGGCCGGCAGCCACAGCGCGCCCAGCGCCACCGCAAGATCGGTACCGGCGGAGACATGGCCGGGGAGAAGGACATGGACATAGCCGACGGCGGCGACCGCGAGCGCCGCGTTGCTGACCCAGGTCATGGTCCAGTACGACCATGCGGAGAGGAATCCGGCGAAGTCGCCGAACGCCTCGCGGGCGTAGACATAGGGGCCGCCGGTGTCCGGGTGGCGCTCGGCGAGCCGTCCGAAGACCAGGGCGAGGGCGATGGCGCCGATGGTCAGTACGCCGAAGGCGACCAGGCTGACGGTGCCGAAGGGGGCCACCGAAGCCGGCAGCAGAAAAATTCCGCCGCCGATGATGTTGCCCATGACCAGGCAGGTGGCGGTCAGCAAATTCATCCGGAACGGCGGCTTGCCTTGAGTGTGCAGGTCAGAGCCGGTCTCGGGATGCTGAGCGGCAGGGCTGCGGTGCATGGATTGTGCGTCTCTCGTCTTGCCGGGTGCCCGAGGTCGCCGGGCAGGCACATGGTCACCGCCTGGAGGGCACGCTTCAAAATCGCCGGGAATACTCCGGCCAAAGGCACCTCAGGGCGAAGGATCTCCGGCCCGACAGGCACAGAGCAGTAAGCCCCGCCCTCCGGGCGAACGACGGAACTGTGCGGACAGGCCCTAGCCGAGCAAGTGGCTGATGCCGCCCTGGCCGTCCGTGCCGTTCCAGACCGCGGCTGCCAACCAGAACGGGAACCAGGCCACCCGCTCCGGCAGGAACTGGGCGGTGAGGAGCCAGACGACGGGCAGGGCGGTGAACAGCAGACAGCAGCACAAGCCACCCCTGCCCTGAGTGGCAGGCTCCGGCGTCGAGTTCATGGACACTCGGAGAAAGGTAGGCGGCACCCACGGCCCGCGCATGAGTACCCGTACCTACAGCGTCGCCTGCGCGAGGTCGAACGCCTCGTGGGTGGTGGCGTTGACGCGGCCAACGCGGCGTGGACGGCGGAGGGTTGGCAGACGATCACAAGAAGATCACCGCGACGCAGACGCTGTACTGCGGCAGGTGATCGAGAGCTGATTGCGGCGCTGGAAGGTACCCTTCCAGCGCCGCCTGTTCCTCCAGGAGTGCGGAGTGCCTGTGTTTCCCCCCACCGTGATCATTGGCTTGCACGGGATCCTCAAGCGGAATCCGTGGTTCGACCGGGTTGTGGAGCAGGATCCCGAGGGCACTGTTGAGGAAGATCTGCTCGGTCTTGCGATCGATCGGGCCGGTTCCTACGGCTGGCAAACGCTGAGCAGCCGGCTGAGCGAGGGCGGAAAAGTCACGGCACACCATGAGCCCACCTCGTGGGCTCATGAAGAGGTCGGCGGTGACTGGACACAGGATGGCCGGGTCCACCAGCTGGCCTGGCTGCAGGCCGGCGTGCTTACCGACCCGCCGCGCCTTGGTCTTCCCGTCCGGCCGATCGTCCTGGTGCTGTCCGAGACCTTGGCCCGCGTGGGTGCGGTGACGTTCACCGGCCTGCATGCCTTGCTGCCGTTGCAGGCGGCCGAGCGCAACACGGCTTTTCACCAGATCGAGTTGGCGCCGTGGTTCGGCCTGGCCGATCCGGATGTCCGGCACGAGGTGGTGGTGACCGTCTCCTGCCGTTCTGGGGAGGCCGGGGTGGGCGAGGACGATGCGGTGGCCGTGTGCGAGGCGGTGCGGGAGATGGCGCAGGGGGCGGTGGAGGTCTCCACGTCCGTGGCGGAGCGCGGTCTGCCGGGATTGGAGCTCGATCTCGGCCGTGTGGTGCATGCCGAGGGGATGCATGAGGTGATGCGGTTCGGCTGCCGTACGCGGGAGTGGTCGCCGGATCTTGCGGTGTGGCTGCTGGAGATGGTCGCCGATGGTTTGCGTGGGGTGGGGCGGTTGGCGCCGGTGGTGGTGACGGCGTCGCCGGCATCCTCGCCGGCGTAGTCTTCGCCGGCACCCGTGGCCGCGCCGGCGCCGAAGGCCGCGAGCGGGTCGGTGCCGACGATGTGTCCCCGGCCGGGGGCGAGTCGTAGCGGCTGCCGCGAGGGCCCGGGCCGGCCGTACGTGCCCCGCGCCGGTCGTCAGCGCTCGGCCAGCACCCGTGACGCCCCGACGGGCAGATCCCAGAGGTCCTCGCGGGGCCGGCCGGTGGCGGCCCAGGCGGCACGGACCCGGTGCAGCGGCTCCAGGGGCGGCTCGCCGGAGAGCAGAAAGGTCGACCAGTGCATCGGGACCAAGGACCGGGCGCCCAGGTCCTGGCAGGCCCGTACCGCCTCCTCCGGGTCGGTGTGCACCGGCCGCAGCATCCAGCGCGGGTCGTATGCGCCGATGGGCAGCAGCGCCAGGTCGATGCCGGGGTAGCGGCGGCCGATCTCCTCGAACCAGTGGCCGTAGCCGGTGTCCCCCGCGAAGTGGATCCGCCGTCCGTCGGGTCCGGTGAGCACCCAACCGCCCCACAGGGAGCGGCAGGTGTCGGTCAGGGTCCGCTTGCTCCAGTGGTGGGCGGGGACGAAGTCGAAGCGTACGGGGCCGCCGGGGGCGGGCAGTTCGACCGCCTCCCACCAGTCCAGGTCGGTGACGTGGGTGAAGCCGCGCCGACGGGCCCAGCGCGCCAGTCCGGCGGGGAGCAGCAGCGGGGTGTGGCGCGGCAGCCGCTTCAGGGTCGGGGCGTCGAGGTGGTCGTAGTGGTTGTGGCTGATCAGGACGGCGTCGACGGGCGGCAGGTCCTCCCAGCGGACGCCTACGGGGGTGACCCGCGCGGGTGTGCCGAGGATCTTGCGGGACCAGACGGGGTCGGTCAGTACGGTCAGCCCGCCGATCCGGATGATCCAACTGGCGTGCCCGGCCCAGGTGAGGGCGACGGTGGTGGCGCCGGCGGCCGGCATCGGGCCGGGCTCGAAGGGAAGTTGCTGGATCTCCAGGAGGGTCTCGGGCGCCGGGCGCAGTTTGCCCTCCCGCGCGATCCGGGCCAGCGCGCGGACTCCGGGCAGGGGGGCGGTCAGCCGGTGGGTGAAGTCCCGTGGCCAGCTGCGGGGTTCGCCCAGGGGGCGCGGTTCGGCCAACGGGGGCGGGGTGGCGTGGGGCAGGACCGGCGTGGCGGCGGTGGCGGTGCTGCTCTCGGGGGGCGGGCCCGGGCTCCGGCCCGCTCCCCCGCCCGGTCCGGCGCCGCCACCGGGCCGGTCGTACGGGAGTCGCTCGGCGTCGGCGGGCTGCTCGGCGAGGGAGCGCTCGGTCTGTTCGGTCATCGAGGGGCTCCATTCGGTGGACAGAACAGGGCGGGTTCGGAGGGGGAAAGGGGCGGGTTCGGGAGGGGGAAGGGGCGGCGGATCAGCCGCCCGTGGCTGTCGTCAGTGCGGCCAGTGCGCGCGACAGGGCGGTCAACGCCTCGATGATGTGCGGGAGTTCCAACGGATCCGGCGCGTCCAGGACGCGCTGCCGCAGCTCCCGGTCGGCGCCGAGCAGCGCCTCGGCACCCAGCCGTACCCGCAAGGCGGCCGGGTCATCGCCGAAGCGGTGTCCGCCGCGCGCCGCCCAGGGCGCCAACTTCCGTTCCAGCACGGTGGATTCCACGATGCCGCGGGCCACGAGGGGCCGGCGCAGCGGTTCGAGGTCGGCGTAGAGGTGGCTGCCGGAGTGCGGCGGACGGCAGACCGCGCCGGCCTCGGTGACGGTGTGGTGCAGCGCCGCGGTGAGCGTGCCGTACACCCGGGCGAGGGTGGCCGTCCTGGCGCGTACCGCGTCGGGTTCGCCGAGCGCATGGGTGACGGCGCAGCCGATCGGCCCGGCGAGCGGCGTACGCAGCGCGGTGAGGGCGTCCAGCACCGCGGCCTGTAGGACGGCGCCCCGTTCGGTGTCCGGGAAGCGGGCCAGCGCGGCGGGCCAGGCGGCGGGCACGAGCGTGGCCCGCAGGTCGGTCAGCACCACGACCTCGTCGGGCAGCATCTCGGCGGGGCTGAGCAGCACGGTGTCGTGCGGGTCGTGCAGCAGATCGCGGCGTGTCTCGTCGCTGATGATCCAGAGTCCTTCTCCGGCCGCCGCCTCACAGACCTCGTGCAGCTGTTCGGGCGCAGGGCAGGTGCCGGTGGGATCGTCGGCGACGGACAGCACCAGGATGCGCGGTGTGTCGCCGTGCATCCTGGCCCGCCGGACGGTCTCCAGCAGTGCGAACGGGTCGGGCATCCCGCCCGATTCCGCCGGTACGGGCGCGAGGTGCACCGGCCGGCCGAGCAGCCGGGCGGGTGACATGTACGACTCGGAGCAGGGCCGCGGCAGCACCACCGCGCCGTCGGCCACCGCGTACAGCGCGAGGAGCAGAGCGGTCGCCCCGGGCGCGGCGAGGACCCGGTCGGGGGCGGTGGCCAGGCCGCGGCGCTCCCAGTAGCCGCAGGCGGCGGTGCGCAGCGGCGCGGCGCCGCCCGGGGGTTCGGCTTCGGTGCGGTCGGCGGCCGCGGAGAGGTGCGCGGCGAGGTCCGGCAGGACCGGCAGGCCCACCGGCGGATCCGGGGCCGGCTCCCGCTGCGGATCCGGGGCGGTCCGCTGCATCCGTACCTCCACTCCACGACGGCGGGTCGATCGTGGGCCCATCACATGATGGGCGGCCCCGACCACCTTTACAGATCGCGGGGGTGGCGACGGGGGGCGACACGTCTGCGGAGGGTGGGAGCGGCGCTCAATGCGCCGGGCGCGCCGCCTTCGCCTCGTAGCGATGCACCGTCACCACCTCCCCCGCGCCCCACTCCTGCCGCTCGGTGGCGCTACGGGTCCAGCCCAGCCGCTCGTAGAGGGCGATGGCCGCGGTGTCGGTGGTCTTCACCTCCAGTACGGGCCGCAGGCCGCGGGCCGTCGCGGTGCTCTCGACGGCGCGCAGCAGGCGTCCGCCGAGGCCCGCGCCGCGGGCGGCGGGTGCGACATACAGCCGGCTGACCTCGCGGCCGCACAGCGCCGCATGGCCGACGACCGCGCCGGACGACTCGGCGACCCAGGCGGCGGTCAGCCCGTCGGGGGTCAGCCAGCGGGCCGGGTCGTCCGGCCAGTGGTGCGGATAGCCACTGTGGGTGTGCACCTCGGCCAGGGCAGCCACGCAGGCGTCGAGGTCGGTGTCGTGCCGTCTTCTGATCATCGGGGCATGGAAGCACAGGGTGCGGGCATCCGGCAGCCGGTTTACCGCCCGGCGGACGTGCGCCCGCGCGACACCGCGCGCCGGCGTGGCGGCCCGTTCCGGCCTGTTCCGGGCCGTCCGGGGTACAAGGTGGCCCATGCGATCGCGACTGACCAGCCTCGACCGACGGATCTTCGACCTGATTGCCTCGCGCGAGTGGCCGGGCGCCCAGCGGGTGCTGCCCCGGCTGACCCGCAGCGCCAACCACGGGCTGCTGTGGTGCGGCATCGCGGCCGGCGCGGCCGCACTGGGCGGCCGGCCTGCGCGCCGGGCCGCGCTGCGCGGGATGGCCTCGCTGGCGGTGGCGTCGGCGACGGTGAACACGCTCGGCAAGCGTTCCGTACGGCGTACCCGCCCGCTGCTGGATGCGGTGCCGGCCATACGGCGACTGCACCGTCAGCCGTACACCTCCTCCTTCCCGTCCGGGCATGCGGCCTCGGCGGTGGCGTTCGCGACCGGTGTCGCCTTCGAGAACAAGTGGTGGGGTCTGGCGCTGGCGCCGGTCGCCGCTTCGGTGGCGTTCTCCCGCGTCTATACGGGGGTGCACTATCCGGGTGATGTGCTGGCGGGGGCCGCGCTGGGGGCCGGCGCGGCGTTCGCGGTCCGCGGCTTCGCGCCGACCCGCGCCCAGCTGGCGCCGCC
>NZ_QUAC01000159.1 GCF_003389455.1 Streptomyces inhibens | reverse complement strand
CTCGGCCTGCCGCACCGGCACCGTCAGCCCGCGCCCGCCGCCCGCGCTCCGCCCCCCGGCGCCGTCCGCCCGCGGCAGCACCTCCGGGCCGAACTCCCGCACCAGCTTCTCCCGCACCTTCGCGGCACCGCCCGGCTGCCCGTCCACCGGGCGGCTCTGTGTGCAGCTCATCGCGGCCTGATCGCGGCCGGTCAGCGCGCCGGTCAGCAGCGCGGCGTTCGCCTCGTGCTTCGCATAGGCCTGCGGATAGCCGCTGCGCTGCACCTTCTGCGCGGCCACGGTCAACGGCAGCCGGGAATAGCCGGGCACCTTCGCCAGATGCCGGTAGAACTCCCCGGCCGAATAGACCGGGTCCAAGATCTGCTTCACGGTGCCCCAGTCCTGGGACGGCCGCTGCTGGAAGAGTCCGACCGAATCCCGGTCGCCGAAGTCGATGTTGCGCAGCCCCGATTCCTGCATCGCGGTGGCCAGCGCAATGGTCACCGCGCGCTCCGGAAGCCCGCGCGAGGACGCCACCGCCGAGATCGTCGCGGCGTTCGCGGCCTGCTCCGGCGACAGCTCGTACGCCTTCGCATCGCCCTCGCCGCGCACCGTGCAGCGCGGCGCCCCCGGGCCGCCGGTCACGTACTGCACCACGAGATAGACGGCCAGCCCGATCAGTACGGCGAAGGCCGCGGCGGTACGCCACAGGCGCTTGCGGCGGACGGGGGCTGAGGGCTGGGCGGACACGGGCCCACCGTACTGGAGTGCTGCCGATAGGGTCGGATCCATGGAGCGCTCCGCAGACCACCCCGCCCTCGACCTGTCGCTCGACGCCGCGGCACTGACCGCGCAGCTCGTCGATTTCCCGTCCGAGAGCGGCAACGAGAAGGACCTCGCCGACGCCGTTGAGCACGCCCTGCGTGCGCTGGCGCATCTGACCGTCGACCGGTACGGCAACAACGTCGTGGCCCGTACGAACCTGGGCCGCGCCGAGCGGGTGGTGCTCGCCGGACACCTCGACACCGTCCCGATCGCCGACAACCCCCCCAATGTCCCTTCCCGGCTCGACGAGAACGGCGTCCTGTGGGGCTGCGGCACCTGCGACATGAAGTCCGGAGTCGCCGTCCAGCTGCGGATGGCCGCCACCGTCCCGGCGCCCAACCGCGACCTGACCTTCGTCTTCTACGACAACGAAGAGGTTGCCGCGCACCTCAACGGCCTCGGCCATGTCGCCGACGCCCACCCCGACTGGCTCGTCGGCGACTTCGCCGTCCTCCTGGAGCCCTCCGACGGCCAGGTGGAGGGCGGCTGCCAGGGCACCCTGCGGGTCCTGCTGCGCACCACCGGCGAGCGCGCGCACTCCGCCCGCAGCTGGATGGGCGCCAACGCCCTCCACGCCGCCGCCCCGATCCTGGCGAAGCTCGCCGCCTACGAACCGCGCCGCCCGGTGATCGACGGCCTCGAATACCGCGAGGGCCTCAACGCCGTACGCATCGAGGGCGGCGTCGCCAACAACGTCATCCCCGACGCCTGCACGGTCACCGTGAACTTCCGCTACGCGCCCGACCGCACCCCCGACGAGGCGATCGCCCACGTACGCGAGGTCTTCGCGGACTGCCCGGTGGACGAATTCATCGTCGACGATCACTCCCCGGGCGCGCTGCCGGGGCTCTCCCACCCGGCGGCCAAGGCGTTCATGGAGTCCGTCGGCGGCACCGCGATGCCCAAGTTCGGCTGGACCGATGTCTCCCGCTTCAGCGCCCTGGGCGTCCCGGCCGTCAACTACGGCCCCGGCTACTCCCTGCTCGCGCACAAGAAGGACGAGCGGGTCGAGGTCGACCGCATCCTGCACTGCGAGGAGCGGCTGCGCGCCTGGCTCACGGCCTGACGCGACCCGAGACCAGCGGCCGACCGACTGCCGCCGGACCGAGGTCCAGCCGAATTCCCCTGCGCTTCACGTCCGTGGATCTACGCTGAAACGGCAAACGATCTGTCTGCGGAGGGAGCACGTCATGGCCAGTCCCGAGGGAGCACCGGTGCCCGAGGAGCAGCGTCTGGGTCCCGTACTGCGGCGCCGCGACCAGGTGCAGGCCGGCACCACGGACCAGCGGCTGCTGGATTCCGAAGGTCCCTCCGAGTGGGTGCACACCGACCCCTGGCGTGTGATGCGCATCCAGTCGGAGTTCGTCGAGGGCTTCGGCGCGCTGGCCGAGCTGGGCCCGGCCGTCAGCGTCTTCGGCTCGGCCCGTACGCCGCGCGACTCCAAGGAGTACGACGCCGGCGTACGGATCGGGCGCGCCCTGGTCGACGCCGGGTTCGCGGTGATCACCGGCGGCGGCCCCGGCGCCATGGAGGCCGCCAACAAGGGCGCCAACGAGGCCGGCGGGGTCTCCGTGGGGCTGGGCATCGAGCTGCCCTTCGAGCAGGGCATGAACGACTATGTGAACCTCGGCGTCGACTTCCGGTACTTCTTCGTCCGCAAGACCTGCTTCGTGAAGTACGCCCGCGGATTCGTGGTGCTCCCCGGCGGGCTCGGCACCCTCGACGAGCTCTTCGAGGCGCTCACCCTCGTGCAGACCCGTAAGGTCACCCGCTTCCCGATCGTGCTGTTCGGCACGGCCTACTGGAGCGGGCTGGTCGACTGGCTGCGCGACACCCTCATCGCCGAGGGCAAGGCGTCGATGCACGATCTGGAGCTCTTCCACCTCAGCGACGACGTGGACGAGGCGATCGCGCTGGTGACGAAGGAGGTCGGGATCTAGGCCCTGTCGTCAAACTCCCGCCTGCCCCGCCCTTCGGGCGAACGACGGGAGTTTGACGACAGGACCTAGGGCGGCGGGCCCTCAGGCCAGTCCCCGGCGGGCGACCGCCGGGGGCCGGTGGCCGGCGATCGAAGCCACCATGTCCAGCACCTGGCGGGTCTCGGCGACCTCGTGGACGCGGTAGACCTGGGCGCCCAGCCAGGCCGAGACGGCGGTGGTCGCCAGGGTGCCGAGCACCCGTTCCTTGACCGGCTTGTCGAGCGTCTCGCCGACGAAGTCCTTGTTGGACAGCGAGACCAGCACCGGCAAGGGGGTATCCCCTGCCCGAGCGAAGCCGAGAGCCTGGGGAACGGCCTCCGTCATCTCGCCCAGCCGGCGGGTCGCCTCCAGGCTGTGCCGGGTGTTCTTCGTGAAGTCGTGCCCCGGATCGATCATGATTGCGTCCCGCCGGACGCCCAACTCCACGGCCCGGTCGGCCAGTCCGAGCGTCACCCGCAGAATGTCCGCCATCACATCGTCGTACGCCACCCGGTGCGGGCGGGTACGCGGCTCGGCGCCGCCCGCGTGCGTGCACACCAGGCCCACGTCATAGCGCGCCGCCACCTCGGCGAGCCGGGGATCGACGCCCCCCCAGGCGTCGTTGAGCAGATCCGCGCCGGCCTCGCAGACCGCCTCGCCGACCTCGTGCCGCCAGGTGTCGACGCTGATCACCACATCGGGGAAGCGCTTGCGCACCTCGGCCACGAAGCCGGCCGTGCGGCGCACCTCCTCCTCGGCGCTCACCTCCTCGCCGGGGCCCGCCTTGACGCCGCCGATGTCGATGATCGCGGCGCCGTCGGCCACCGCCTGTTCCACGCGGGCGAGCGCGGGCTCGTCGCGGAACGTGGCGCCCTGGTCGTAGAACGAATCCGGGGTTCTGTTGACGATCGCCATGATCACCGGCTCATGCGCCCCGAACTCGCGATTCCCCAGCCGCAGCATTCCCTGACTCCCTCTCCATGGTCCGGGAGCGACCCTAACTGTCAGACCCGCATGGCACGATCAGTGCAGGCACATAGTCCGGGGAGTTGGTCGTGTTCTGGTTCTTGCTGATCGCGATGGTCGTGGTGGTGGCCGCGGTCACACTCGTGGTCGTCGGCGGCGGTGACGGCGGTGGGCTGCGGGATGCCGAGCCGGACCGGCTGTACGACCCGCTGCCGGACGACCGCCCGGTGGCCCGCGCCGATGTGGACGCCGTCCGTCTGCCGGTGACGGTCCGCGGCTATCGGATGGACGAGGTCGACGACGTCCTGGACCGCCTGGGCGCCGAGCTGGCCGAGCGGGACGCCCGGATCGCCGAGCTGGAGGCGGCGCTGGCCGGTGCGCATGCCGCGGCCATGGGCGGCCCGGGGCTGATACAGGACGGCCCGCCCCTGATCGGGCCGGTGGAGGATGCCCGGCCCGGGACCGGGACCGGTGGCGGGGAAGCCGCCGGCCGGCCCGAGGCCCCCGGGACCCGCGAAGGCGAGGAGCAGGTATGAACGGCGTGGTGACGGAACCGGACGGCATCCCGCGCTGCCCCTGGGGCATGGAGTCGGAGCAGATGGCCGACTACCGCGCCTATCACGACACCGAATGGGGCCTGCCGGTCCATGGTGACGACGCCCTCTTCGAGCGGATGAGTCTGGAGGCGTTCCAGTCCGGGCTCTCCTGGATCACGATCCTGCGGCGCCGCACCGGCTTCCGTGCCGCGTTCGCCGACTTCCGGATCGCGAAGGTGGCGCGGTTCACCGATGCCGACGCCGAGCGGCTGCTCGCCGACCCCGGCATCATCCGCAACCGCGCCAAGATCGCCGCGACGATCAACAACGCCAAGGTCGCCGCCGCGCTGGCCCCCGATGAGCTCGACGAGCTGATCTGGTCCTACGCCCCCGACCGGACCGGCCGGCCGGTGCCGCGCACGGTCGGCGATGTGCAGCCGACGACCCCGGAGTCCACGGCGCTCGCCAAGGACCTCAAGAAGCGCGGCTTCCGCTTCGTCGGCCCGACCACCGCGTACGCGATGATGCAGGCCTGCGGCCTGGTCAACGACCATCTGGCGGGCTGCCACGCCCGGGGGGCCGTGGAAGCGGCGGCCGGCTGACCGAGGCCGGCGGGGCGGGGGCCGGTCGGCGGGACCGGTCCGGCGGTGCCGGGGTCAGTGCCCCAGGAAGGCCGGCTTCTCCTTCTTCACGAACGCCTCGACCGCGATCCGGTGGTCCTCCGACGCCCCGGCCCGGATCTGCAGCTCGTCCTCCTTGCCGAGGGTCTCGGCGAGCGAGTGCCCCGCGCCGTAGGCCAGCGACTCCTTGATCGCGGCGTAGGCGGCGGTCGGGCCCTGGGCCAGCCGGCGGGCGACGGCCGCGGCCTCGTCGGCCAGTTCGCCGGCCGGGACGACCTTGTTGGCGATGCCCAGCTCGTACGCCTCCTGAGCGCTGACATTGCGGGGGAAGAGCAGCAGATCCGCGGCCCGGCCGTGGCCGATCAGCCGGGGCAGCGTCCAGGACATCCCGGAGTCGGCGGTCAGCGCCACGCCTGCGAAAGAGGTGTTGAAGGACGCGGTGTCGGCGACCACGCGGTAGTCGGCGGCCAGTGCGAAGCCCGCGCCGGCGCCCGCGGCGACCCCGTTGACCCCCGCGACCACCGGCTTGGGCATCTCGGTCAGCGCCGTCACGATGGGGTTGTAGTGCTCACGCACGGTGTTCATGGTGCTGCCGGAGCCGGTGGCCCGGTCCTCGGCCAGCAGGCCGATGTGCTCCTTGAGGTCCTGCCCGACGCAGAAGGCGCGCCCGGTGGCGGTCAGCAGAACGGCGCGTACCGCGGAGTCGGCGGCGGCCTCCTGCAAGGTGTCCCGCAGCAGGACCTTCGCCTCGGTGTTCATCGCGTTCATCGCGTCCGGGCGGTTGAGAGTGATCGTCGCGAGTCCGTCGGTCACGTCATAGAGCACGGTGTCGGCCATAGTTGGGAGTCCCCTCCGTCGCGGCTCGGACTGCTCGGCAGCGGCAGTCAGCGCTCAGGATGCCGGAGATCATCGGCCGTCGGCATGTGACGTACATCAAACAATGCGGGTGCGTCGGAGGTCCGCGAGGGGAGAAGTATTGCAGCCCGCTCCCCGAATTGGGTGGGTTTGAGAGAGCGCGTTGCCGAAGGGATGCTGCCCGATGTTGGTCATCGGGTCGTTCGATGCGGGATAATGGCCTGGAAGCAATGTGTTCGATGCCGGTGACACGTGCCTATTCGGGCCGTCGGCTGAGGTGAGCTGGTTTCAGGAAGGGGAACGAGCATGGCGGCCATGAAGCCGCGGACGGGCGACGGCCCGCTCGAGGTGACAAAGGAGGGGCGGGGCATCGTCATGCGCGTTCCGCTCGAAGGCGGCGGGCGGCTCGTCGTCGAGCTGACCCCCGACGAAGCCAAGGCCCTGGGTGAGGCCCTGGACAAGGTCACCGTCTGACAAAGACGGAGAAACCGGCGGATTCCCGGGGCTGACCCCGGTACCCCCCAGTCGAATTACCCCGGCCCCGGCAGGCGGCGCGCACTCAAGGCGCGCCGCGTGCCG
>NZ_QUAC01000167.1 GCF_003389455.1 Streptomyces inhibens | reverse complement strand
GCGTCCCTGGGCCTGATCGTCAGTGACGGGTTAGTGGCAGTTCGAGCCCGGCCTGCAGGGGCCGCACTTGGCGTAGTCGGCCTCCCAGTGGGGCAAGGCCGAACAGGCGGCCGCCGAGCTCCTGTCGGCCGCGCGCGTCTCGCCGAGCGAGGTACGCGACCGGCCCGCGATCCGCACCATCGTCACCGAGCTGCAGTCCAAGCATCCCCGAGCAGCGGGCGTGCGCGAACTGGCGTCGGCTGCGAGCGTAAGCGCCTGATGGCTTCGTTCACTTCCACGGGCAGCGTTTGTTGATGAGTTCGAGCAGCAACTGTCGATCAAGGTGTGCGGATTTGTTCACGAGATTTGGTTCGGGCTCAGATTGTGTGGGCCTGTCACTGTGAGTTGTCGGCGTACGGGTTCCGATGCAGAGCCAGGTACGCCAGACGTACACAGGTCAGGACGCCTAGCGCGCCGACCCGGCAGCACGCTTCCGCTACTCACGCTGAGTTATCGGTAGAGTCCGGCCGCACTCGGATCGCGGCAGATCCGGATGCCTGATCAAGGCGCATCGGCTTCCAGCCGGCCACTGGCCGCAGAGCAGTCGGTCACGTGCGGGGTCGGCTGGTGATGCCGTCCACGACGGTGGTCAGGTTGTGGTTGAAGGTTTCCTCGGCATTGAGGTGGGCGCCGTCGATGACGAGCCGGGCGACGGTGGGGTACCTGCCGGTTTTCAACATGCGGGTGAGGTAGGGGCCGAGGCTGGCCTGAAAGGCGGCTTCATCGGTGCCGGTGGAACGGGCGGTGCGTCGCTCGGTGACCTCTCTGCGGACCGCTCCGATGATGAAGGCGTTGAGGGCGCCCAAAGCCCGCTGGAGATCGTCGATGCCGCGCACGCCGGGGGCCTGGCTCAGCGCCGCCGCGGTCGCTTCGCCCACGGCGAGCGCGTGAGGTCCCAAGTGTGGCCTTCCGCCGAGCAGGTCGGAAAACCACTCATGATCAAGGGCGGCATCGCGGGTCGCGTGGGCGATGGCCAGTACCGTGGCGCGCCACGCGGAGTGCTGGCCGGCCTCGGCGATCCGGGCATAGACGACGTCGACCATCAGATCGAGCAGTTCGGATCTGTTGATCACATAGTCGTAGAGCCGCATCGGGCCGACACCGAGTTCTTTGGCGATCTTGCGGACCGACAGCCCGTCGAGGCCGTGCGCGTCGGCAAGCCGGATCGCCGTAGCGGCGATCTTCTCGCGGCTCAACGGCACCGGCGCCGCCCGCGGCTGAGGTTCGGGCCGTTCCCAAACGGGCAACGTTTCGCTACCGTACGGTGTATCCATGAAGACAGTGTACGGTAACGAGGTAAGAATGCGCATTGCGATCGCTGGTGGCGGCCTTGGCGGGCTGACGTTGGCACGGATCCTGCATCAGCACGGCGTCGATGCGGTGGTGTACGAGCGCGAGGCAAGCCGATCCGCGCGGCCGCAGGGCGGCGCGCTCGACCTGCACCCGGAGTCCGGGCAACAGGCCCTGGCCGAGGCGGGTCTCGCCGGCCGGTTCCGGTCGGAGGCGCGGCCCGAGGGCGAGGAACATCGCATCGTCGACCCGACCGGACGGACCCTGGTACACCATGAGCCGCAACCTGGCTCATTCTCCGGACGTCCCGAGATTGACCGGAGCGCACTGCGTGATCTTCTGCTCGATTCCCTCCCCGGCGACACGGTTGTCTGGCGGCACCGGCTTGTCGCGGCGACCCCGCGACCTGACGGGGGCTGGGAACTGACGTTCCATGGTGGCCACCGAACCGGCTGCGACATCCTCATCGGCGCGGACGGCGCGCGCTCAGTCGTCCGGTCGCTGCTGACCGACGTCCAACTGTCCTATGTGGCCACCCTCGTAGAGCTGAACATCGAAGACGTCGACCGGCGCCATCCCGATCTCGCCGAGCTGGTCGGCCCCGGGAACCTGTGGTGCGTCGGCGTAAACCAGATCCTGGCAGCGCAACGCCTCGGCGACGGCAGCCTACGTGTCGGGATCTCGCTGCGCGCAGACGATCGCCCCATCGACACATACCGCAGTAAGCACGCTCTGCTGGACATGTTCGGTGGCTGGGACCCGCGCCTCACCGCACTCATCGAGGCCGGCGACAGCGCGCCGACGCCGCGCCCGATCGAAGCGATGCCCATCGGTACGCGCTGGGCCAGCCGGCCGGGCATCACCCTCATCGGCGACGCCGCGCACCTCATGCCGCCGGCCGGCGAGGGCGCCAACCAGGCCATGCTCGACGCCGCCGAACTCGCCGGCCGACTCGCCGCCAACCCCGCCGACCCGGACTCGGCAATCCGGACGTACGAGGAGGCAATGTTCACCAGGACTCACCCGATCGCCGAAATGTCCGCACGAGTCCAGGCGATGATGCTATCCCCAACCGCAGCGCAAGACATCATCCGCTTCTTCACGGCCCGGCCCGCCGAACCGGCACCCGCAGACTGAGAACGCGCTGTGCAGTCGATCGAGGCCGAACGCGCGAACCTCCTCTACAGACACCCGCAACTTTTCAGATCGCCGCCCGGATCAGGCGGCCCCGACCCTGCAAGATCAGATGTCCGCTCACCGGCAAATCCGGACGCTGTCGCGGCAGCTTGCCGTCACTTCCCGTAGTCGCTNGCAAATCCGGACGCTGTCGCGGCAGCTTGCCGTCACTTCCCGTAGTCGCTGGACTCTTATGGCCGCTCCTGCGCTCCTGTAGATGTCAATCGCTGCTGTGTACTTCCTGGCGTACGCCGCTCTGCACTCTTAGCCGTACGCCGACATGAGTGTTGTGCAGCCCCCCGGGTGCCACGGCATGAGGTGCGTTGCGGTGGCCGCCACACCAGCTTCGGCATCGAAGACCGCGGCACTTCACGTGGTAGCCGGTTGAATTCAGGTGTTGTGGGGGCGACGTTTGTGCACACTGCACGGATGAGTGCCGACACCGCCTGGTCGTTGCAGGAGAAGGCCCTGCGTCATGTTGCGACCATGTCCTCGGGAGGACCGCTCGACCCCCGGCTGCAGCTGACGATGAACTTTCACCCCGACCGCATGGCGGGAAACGACCCGATCCTTCTCAGGATGGCGGCGGACGGCTTTTACCGGTCGCAGTTCGTGACCGGCACCAGCAACGGTGGCCTGACCGCCCACGCGGGTGGGGACCGGTGGCGCTGGGAAAGCCGCATCTTCGGGGGCGCCTACGACCATGCCTCCGCTGACGAACGCCCCGTCTACGGCGCACTGAACTTCCGGCCCGAGCCTGTTGGCGGGGCACCACGGTTCGGCTCCTCGTACTTCAGGCTCGCAGCTGAGACCCTCGCGCGAGCCACGTTCTGCTACCCGGACAGCTCCACCGAACCCTCGGCCTTCGGCGTCGCCGCTCACTTCTCGCTCATCGAGTTGGCCGAGGCTGAGGGACTCGACAGTCTGGATGGCCACATCGAGGCGCAGATCCACGGACCCGTCAGACTCGACCGGGACGTGGAGGCGCTGGTCCTGGATCCCAGTTATCGCGGAACAGCCGTGGAAGCCGCCGCCCGTCAGCTTCCGTGCTTCATCGAGTGGCATCGCGGCTTCCGGCTCAACATGGCTCATCTGCAGCGTCACCCGGACTACCGGGGACAGGAGTACGTCGATCTGGCTGCTGAGATCGCGGTCGACGAATACCTCAATCCCCGGATCATCGGAGATGCCGCCATCACAGGTCGCTACGACCCGCAGGCGCTCAAGAAGGTCTGGCACTGCTTGGCACGTTTCGGTTCGCCACCCCGTGAGGGTTCCGCGCGCACCAGTCTGGTCAGCATGTGCTGTCCGCTGGGATCTGCAAGTTGATGACCTGCGCCACCGAAACGTCGATCAGTAGTGGCTGTATGCGCTGGTCCCCTTGAAGATGTGTCTCATGCAAGGAGTACGCGCTTGCGAAGAAGCGAGAATCCGGCGCGTCCGAACATTTGGCGCTTGAGCATCTTTATCCGGTTGACGTGCCCTTCGACGACGCCCGAGTTCCAGTGCAACGTGAGGCCGGCGATGACGGCGTCGCGGTCGCGGTTGATTCCTGCGGCGAGGGTGTGAAGGTTGGGCAAGTCGTCCTGTCGGACGGCGTCGAGCCACTGCGGGAGCCGTTCGCCCTGGCGCTCGGTGAGCATCTGAGCGAAGGACCGGACGTGGCCGGTGAGGGCATCCAGCTCCGGGCAGTGGACCAGGACCGCCTTGAGCCTGAGCTGGTCGGTCTCGGTGAGAGTCTCGGGCCGTCGGAGAATCCATCCTGAGACCACCCTCGGTGACGGCGGACGTGCAGTGACCGGATCGGGTGAGAGACGCTTCGCTCGGATACAGGCGCGGACGCGCTGGTGGCTGCCGATGTAGCCGAGCGGCACAATCTCCTCCCACAGCGACCAGGCGTTGGTGCAGCCCTGATTTCAGCGGTCATCCAGATAGGGCTGAAACTTGTCGAGCTTGGACGGCCGGCCCTGCCACTGCCCACGGAACAGGTCTTCCGGCGATGCCGCGTCAGCGAAGAGTTTGACGGTGCGGTGGGTCATACGAAGCTGGCGACCGATCGCTCGTCGGCTGTGACCGGAGGCCAACAGGGCATGGACAGTGGCGTGCTTGGCGCGGGTGCGGTCGGCGAATCGATGACCGCTTGGCCAGGGCGATCCGGACGGGCTTTCGGGCTCTGCGGGTTCAGGGGAGCTCTGGGCCTTGGCCGGTTCCGGCACCACGACCTGCAGGCAGCTGCGGTGGTCAGCAACACATCGCTCGGCAGCCTCACTGAGGTTGTGCCAGAGATGCCACCTGTCGGCCACTTGCACCGCCTGAGGCGCCCCGGTGGTGGCGCCTTCCGCGAAGAAGGGAGCGCGATCGCGGCAGATGACCTCGATCCCGGGCCGTTCGGCCAGCCATGCGGCAAGGCTCGACGCCTCCCGGTCGGGCAGCAAGTCCACCGGACGGCAGGTCTCGACATCGACCAACACGGTCCCGTAGACGCAGCCCTTGCGCATGGCGTACTCATCGACACCCACCACCCGCGTGGCCAGCGCATCCGGCTCGGGGAGGGCGTCGACCAGCCGCAGCACCGTACTGCGGCTGACGGACACGCCGAGAACCCGCGCCATGCGGGCACCAGCCCGACCCGCAAGCGCGAGACCGACCTCGGTCAGCATCGACCGCAGGCGCTCGGTCCACCAGCCGTATCGCCGGGTCAACCCCGGCACCTGCTCGACGAATGTCCGCCGTTCACACCATGCGTTCTCACAGGTGAACCGGCGAACCTGCAGACAAAGCCGCACCCTCCTGCCCGCGCTGGGAACGTCGGCGGGAAACCGCAGATAGGAGCTGTGAATCCGGCTCGAACTGTCAGCCGCACCAAGCCGGAAGCTGATCATTTTCGGGCAACCTCCGGAAGCCACCACAACGGCCAGACGTCACTCAGCGTGCGGGCTTCACGAAAAGTGAGCCAGAACCCGAGATTTGACGGGGCCGGGGCTGACGAGTCAGCCCCGGCCCCGTCACTGGATCTTCGTCTGGTGACTGCCAGTGCGATCGGGGGGCGCTGTCCTCAGACGTGGAGGTCGGGCGAGAAGCCGGTCCAGCGAAGGTCAGTGGGAAGGTGTCCTGTGTCGTTGTAGAAGAGAACGGAATCGGGTCGGCCGGGCGCGTACCGGATGACGGTCAGCGCGGCGTTGGCGTGGTTGAGGCCCATCCAGCGCCATTTCGGAGCGTCGAGGGCGGCTCGGACGAGCCAGCCGATGAGGAAGTTGTGGGTGACGACGAGTTCGTGGCGAGGCTCGTCACCGTCGACAGGTCCTGTGAACTGCGCGAGAGCTGCCTTGGCCAGCTCAGGCCCGTCTTCGCGTTCGTCGGCCGGGAACTGGGACAGGTGGCCGAGCATGACGTCGGCCGATTCCGACGGCAGCTCTTCTCGCTGCGGCATGTAGGGGATGTAGTCGCCGGCCAGTTCGGACGGCTGCAAGGGAACGCCGTCGAGTTGTTCGCAGATCAACTGGGCAGTCTGCTCGGCTCGCGGGAGCGGGCCGTGGTGGATGGCTTGGAGAGGAGCGTGCTGAAGCCGCTCGCCAAGCAATACGGCCTGGCGGCGGCCGTCGTCCGTCAGCTTGCTCTCGTCCGGTGAAGCTTCACCGTGCCTCGTGAGGTAGAGGTAGCGGGCAGCTGTTCCAGTCATGGGCGAGCCCTCCGTCCGAGTTCATGACCTTGCAAACGTCTGGACGGACGCCGACATGCGCCATGTGGTTCCGCCGTCGACGGACGCATCGTGCAGAGGCATCCGTCGGCGACTCCTACCGTCTCGCCAGCACCCGCGCACGCGCCGAAGAAAACGCAGCAAGCTGACTCACGTCAGGACTACCGAGCGGCGACTTACCGTTCTCACAAGCACCAGGTCACGACGACCAAGAAGCTTGGTCTCGCCCCACCGCGGGTCGGGCGGGACTTCCTGACCTCATACGTTCAAACGCAGTGGGGGTCGTCCGCCGACGAAGGAACTCCTTGATCTCCCGAGCGCACTCGACCGGGCTCGAACTGCCGGTATCGCACTCGACGTCATAGATACCGTGGGCATGGACGCGGTCGAACTGGCGGGCAGCCAAGCCTGCCGGACGATCACCACGCGCCTGCTCCCGACGTTCCAACTCCGGCAAAGGACAACGCACTCCGACGAGGACGACAGCCTGAGGGGCAAACAGAGCCAGGCAGTCGTGGAGGCGCCACGACTCGCTCAAGACGTGGTCCACCACGATGTTGTTGCCTGCTGCAGCCATGCCCGCGACCGCACGGTGAAACCCCATCCAGGTGCGCTTGAGCACGGCATTTAGCTGGTCCGGGGTCATCTCAGGTCCTGATCGCATGGCATGGAACGCGTCCACGGGCATGTGAAAGCACGGCTCGTCAAGGACTCCGACAAGCTCCCTGGCGATGCTCGACTTGCCCGAGCTCGACGTGCCGTTCAAAAAGATGATCAGCCCGCCGGTTGCCTGCTCGGACGCCGGTGAGCTGGCCAGTCCCTCGAACCGAGACGTCGGATTCGTCATCGTACGTGCTCTCGCATCGTTCACAGGCTCCAGACCACTCGATCTTGACGGCACAAACCTACTGGCCGCCGGCCCTACGGCACAACGAACAGTCCTCGCTTCCACGGCAGCAGCACCACCGCCAACATGCCTTCATTTCTCGTGAACAATCACCGGCCCGTCGACCGCCGTCTGCTGCTCAAACCCATAGACAAATGCTGCTGACGAAAGTGAACGAAGTCACCGGGGTGTCCGTCGCGCGGGTACCAGCCTGCGAAGTCCTCATCGCGCCACAGCCCGTCCAGCCGGTCTCTCACCCACATCGCCGTCGTACCGCCCGGGTTGCTCGCCCGTGCGATCTGCGCGGTCAGAGACGGGACTTGCTCACCGGAACGGGGACGGAGCGACAACGGACACCTCGACAACTGCATCGGTCTTCGAAACAGCCCCGAGCATGCCCACTGATCACGCTGGCGCACCGGGAAACTCCAAGATCCCCGACAGAGTCAAGCTGAGTGGGTGCTTTTGAACTCTGGTCGTGAGGTCCAGCTGGCTGGAGGATCCGGGTTGTGGTGTCTGACGGGGTGGGCCGGCGCGGACCGTCGCCCGGCCACGGACAGCCAAAGGCTTCGTTGTTCTGCCGCGACGATGGAAGGTCGAGCGCACGATCGGCCGGCTGATGAACGCCCGCCGAAACGTCCGAGACCACGAGCGTCCACCTCAACACAGCGAAGCCCACCTGAACTGGGCTCTCATCACGGTGATGACCAAGCGCTCGACTCGCAAAGGCCCTCGTACCGACAGTTGGACGATGCGGTCCTGGCCTGACCTGGCACGATGACGGCCATGAATCCCCAGCCGCATCCCCATACAGGAATGTCAGGCCTCCGGCTCGGCTCCGACGAGGCAGCGGCAGACGTCCGTGCGGTCGGCCGACTCATTTCCCCGCGCTATCCGGAAGCGATCGGCGCGGTGCTGGGCGGTTCGGCCGCACGCGGTCAGGCCACTCCCAACAGTGACCTCGACATCACAGTCCTTCTCCCTGATCACGGCATGAGACGTCGTGAGGTGCTTCGTCACGACGACTTCCTGGCCGAGGTCTTCCGCAACAGTCGCTCCGACCTGCGAACTGCCTTCGCGGAAAGCCGCACGACGCGCAGGGCGACCGCTCTCTTCCTCTTCGCTGATTCCCTCGTTCTCCACGACCCCAACGGCCATGTCGAGGCGCTTCGCCAAGAGGCCAAAGCCCTGTTGGCAGCAGGCCCAGATCCCCTGACCGGGCCCGAACGCGACACCCTCCACACCAGCGCCAGTGTCACCGATGCCACCTGCCACGGGGGATCTCGGCAGGTTGAAAAACACCTACTGACCATTCGCGTGGAGCCCTAGTTGGTGGGGCCTTGCTCCGCCTGCTGGGCTACTTGTGCGCGTCGAGGCGGGCTTGCAGGTCTTCGGCCAACCTATCCGCCACGTCTGCGAGCGGGGGGTGATCTTCGGCCACCAATGCAAGGAGCCTGATGGTTGCCTCGGCCTGCCCCGCAGTCGTCAGAGCGAGCAGAGGTCCCTCCTGGTCCAATTTCTGCGCGAGCTTCGCGGCCATCCTGGTGGTGTCGATCGAAGGGACGCGGGTGCCGCCTACCTGGCTGGCCTGGATGACGGTCCCGTGGAGCTGCGCACCGGGCGAAATGTTGTTCGAGACGTTCATGGTGTGCACCCTAGGCCCATGTGATCGAGGGAGCGTACGAGGCCCAGCATCTGGCCGGGAATCTGGCCCGCCGGATCCCGACCGACGACGTGGGACCAAGGCGTCGAGATGGCCTCTCACCACGCGTTCACCGTCGCGACCAAGGTCCAGGTCTACTTCTGCGACCCCAACAAGAACACCAACGGCCTGCTGCGACAGTACTTCCCCAAGGCACCGACCTGTCCCGGCACACCTAGCACGACGACTTGGCGCTGCGATCCCTCGTCGTAGAAGTCGACCGATACCTTCCCGCCGGCTGCTTCCTGGAAGCCCTTGACCCAGTTGGCGGCCGTCTTGCGGGTCTCGCTGTCGCTGCTGTCGCTGGTCGCAAGGGACTGGAGATCGTCCGTGTCGCCGTCGGCGGTGCGCGGTCCGGGCATGGGTTGGGACCTGCACGAGTACCGCCACTCCTCTCTGCCTCACCTCGGCACGGCAGGAGCGAGTCTTCTGATGCTGATGGCGAAGTCGAGGCACAAGAAGCCGGAGAACGTCCGCCGCTACTTCGAACCCTCCCCGGAAGCCATAACGGAGATCACCAGCCTCCTCGCGCCGGGCGACAGCAGGCGCTGATCTTGTTGCCTGCTACGAGGTAGAGCTGTCCCACAGGTCGGTGCTGTGGGCATTGATGAGAGCGCCGATGTGGGTGAGGACGTCGCCGACGGCCTGCGGGTCGAGGCGGCGTCCGTCACGCAGACGCAGGGCGACGTGGTCGTTGGCTGCTTCCTTGGCGCCGATGACGGCTTGGTAGGGCACAAGGCGGCCCTCCCGGATGCGGGCGCCCAGGGTGCCGCGTTCCGGTCCTGCGATCTCGGCCCGAAGCCCAAGGTCGGTGCATCGCCGGGCGAGCCCTATGGCGTTTGACATTTCGGCTTCGGAGATCGGGAGTACCACCAGCTGGGTGGGGGCAAGCCAGGCGGGGAAGGCACCGCCGTGCTGTTCGATGAGGTGGGCGACGGCTCGCTCCACGCTGCCGATGATGCTGCGGTGGACCATGACCGGCCGGTGTTTCGCGCCGTCCGCGCCGATGTAGTGCAGGTTGAACTGCTCGGGCTGGTGGAAGTCGACCTGGACGGTGGACAGGGTGGACTCCCGGCCGGCGCCGTCGGTGACCTGGACGTCGATCTTGGGGCCGTAGAACGCGGCCTCTCCCTCGGCTGCCTCGTAGGGAAGGCCGGAGCGATCGAGGACATCGGTCAGCAGGGCGGTGGACCGCTGCCACATCTCGGGGGCAGAGACGTATTTCCCGCCGGGGCCCGGGAGGGAGAGCCGGTAGCGGGTCGGGGTGATGCCAAGTGCCTGGTACGCCTGACGGATCATCTCCAGGGCGGCCTGTGCTTCCTCGGCAACCTGTTCCAGGGTGCAGAAGATGTGCGCGTCGTTCAGCTGGATGGCCCGCACCCGGGTCAGTCCACCGAGCACGCCCGAGAGTTCGGAGCGGTACATGCCTCCCAGCTCGGCCATGCGCAGGGGCAGCTCACGGTAGCTGTGGGAGCGGGAGCGGTAGATCACCGCATGGTGGGGACACAGACTCGGCCGCAGGACGACCTGCTCACCGCCGACGTCCATCGGGGGGAACATGTCGTCGCTGTAGTGCGACCAGTGACCCGAGATCTCGTACAGCTCCCGCTTGCCGAGCACCGGCGAGTACACGTGCCGGTAGCCCGCCCGCCGCTCGGCGGTGCGAATGTACTCCTCCAGGGTGTGCCGCACGGCCGCGCCGTCGGGCAGCCAGTACGGCAGTCCCGCGCCGATCAGCGGGTTGGTGTCGAACAGGTCCAGCTCGCGGCCGAGCTTGCGGTGGTCATGCATGGCGTCTCCTCGCGGACATCGGGCGAGTGACCGCAAGGCGAAGCCCCGGGGCACTCGCCCCGGGGCTTTTGACTAAGGCCGACCGGCAAATGGATCACTTGAGGCGTCGGGTGGTGGGTCGGCCGTCCCAGCGGTAGCGGCTCGTTGCTCGGCGG
>NZ_QUAC01000164.1 GCF_003389455.1 Streptomyces inhibens | reverse complement strand
GCGGCTCCTCGCCCGGCTCGGGCGCCTCGACGCGACCCACCGCGCCCTGCGCCACCCGCCGACCGGCTCGCGCCGTCTCCCGCTCCGCATCCGGCGCGCCGCCGGGCCGCCCGCTCGCGGGCATGGCCACCTCCCCGTAAGAGTCGCCGTACGCCTCACCGCACGGGATCGGCGCATCGTCCCGCGCGCCGGCATGACCGGAACGACCGGCGAAATGATCGTCGTCATGACCGGCGGCGCGTGGCGCGGCAGGCCCGCTGGAGTGACCGGCGGCAGTGCCCTCCGCCTCCGCCGCCGGGTCCCGCCGCGCCGCGCCATGGTCCGCGACCGGCTCGTCATCGGCGTGCCCGGCATGCGGACCCGCCGAGGCTATGACGGCGGCACCGGCCAGACCGATGTCGTCACCGCCGCGCACCGCGAAGCCGCTGCCGGGAACCGGGGCGAACCCGGTCACGGCAGGCTGCTGCAGAGCGCTGCGCGGGTCGGGCACCGCGCCGAGCGGCGCCGTCCCGGCCGGTCCCCGAGCAGGGGACGCCGAGGGCGCGGCGGTCGAGGCCGACCGCCGCGATTCGTGGGAGGTGGGGTGCTCCGTCACGCGTGGGATTCCATCCGTCCGGGGCTGCGCGCCCGACGCTCCGCGTTCCGAGCGCGCCGCCCTGTGCGGGCGCGCCCAACGCGCTGCGTCTCAGGCGCGTCGCAGGTGCAGAAAGAGCTGGATCTCGGGTGGTACGTCCGTACTCGCCGGGGCGTATGCGTACGCATCCTCCCCGACGACGTCGAAACCCGCGTCGTGCACGACCCGGCGCAGGTCGTCCCGCAGGTAACCCGATACCCGGATCGAGTTGCCCAGGAACGGAATCGTGAAGTCGTCCACATCCGCCTCGACCATCGACAGGGCCAGCAGCCCCTCCGGTCGTAGCAGATCATGCAGCATGCCCAGTGCGTAAGGGATTTCCGCACGGGGCAGCATCAGAAGGGAGAAATAAGCGACGATACCGTCGAAAGAGCCGGGGCCGCCGAGTCGGCCGCCGCGCAGATCGGCGATGTCCAGCCGGTGGAATTCGGCGCCCGGGGCGTTGTCCCGGGCCAGTTTGACCATCGAGGGGGCGAGATCGATTCCTACGACGCGGTGCCCGGCGTCCGACAACTGACGGGCGGTCGGCAGCCCCGTGCCGCAGCCGAGGTCCAGGATCCGCGAGCCGTCCGGCAGCGCGTCGGCCAGCCAGGCGCCCGAAGCGATCTGGCCCTCCTTGTGCGGAAAGGCCTCGTTGTACCGGTCTCCGATCGCGTCGAACGCCTCGGCCTGACCGGCCCGGTCCAGCGCTAACCGGTTCAGACCCTCGTATCCGTCGTAGCTAGTCGCACTCACGACCTCGCCCCTCCTGCGACCGCGGTCAAGTTCGTTTTCCAGTTCTGGAGTTGCGCCTGTGCAGTCTTGCGGAGGACGATCCTACGTTTGAAGACCCGGGGCGCAGCAAGGGGGCTCGGCCCCGCTCCTCGCCCGGCGAGAAACAGCTTCGCCCATAGGCGCACCTTTCCACGGTTCGCCCCCTTCACTCACGTTGTTTCACTTCACTCCCTCACGACCGCAAACAATCCGGTGCACGGTCCCAGTTCTCCGGCAGCCGGGGAACCTCCCAGGCGGGATCGGGCCGCCAGTCCTCCCAGCCGTCCGCGAACGGCCCGCCCCACGCCGCGATCTGTGCGACCGCGGCCCGGCCGGCGGATCTGACCTCGGCGGCCCGCGCCGCCGTCATCAGCCCGTCCCGCTGCGCCTGCGCGAACTCGTCCTCGTCCCGCCACTCCCAGTGCCGGTCCGGATAGACACAGATGTCGAGGAAATGGTCCTCGGAGTCGATGCCGCCCGTCCAACGGCGGCGCGGCTCCTCCAGGTTGACGTACCAGTTCTTGAACTGCCAGCCACGCTCCCAGAACAGCCACACCGACCACGGGTCGCCGGGCCGGGCCAGCTTCAGCACCCCGGTGCCGAACCAGCGGTCGTGGGCGGTCCGGCGGGGCTTGGTGTAGCGGGTGGACAGCGGCTCACGGTGCACCGGCGTACCGTCCGCGAGCACCGGCTTGATGCAGGTGGTGCCGGGCGCCATCCACACCGCGAGCAGCTCCTCGGTGTCCTGGACAACGGTCATCGGCCGACAGATGTGGAACTGCCGGGCATCGGCGTTGTCGCGATAGCGCCACAGGATATGGTCCCCCGGCGCCCAGTGCTCCGCTGCCGCCGCACCGTCCGCCGCCCGCCTCGCCCCGGCCGTCCCGCGTCCGCCGGCCGTCTCGCCTTCCGTCGTGTCCACCATGTCCGCTGTCATGCGCAGATCTTAGAGCCGCGGCATTACGCCCGCCGTGACATGAGCCGCACCGGGCGTTACGGGCGCGGTAACGCGCGCCCCCTGCGCCGTTACGGACGAGTACGGCGGGTGCGTGCGCCTCATGGGATGCCCGCTACGGATGCGTCATCCGCAGCACATCCAGCGCCTCGTCCAACTGCTCCTCACTCAGCAGCCCCCGTTCGACATAGCCGCCCTCGATGACCACCTGACGAATGGTCTTCCGCTCGGCCAGCGACTTCTTCGCGACCTTCGCCGCCTCCTCGTACCCGATGTACTTGTTGAGCGGCGTGACGACGGAGGGGGACGACTCCGCGTATTCCCGGGCCCGTTCCACATTCGCCGTGATCCCGTCGACCGTACGATCCGCCAGCAGCCGCGCGGAATTGCCGAGCAGACGAATGGACTCAAGAACATTCCGCGCGATGACCGGAAGCATCACATTCAGCTCGAAATTGCCGGCCGCCCCCGCCGCCGCCACCGCCGCGTCATTCCCGGTGACCTGCGCCGCGACCATCAGCACCGCCTCAGGAATCACCGGATTGACCTTCCCCGGCATGATCGACGACCCTGGCTGCAGATCCGGCAGCGCAATCTCCGCGAGCCCGGTCCGCGGCCCGGAGGCCATCCACCGCAGATCATTGGAAATCTTGGTGAGCCCCACGGCAATGGTGCGCAGCTGACCGCTGGTCTCGACGATCCCGTCCCGCGCCCCCTGCGCCTCGAAGTGATTTCGCGCCTCGGCCAGCGGCAGCCCCGTCGCCCGCGCCACCTCGGCAATCACCGCGGCCGAGAACCCGGGCGGAGTGTTGATCCCCGTCCCCACCGCCGTGCCGCCCAGCGGCAGTTCCGCCAGCCGCGGCAACGAGCTGTGCAGCCGCTCGACGCCGTACCGCACCTGCGCGGCATAGCCGCCGAACTCCTGCCCCAGCGTCACCGGCGTCGCATCCATCAAATGCGTCCGCCCCGACTTCACGACCCCCGCGAATTCCTCCGCCTTGCGCTCCAATGCCTCCGCCAGATGCTCCAGCGCCGGGATGAGAGCGTTGAGGACCGCGGACGTGGCCGCGATATGAATCGAGGACGGAAAGACGTCATTGGACGACTGGCTGGCATTCACGTGATCGTTCGGATGCACCTCGCGGCCCAGCCGCTCGCTCGCCAGCGTCGCGATGACCTCGTTGGTGTTCATGTTCGACGACGTGCCGGACCCGGTCTGGAACACATCGATGGGAAAGTGCTCGTCCCACCGCCCCGCCGCCACCTCGGCGGCCGCCTCCTGGATCGCCCCCGCGATGTCCTTGTCCAGCACCCCGAGCTCGGCATTCACCACCGCCGCCGCGGCCTTGATGCGGGCCAGCGCCTCGATGTGCGCCCGCTCCAGCCGCTGCCCGGAGATCGGAAAATTCTCCACCGCACGCTGCGTCTGCGCCCGCCACTTGGCGTGCGCGGGCACCCGCACCTCGCCCATCGAGTCGTGCTCGGTCCTGAAGCCGCCAAAGTCGCCGTCGCCGGATCCGCTGAAGTCGCCGTTTTCGCTCATACCTCTCTCAGTACCCGCGGCCGCCGATCTGTTCCCGGATACGGAAGCCCGCTCACCCAACGGCGCACGCACGTACGAGGGCCCGGCTCCGAAGAGCCAGGCCCTCGTACGTCACCGCAGAGACGTCACCGCAGCGACATCACCGCGTGCACTGCTTCGCGTACTGCACCTGGTACGCATCGGCGGCCTCGAACTCGGCCTTCGCCGCCGCCTTGTACTGGGCGATCCTGTCCCGGTTCGGGTGAGCCTTGCCGGCTTCCTGCTTGGCGAGCGCCCGGTACCTGTAGCCCGCGTCCGCGTGGTGCCTGATGACCTTCCGGATGTCGTCGCACTTGGCGCTGCTCGCCGCGGCACCAACCGGAGCGGCACTGGCCGGCGCGACCCCGGCGAAGGCGATACCGGCAACCGCCACGGCCGTGACGGCAACTGCCAGTGAACGGCTCATTTTGCGCATGATTCGCATCCCCCTGTGGTCATGAAATGAGTGAGGTGACACAGGTCCGGTGTCACTCGAACAGTTTAGTGATCATGGTGGTTGCGGGTCGCCGGCGCCCGCGACCGGTACCGGCCATCACGGCCATCCTGACCGGCCGCCGCAGGCAGCACAGACGTTGAGATCCGTTTCATCTTGTTGGAACTGACTGGATCAACAAGGTGAATTGCTACTGGCATTGACTGTTTATGTTGCTTTTGGTTCGCTTGCCCGCGCACCGCGTCAGACATCGGATCAGAGCTGAGGTCTGCAGCGGAGCGGTCCTCCGGGCCGCGCTGCTCCCGCCGATCGAACGCACCCGGGTCCCCGGCTCGCCGGCCGGAATCCACCCGGACCCCCCACTCCCCCCACTCCCTACCGGAGGCCTCCATGCGTGTGCTCTCCCGTCTGCTGTCCGCCGTATCCCTCACGCTCCCCCTGCTCGGCGTCCCCCTGCTCACCGCAGGCCCCGCCCAGGCGATGGACAACCACCTGGCCCTCACCCCACCCATGGGCTGGAACAGCTGGAACACCTTCGGCTGCAACGCAACCGAGCAAATCGTCAAGGACACCGCCGACTTCATGGCATCCAGCGGCATGCGCGACGCCGGCTACCAGTACCTCACCATCGACGACTGCTGGATGGAACGGTCCCGCGACTCCGAAGGCCGCCTCGTCCCCGATGCGGCCAAGTACCCCCACGGCCTGGCCGAACTCGCCGCATACGTACATGGCAAGGGCCTGAAGTTCGGCGTCTACGAGAGCCCGACCTACCACACGTGTCAGGGCTTCCCCGGAAGTCTTGGTTATGAGCAGAAGGACGCCGATACCTTCGCCTCGTGGGGCGTGGACTTCCTCAAGTACGACAACTGCACGGCCAGCGACCCCTCCCAACGGCCCGGCGACGAAAAGCTGCCGCTGGAAACCCGGGACAGCACCATGCGCGACGCCCTTGAGAGGACCGGCCGTCCGATCGTCTTCAGCCTCTCGCTCCAGCCCGCGGCCCAGGGTGAGTCCCCCTGGGAGTGGGGCAAGAGCGTGGCCAACATGTGGCGCATCGACGGGGACCGGGACGCCTCCTTCGACGGCCTCAGACGACTCATCCACACCGACTTGGACAAGGCGAAGTGGGCCGGTCCCGGCGGATGGAACGACATCGACATGCTGGGGACCGGAAACTACGCTTTTGCGTCGGGTTCCAACGACCCCAACAAGCGCCTGACGTATGACCAGGAGAAGTCCGAGCTCTCGGTCGCCGCGGTGCTCGCGGCCCCGCTGATCTCGGGTGCCGACCTGCGTACCCCCGCGGCCGCCGGCGGTTCCGGCTTCCCCATCAGCGACCAGGACCTGAGCGTCTACCTCAACAAGGACGTCATCGCGGTCAATCAGGACAGCCGCGGCGAACAGGGCACGGCGGTCACCACCGAGAACGGCCTGAACGTGCTGCGTCGCCCCCTGGCCAACGGCGACGTCGCCGTGGCCCTGTTCAACGAAACGTCCTCACAGGCCGTCATCTCCACCACCGCGGCGGCCGCCGGCCTCCCGGCGAGCAGCGCCGGCTACAACCTCAACGACCTGTGGGCGCACACCAGCCACGTCAGCACCGACGGCACCATCAGCGCCACCGTTCCGGCCGGCGGCACCGTGCTCTACCGGGTGAGCCCGCGGCCCCCCGCCACGGGCCCGGCGCATGAGCTCGTCTCCATGTCGTCCGGTCGCTGCCCGGACGCCGGGAACAATCAGACCTTCCCCGGTGCCAGGATCGAGATGTGGTCCTGCAACGTCGGCGCCAACCAGAGCTAGGCCGGCTGCGAGCGAATCCCCCGCGCCCTTCTGGGTACGGGGGATTTTCTCTTTTCCTGCATTCCTGCATTCCTGCACTACGACAACTCCGCGTGGGCGGACTCCCTATGGGGCCGGAAGCGGTACAACGGCAAGAGCCCCCGGCGGGGATGCCAGGGGCTCTGTGGGGCGCAGGCGGTCAGTTGGCCTGGCGCACCGGAATGCTGGTGAACGTCGGGGCCGGGGCCGGGTCCTGGAAGAAGTCGTTGCCCTTGTCGTCGACGACGACGAAGGCGGGGAAGTCCTCGACCTCGATCTTCCAGACGGCTTCCATGCCGAGCTCCTCGTACTCCAGGACCTCGACCTTCTTGATGCAGTCCTGGGCGAGGCGGGCGGCCGGGCCGCCGATGGAGCCGAGGTAGAAGCCGCCGTGTGCGTGGCAGGCGTCGGTGACCTGCTGGGAGCGGTTGCCCTTGGCCAGCATGATCTTGGAGCCGCCGGCCGCCTGGAACTGCTCGACGTAGGCGTCCATCCGGCCGGCCGTGGTCGGGCCGAAGGAGCCGGAGGCGTAGCCCTCGGGGGTCTTGGCCGGGCCGGCGTAGTAGACCGGGTGGTTCTTCAGGTACTCCGGCATCTCCTCGCCGGCGTCCAGGCGTTCCTTGATCTTCGCGTGGGCGATGTCGCGGGCGACGACCAGCGTGCCGGTGAGGGAGAGGCGGGTCTTGACCGGGTGCCTGGTCAGCTCGGCGAGGACGTCGTCCATGGGGCGGTTGAGGTCGATGGCGACCGCGTCGAGGTCGGGGCCCGCGCCCTCGGTCAGCTGCTCGTCGGTGGTGTCCGGGAGGAAGCGGGCCGGGTCGGTCTCCAGCTGCTCCAGGAAGACGCCCTCGGCGGTGATCTTCGCGACGGCCTGGCGGTCCGCGGAGCAGGAGACCGCGATGGCGACCGGGCAGGACGCGCCGTGGCGGGGGAGGCGGACGACGCGGACGTCGTGGCAGAAGTACTTGCCGCCGAACTGGGCGCCGATGCCGATCTTCTGGGTCAGCTCGAAGACCTTGTCCTCCAGCTCCTTGTCGCGGAAGCCGTGGCCGGTCGGCGAGCCCTCGGCGGGCAGCTCGTCCAGGTAGTGCGCGGAGGCGTACTTGGCGGTCTTGAGGGCGTACTCGGCCGACGTGCCGCCGACGACGATCGCCAGGTGGTACGGCGGGCAGGCGGCCGTACCCAGCGAGCGGATCTTCTGCTCCAGGAACTTCATCATGGAGGCCTCGTTGAGGACCGCCTTGGTCTCCTGGAAGAGGAAGGACTTGTTGGCGCTGCCGCCGCCCTTGGCCATGAAGAGGAACTTGTAGGCGCCGCCGTCGGTCGCGTACAGCTCGATCTGGGCCGGGAGGTTGGAGCCGGTGTTCTTCTCGTCCCACATCGTCAGCGGGGCCATCTGCGAGTAGCGCAGATTCAGCTGGGTGTAGGCGTCGTAGATACCGCGGGAGAGGGCTTCCTCGTCGCCGCCCTCGGTGAGGACGTTCTGACCGCGCTTGCCCATCACGATCGCGGTGCCGGTGTCCTGGCACATGGGCAGCACGCCGGCCGCCGCGATGTTGGCGTTCTTGAGGAGGTCGAGGGCCACGAAGCGGTCGTTGGCGCTGGCCTCGGGGTCGTCCAGGATCTTGCGGAGCTGGGCGAGGTGGGTCGGGCGCAGATAGTGCGAAATGTCGTGCATCGCCTCGGCGGCCAGCTTGCGCAGTGCCTCCGGCTCGACCTTGAGGAACGTACGGCCGTCGGCCTCGAAGGTGCTCACGCCCTCCGAGGTGACCAGGCGGTATGGCGTGTTGTCCTCACCTACGGGGAGAAGGTCGGTGTAGGCGAATTCCGGCATCGAAGGTCATTCCTTACTCGGAGGGGTCCGGCTGGCATCTACGGCAGCGCCTGAACAGCGTAGAACCCTGGTGCGCGGGCGCCGCTGTGAGGTAGGGCTCAGTTGCTGCGCGACCCGGCCTCGCGTATCCCTGGTCGCGATCTATCGCGTTTCGATACGCTGGGGCCGTGGATGCAGACAACGGGGGACGACCGGGCCCCGAAACCGGACCGCTTCAGAAGCAGGACCAGCGACCGGACCGGCAGTCGGTGAATCTGACCAAGCCTGTGGCCGAGGCGGACCTCCGCGCGTCCGACGCGGACCGCGACCGGGTCGCCGAGATCCTCCGCGAGGCGCTGGCGGAGGGCCGGCTGGACCCCGAGGAGCACGCCGAGCGGATCGACACGGTCTACCGCGCCAAGACCATGGGCGAGCTGGAGCCCGTCGTCCGGGACCTGCCCGCGGCGGGTGGCAGCCGTCCGCAGCCCGGCCCGGGGGCGTATGCGTACGGGCCCGGCAGCCCGGTCCCGGACCAGAACCTCGTCGCGATCTTCAGCGCCTCCGTCCGTAAGGGCCGCTGGCAGGCCCCGTCGCGGATCAACGCGGTCGCGATCTTCGGCAGTGTGGAGATCGATCTGACCGAGGCGGTCTTCCCGCAGCAGCAGATCCAGATCAATGTCACGGCCATCTTCGGCAGCGTGGAGATCCGGGTCCCGGAGAACATCACGCTGCGCAGCAGCGGCTCCGGCGTGCTGGGTGCCTTCGAGGTCGAGACGAACGACGCGGAGGACGCCAACGCCCCGCTGGTGATGGTCAACGGCTATGCCGTACTGGGCAGCGTGGAGGCCAAGCCCAAGCGCGGCGCCTGGATCCGCGATCTGCGCAGCCGGCTGCGCGAGGGGCGCCGGGAGCTGCGCCAGCAGCTGCGGGAGGATCACCGCGAGCGGCATCAGCACATGCGACAGGAGCAGTGGGAGTGGCATGAGCGGCTGCGGGAGGATCACCGCGAGCGCCGGGACCGCTTCCGTAAGGGCGCCGACGGCTGAGGCTGCCGTTCTCGTTCTTTTCTCGTTGTCGCACGATCGCCACGGTGTGCATAAGCGTGCGCACAGCGGGTAGGGCTGGTGCATCGTCTCTCGTACGGCTGCGGGGTGCGAAAAGGCCGTGCGCAGCGAGACGGGCAAGGGTGATTCTCTCGCCGAAGCCGTCGTCAGGAGTAGACCGTGCTGCTACCGCATCAGCCCCTGCAGGATGCCGCTGTTGTTCCGTCCCAGCGCCTGCCTGCGCGCGACGAGGCGGGTCCCTGGCATTCGGAGGCGGTGTGCCGCCGGGACGAAGCCGGGCTGTTCTTCGCCCCGTCCAAGGAACCGACCGCCGCGCGGCTTGCCAGGGAAGAAGCCGCGAAGCGGGTCTGTGCCCGCTGTCCCGTGATGGTCGAGTGCCGCGAGCATGCGCTGCTCCAGCCGGAGCCGTACGGCGTCTGGGGCGGTCTGACCGCGGCCGAGCGACGGGTCGTGCTGACCCGCCGGCGGCGGCGGGAGACCGAGCTCCAGCGTGCGGCCCATATGCCCGCGGCAGGCTGACCGCCGCACCAGCGGCTTCGGCCGGCACGCCGGGCCGCAGGGCGCATGGGCCACTTCGCCCCCGCCGGAGAATCTCCGACGGGGGCGAAGTGTGTGGTCAGGGCGCCGCTCAGCTGGGGCGCTCGAAGTCCACCGAGCTGTACGCACGCAGCTTGGACAGCCGGTGCTGGGAGTCGATCTGGCGGATGGTGCCGGACTTGGAACGCATCACCAGGGACTGGGTGTAGGCGTTCTCGGCGCGGTAGCGCACCCCGCGCAGCAGCTCGCCGTCGGTGATGCCGGTGGCGACGAAGAAGACGTTGTCGCCGCGGACCAGGTCGTCGATCTCCAGGACCTTGTCCAGGTCGTGCCCGGCGTCCAGCGCGCGCTGCCGCTCCTCGTCGTCCTTGGGCCACAGCTTGCCCTGGAAGGCGCCGCCCAGGCACTTCAGCGCACAGGCCGCGATGATGCCCTCGGGCGTACCGCCGATGCCCAGCAGCAGGTCCACGCCGGTGCCCTCGCGGGCCGCCATGATCGCGCCCGCGACATCGCCGTCGGAGATGAACTTGATCCGGGCGCCGGCCTCCCGGACCTCCTTGACCAGGCCGTCGTGGCGGGGCCGGTCCAGGATGACCACGGTGACGTCCTCGACCGCGGACTTCTTCGCCTTGGCGATCCGCTTGATGTTCACGGCCACCGGTGCCGTGATGTCGACGAAGTCGGCGGCTTCGGGGCCCGTGGCGAGCTTGTCCATGTAGAAGACCGCGGACGGGTCGAACATCGAGCCGCGCTCGGCGACCGCCATCACGGAGACGGCGTTCGCCATGCCCTTGGCGGTCAGCGTCGTACCGTCCACCGGGTCCACGGCCACGTCGCACTCCGGGCCGGTGCCGTCGCCCACGCGCTCGCCGTTGTAGAGCATCGGGGCGTTGTCCTTCTCGCCCTCCCCGATGACCACGACGCCGTTCATCGAGACGGTGTGGATCAGCGCGCGCATGGCCTTGACCGCTGCGCCGTCCGCGCCGTTCTTGTCACCTCGTCCCACCCAGCGGCCCGACGCCATGGCACCGGCCTCGGTGACCCGGACGAGTTCCAGGGCGAGGTTGCGGTCCGGGGCCTCGGGGCTGACCTCGAGTTGGGACGGGAGATGATGCTCGGTCATCGAGCGCACCTTTCTGTACGGCGACGGCCGCGAAGGATGAGGGTGGTACGACTGTATCTCCAGGCCGCCAAAATGAGCAGAGGGCCCCACGCATGAGCGGCCGCCGGGGCGTCGGAGGCCACGCGGTCGGCGCAGGTGACGGCCGTCACCGGGGGGCCTGTCGGGGGCGCCGCGGGGATGGGGGACCATAGGGGCGTGGCAGGTATGCGAGGCAGGCAAACGGTGCGGGACATGGTCCTGTCGCTGGCAGTGATCGGCGTCCTTGTAGGCGCGATCTATTTCTTCATCCCGCACGATGACGGCGCGGACGCGGAGCAGAACGCGGTCAAGGCGGTCGACTACCGCGTCGAGCTCATCACCGCCCGGCGGGCGGCGCCGTACCCGGTCGCCGCGCCCCAGGGGCTGCCCAAGACCTGGCGTGCCACCTCGGTCTCGTACAAGGCGAGCGACGACGGCAAGGGCGGCGCCTGGCATCTGGGCATGCTCGACCCGGAGCAGGAGTACGCGGCCATCGAGCAGAGCGACGCGCCGGCGCAGAAGTTCATCCGGGAGGTCACGCTCGGCGCGTCCAAGGTCAAGGGCAAGCAGGCCGTCGGCAGCAAGAAGTGGGACCGCTACAAGGGCGACAGGTACAAGGCGCTGGTGCGCCAGGAGTCCGGCGTGACCACGGTCATCACCGGCACCGCGCCGTACGGACGGCTTGCGGACCTGGCCGCCGCGTTGGTGGCNACGGTCATCACCGGCACCGCGCCGTACGGACGGCTTGCGGACCTGGCCGCCGCGTTGGTGGCGAAGAAGGGCTGAGGGCCCACGGAGAACACGGAGGCCGCCGCACCCAGGAGGGTGCGGCGGCCTCGTCGTGTGCGGCGTGTCCGCTCAGATGCTGGCGACGGCCTCGTCGAAGTCCAGCCGCGGCGAGCGCGGGGAGAAGGCGTCGGCGCCGGGCTTGCCGATGTTGACGACCAGGAACGACTTCTGCTTGCCGTCGCCGAAGAACTCCTTGTCGACACCGGTGAAGTCGAAGCCGGTCATCGGGCCGGCGGCCAGGCCGGCGGCGCGGACACCGACGATGAAGTAACCGGCCTGGAGGGTGGCGTTCTGGGTGCCGGCGACCTCGCGGACGGCGGCCTCGGAGAAGAACGAATCCTTGATGCCCGGGGCGTGCGGGAAGAGCTGCGGCAGCTTCTCGTGGAAGTCCAGGTCCACGGAGAGGATCGCGGTCAGCGGCGCGCTCAGGGTCTTCGGGCCGTTGGCGCCCATGGCGTGGTCGACCAGACGCTGACGGGCCTCCTCGGAACGGACCAGGGTTATCCGCAGCGGCGACTGGTTGAAGGCGGTCGGGCCGAACTTCACCAGGTCGTAGATGGCCTGGATCTGCTCGTCCGTCACCGGCTCGTCCGTGAACGTGTTGGCGGTCTGGGCCTCACGGAACAGGAGGTCTTGAGCGGCGGTGTCAAGGGCGAGAGACATAAAGGCACCTCGGTGGGTCGGCGTGGGTTGAGGTTCTACGGGAAACCACTGTAATCCGGATAGATTAAGTTTCAACTAAAACGAGGTGGTTGTGAGCCGGTTCACATGAGGTGACAGTCGCCTTCCGCGATCCGGAAGGGGTGTGTACGGCGGAGCGCCGCGCCCGCTGCCGGGCCCGCTCCGCTCCCGACTACGCGCGCTCCGCCCCCGCGTCCGCCCCGCCCGACGACTCCGCCAGCGCCGCGTCCAGCCGGGCCCGCGCGCCGTCCAGCCAGCGACGGCAGACCTTCGCCAGCGCCTCGCCGCGCTCCCACAGCGCCAGCGACTCCTCCAGCGTCGTGCCGCCCGCCTCCAGGCTGCGGACGACCTCGATCAGCTCGTCCCGCGCCTGCTCATAGCCGAGCGTGGAGTCCACCGACGCCACCGCGTCCGCCCGGGGTTCCGCACCGGCCGCTGCGCCCTGCTGCTCCGCGTCCGCCGCGCCGTCCGTCTTCGCCTTTGCCATGTTTCCCACCCTAAGAGTCCGTCTTCGTCCTATGCGGGGGGTGTGACCGCGCCCGGGGCGCCGTCCACCCGCACCGTGAATTCGCCCTCGGCCACCCGGGCCCGCAACGCCTCGTCCGCGCCGACCTCGCGCGGTGAGCGCACCGCCGTGCCGTCCGGCTTCTGCAGCACCGCGTAGCCGCGCTCCAGCGTCGCCTTGGGGGAGAGCGCGACCACCCGGGCCAGGGTGTGCGTCAGCTCCGAGTCGGCGCGGTCCAGCAGATGGCCCAGCGTCCGCCGGCCGCGCTCCAGCAGCGCCGTGACCTGCTCCTCGCGGTCCTCGACCATCCGCTGCGGCCGCTGTATGCACGGCCGTTGCAGCGCCGCGGCGAGCCCTCGCTCCTCGCGCTGGAGGAAGCCGTCGATCGCGCGCAGCGCCCGGTCCCGCAGCTGCTGGACCCGGGCCAGCTCCTCGCCCACGTCCGGCACCACCTTCTTCGCCGCGTCCGTCGGCGTCGAGGCGCGCAGATCGGCGACCAGATCCAGCAGCGGGGTGTCCGGCTCATGTCCGATCGCCGAGACGACCGGTGTCGCCGCCGCGCCCACCGCCCGTACGAGCTGTTCGTCGGAGAACGGCAGCAGATCCTCCACGCTGCCGCCACCGCGCGCCACGATGATCACGTCCACCTCGGGCAGCGCGTCCAGCTCCTGGACCGCCGCGATCACCTGCGGCACCGCATGCACCCCCTGCACCGGCACATTGCGCACCTCGAAGCGGACGGCCGGCCAGCGGTGCCGGGCGTTCTCCAGGACGTCCCGCTCGGCGGCGCTCGCCCGGCCGCAGACCAGGCCGATCAGCTGCGGCAGGAACGGCAGCGGCTTCTTGCGGTCCGCCGCGAACAGCCCCTCCGCCGCCAGTGACTTCTTCAACTGCTCCAGCCGGGCGAGGAGTTCACCGACCCCGACCGGTTTGATCTCGGCGGCCCGCAGCGACAGCTGGCCGCGCGGGGCGTACCACTCCGGTTTGGCGTGCACCACCACCCGGGCGCCCTCGCTGACCACGTCGGCGACCTTGTCGAAGACCTGGCGGTAGCACGTCACGCTCACCGAGATGTCGTACGACGGGTCCCGCAGCGTCAGAAAGACCACGCCCGCGCCGGGCCGCCGGGAGAGCTGGGTGATCTGCCCCTCGACCCACACCGCGCCGAGCCGGTCGATCCACCCGCCGATGAGCCGGGACACCTCGCCGACCGGGATCGGCGTTTCCGGGGACGTAGAGACAGCCATACGAGCGAGAGTAACGGCGGGCACTGACAGTGGCGGCGGTCACGCGGTACGTGGCCGGGCGTGGGGCACCCGGGCGGGCCGCCCCCTACGGCCCCGCGGCCGCCCCACCCGCGGCCCCGCGGCCGCCC
>NZ_QUAC01000154.1 GCF_003389455.1 Streptomyces inhibens | reverse complement strand
ACGAGGGGGCACCCGGCCGTAGTGGCCGGGTGCCCCCTTTGCGGAGAGTCCCGCTCAGTCCTCGCTGGCCGCGCTCGGCAGCTTCGCCTGGATCAGGTCCATGACCGAGGAGTCGGTGAGCGTGGTGACATCACCGAGATCGCGGTTCTCGGCGACATCGCGCAGCAGCCGCCGCATGATCTTGCCGGAGCGGGTCTTGGGCAGCTCCGCGACCGGCAGGATCCGCTTGGGCTTGGCGATCGGGCCGAGCTGCTGGGAGACATGCGCGCGCAGCTCCTCGACCAGGCCGGAGCCCGCGTCGGCGTCCGATGTCTCGGCGGCCGCGCCGCCGCGCAGGATGACGAAGGCGCAGATGGCCTGGGTGGTCTGCGGGTCGGCGGCGCCGACGACCGCGGCCTCGGCCACCTTCGGGTGCGAGACCAGCGCCGACTCGACCTCGGTGGTGGAGATGTTGTGGCCGGACACCAGCATGACGTCGTCCACACGGCCGAGCAGCCAGATGTCGCCGTCGTCGTCCTTCTTGGCGCCGTCGCCGGCGAAGTACTTGCCTTCGAAGCGCGACCAGTACGTGTCGAGGTAGCGCTGGTCGTCGCCCCAGATCGTGCGGAGCATGGCGGGCCAGGGCTCGGTGAGGACGAGGTAACCGCCACCGCCGTTCGGGACCTCGTTCGCCTCGTCGTCCACCACGGTGGCGGAGATGCCGGGCAGTGCGCGCTGCGCCGAGCCGGGCTTGGTCTCCGTGACACCCGGCAGCGGGCTGAGCATCATGGCGCCGGTCTCGGTCTGCCACCAGGTGTCGACGATCGGCGTCGCGTCGGCCCCGATGTGCTTGCGGTACCACATCCACGCCTCGGGGTTGATCGGCTCACCCACCGACCCGAGGACGCGCAGCGACGACAGATCGAACTTCGCCGGGATGTCGTCGCCCCACTTCATGCAGGCGCGGATCGCGGTCGGCGCGGTGTAGAGGATCGTCACGCCGTACTTCTGCACGATCTCCCACCAGCGGCCCTGGTGCGGGGTGTCGGGCGTGCCCTCGTAGAGGACCTGGGTCGCCCCGTTGGAGAGCGGGCCGTAGGTGATGTACGAGTGGCCGGTCACCCAGCCGACGTCGGCGGTGCACCAGTAGACGTCGGTCTCCGGCTTGAGGTCGAAGACCGCGTGGTGGGTGTACGACACCTGGGTGAGGTAGCCGCCGGTGGTGTGCAGGATGCCCTTGGGCTTACCCGTCGTCCCTGAGGTGTAGAGGATGAACAGTGGGTGCTCGGCGTCGAAGGCCTCGGGCGTGTGCCGGTCGCTCTGCCGCTCGACGATCTCGTGCCACCACACATCCCGGCCGTCCTGCCAGGCGATGTCCTCCTGGCCGGTGCGGCGGACGACCAGCACGCTGCGGACGTTCTCCGTGCCGGGCCGGGTCAGCGCTTCGTCGACGGCGGGCTTGAGGGCGGACGCCTTGCCGCGGCGGTAGCCGCCGTCGGCGGTGATCACGACGCGGGCGTCGGCGTCGTTGATACGGGTCGCCAGCGCGTCGGCGGAGAAGCCGCCGAAGACGACGGAGTGCGGGGCGCCCAGGCGCGCGCAGGCGAGCATGGCGATGACCGTCTCCGGGATCATCGGCATGTAGATGGCGACCCGGTCGCCGGCCCGCACACCCAGCTCGATCAGCGCATGGGCGGCCTTGGAGACCTTGCGCTGCAGCTCGGCGTAGGTGATCGCGCGGGTGTCGCCCGGCTCGCCCTCGAAGTGGATGGCGACCCGGTCGCCCAGGCCGTTCTCCACATGGCGGTCCACGCAGTTGTAGGCGACGTTGAGCTTGCCGTCGGCGAACCACTTCGCGAAGGGTGCGTTGGACCAGTCGAGGGTCTGGGTGGGCGTGGTCTCCCAGGACAGACGTGCGGCCTGCTCCGCCCAGAAGCCCAGCCGGTCCCCCGCGGCCTGTTCGTACGCGGCAGCCGTGACGTTGGCGTGCGCGGCCAGATCGGCGGGCGGCGGGAACCGCCGCTCCTCCTTGAGCAGGTTGGCCAGGCTTTCGTTGCTCACAACATCTCCCATTCCCAGGGCTTTCGATGTGTCCCAGGCCATAGCTCATCAGCCCATGCCTGGCCCTGACAAGGGCTGTGGATAAAAATTGGTGTAGACCTGTATTCCGCCGGCTGATTCCGGCGGTGTTGGGCGACTGCCGCGCAGGTCAGACCGTGACCGGTGCCGGTTCGCCGTGGACCGCGCAGAACCGCCCGGTGGCCTCGTCGAGCACATAGGCCTGGGCCTCGCCGACGTGGAAATACATGCCGTGCAGCGCGAGCGAGCCCTCGGCCACCCGGCGGGCCACACAGGGGTGCTCCCTGAGGTGGTCGAGCTGCTGCATGACGTTGACGAGCGCCAGCCGCTCCTGGTCGTCGGTCACCGGCCGCCCGCTCAGGGCGACTTCGCTCCTGCCCAGCCGCCCGATGCGCCGCATACGGGCCAGGCTCGGCCGGCCGTGCCGCAGCCAGCGGGCGAGCGGTGTCGGCTCGGCCTCCTCGGGCGAGGCGGAGCTCAGCAGCGCCCCCATGGCGCCGCACCCCGAATGCCCGCACACCGTGATCGAGCCGACCCGCAGCACCTCCACCGCGTACTCGATCGCCGCTCCTACGGAGTCGCAGGAGGCGTCCGAACCGGGCGGCGGCATCAGGTTGCCGACATTGCGCACGGTGAACAGATCACCCGGACCGCTGGACGTGATCATGCTCGTGACCAGCCGGGAGTCGGCGCAGGTCAAAAACAGCTGGGTGGGCCGCTGTCCCTCGCGCGCCAGCCGGGCCAGCTCCTCGCGTACGAGCGGAGCCGTATGGCGTTGGAATGCGCTGACCCCGCCCAGCAGTTGGCTGCCGCTGCTCTTCGGGGCCGCTGCGCGGTCCGGGGCGGGCCGGGTGCAGTGGTGGTTGCGCCAGGGCGTCCACGGCCGGCAGGAGTGCGCCTTGGCCGGCTCGGCGAGCGGCCGGCCCGAGCGGCCGCCGAGCGTCACCCAGCCGCCGTGCGCCCGATGGGTGGCGGACCAGGACTGCAGCGCCTCGTAGGCGGCGTGATCCATGAACGAACCGCACAGCTCGATGACGACATCGGTGTGCGCCGGCACCAGCGCCAGCGCCCGGGTCAGCCGCGGCACCGCCAGGAACGTCAACTGCCCGCTGACGCGCACCCGGTGGCCGTCCGCCTCCTCCGTCACCGTGACACGGGTGTGCGTCAGCCGACGCAGCGCCAGGAAGACCGCGATCACGATCCCCGTCAGCACGCCCTGGAGCACGCCGAAGAGCACGACCCCGCCCAAGGTGGCGGCGTACACCGGGAATTCGCGGTGCCGCTGTACATGCCGGATGTGCGCGAAGCTCACCATCCGTACGCCGACGACCATCACCAGCGCGGCGAGCGCGGCCAGCGGGATCAGCTCCAGCGCCGTGGCCAGCAGGCCCGCGCACAGCAGCACCCATACGCCGTGCAGCACGGTGGCGCGGCGGGTGGCCGCGCCGGCCCGTACGTTCGCCGAGCCGCGGATCGCGCCCCCGGAGACCGGCAGCCCGCCCAGCAGCCCGGACACGGCATTGGCCACGCCCTGGCCGGCCAGCTCGCGGTTGAGCTGTGCGCGGCCTGCGGGGGCGTCCGGTCGCTCGGCCGCGAGCCGGTCCACGGCCACCGCCGACAGCAGCGATTCCATACTGGCGACGAGGGTGACGGTCAGCACCGCGGTGGCGAGCGCCGGAACGGACGCGTCCGGCAGCGCGGGCAGCTCCGGCATCCGCCAGGACGGCAACTCGACGCGCGGCACGGCCGTCCCCATGCCGACGGCCGTCGCGGCGAGCACGGCGGCCAGCGGGGCGGGCACCATCCGCGCCCATCGCCCGGCGCGGCCCGGCAGCCGTCCCCAGCCGACCAGTACGGCGACGGTGACGGCACCGATCAGCAGCGCGGCGACGTGCGGATGCGCCAACTGGCCGGGCAGCGCCGCGGCATTGCCGAGCGCCGAGCTGCCGGGACGGCCGCCGAGCACCACATGGAGCTGCCCGATCGCGATGGTGACGCCGATGCCGGCCAGCATGCCGTGCACGATCGCCGGGCTGATGGCCAGCGTCGCGCGGGCCACGCGCAGGGCGCCCAGGGCGAGTTGGGTAACACCGGCCAGGACCGTGATCGCGCAGGTGGCGCGCCAGCCGTAGCGCTGGACGAGGTCGGCGGTGACCACCAGGAGGCCGGTGGCCGCGCCGCTGACCTGGAGCGGGGCGCCGCCGAGCAGTCCGGCGACGATGCCGCCGACGGCCGCGGCGACCAGGCCGGCCTGGAGCGGTGCGCCGGTGGCCAGGGCGATGCCGAGCGAGAGGGGGACGGCGAGCAGGAAGACGACGATCGAGGCGGAGAGATCCCGGCGGGCGGCCCGGCCGGCCTTCTGTGCAACGGGTTTCCCGAGCCCTGGCGTACGGGGCTCGGGAGGGATCTCGGTGTGGTGCGGGGTGTGCGGCGGCTGCGGCGGCGACTTCTCGATCTGCGACATTCCCGTCTCCTCCGGGGCGACGCGGTCGCGCGGGGCGCGATCGTGGGGCGGCGGTGTACTGCGGCGGGACGCGAGCCGGCCGGCGGTCGTCGCGGTGGGTGACGGTCCGGTGACTCTCAAGCATCGGTAAATGAATCGTAATGACAGGTAAAGGTAGTGAGAAGGCTTTTCGGGCATTCGCCCCAAGCCTTCCCTCTATCGGGTGAACGTGATGACTTTTGGCTTGTCTTTTTAATCCTTCTTCTTAGTGCATGGAGGCTTGTGCGCAGTTATTCCGATTAATCGCTCGGAAGGTGCTCACGGCGCCAGGAATGAGGTGGCTGATGGCGGCCTCATCGAAGGTGACGGCAGCGGCGCTGCCGGTGGGCCGGGCGCCGAAGGGCGGCTGAGCGGTGTATCTCTCCAGCGCCTCTCCGGGTCCGTCCGCACCGGCTCCGTCCGTACCGACCGGCAAACCGGCCGAGCCGGCCGCACCGCCCGTGCGGCCTGGCAGGTCAAGCGGGTCAGACGGGCTGTGGGGTAGCCGCTCCCTCGAAGAGCACAAAGGCGGGGTCGACCTGGGCCGCGAGGTCGACCCCGGTCTTCGCGTTGCCCCAGCTCTCCGCGTTCTTCAGGTGGAAGTGCACCATCTGGCGCGTATAGCGCTCCCAGTCGCGCCGTTCGTAGGCCGCGTCGGCCGTGTCGTGCAGCGCCTCCAGGGCGCGGCGGTTGGCCTCCTCCAGGTAGGCGAAGCGGGTCGGGCGGCCCTTCTCCATGGCGCGCACCCAGTCGGAGTGCCCCACCGTCACCAGCAGGTCGTCGCCCGCCTCGGCGCGCAGGAACGCCAGGTCGTCGGGGCCCTGCACCTTGTTGCCCACGACCTTCAGGGGGACGCCGAAGTCCCGCGCGTACTCCTTGTACTGGCGGTAGACGGCGATGCCCTTACGGGTCGGCTCGGCGACCAGGAAGGTCATGTCGAAACGGGTGAACATCCCGGAGGCGAAGGAGTCGGAGCCGGCCGTCATATCGACGACGACATACTCCTCACGGCCGTCCACAAGGTGGTTCAGGCACAGCTCGACCGCGCCGACCTTGGAGTGGTAGCAGGCCACACCCAGATCGGACTCGGTGAACGGCCCGGTCGCCATCAGCCGCACACGGGTGTCGTCGAGCTCCACCGTCCTGGCGCAGGTGTCGTAGACGAGGTTGTCCTCGCCGACCCGCAGCAGCCGTGAGCCCCCGCCGGGCGGGGTCGTCTTGATCATGGAGTCGGCGGACGGGATCCGCGGGTTGGTGCCGCGCAAGTAGTCCTTGATCAACGGGAGATGAGCGCCCATCGCGGGCAGCGTGGCGGCCTCCGCCTCGTCGAGGCCGAGCGCGGCACCCAGGTGCTGGTTGATGTCGGCGTCCACCGCGATCACGGGGACACGGGCCGCGGCGAGATGCCGGATGAACAGGGAGGACAGGGTGGTCTTGCCACTGCCGCCCTTGCCTACGAAAGCGATCTTCATGTTCACCAAGGGTAATCGCACTATAGCTCTGAGTGAGAGATGCGCGTGAGGAAGACCACTCCTTCGAGGGGTTCCGCCTGGTGGTGCGTAGGGTCGTACCCATGGCTGGAATCTCCCGGGGGACCTCCCCCGTACCCCCGAAAGCGAGCGACGATCCGCTCGCGACCCTGGCCTCGCTCCCGGGAGTCGCCGAGTCCGTGGACTCGGTACGCAAGGGCGTCGACCGGGTCTACGGTCACCGGATCATGCGGCGTCGCAGCAATGAGGTCACGTCCGAGGCGGCGCTGCGTGGAGCGCGCGGTTCCGCGGCGCTGTCCGGCGCCGACTGGGCGCTCGAAGAGGTCAGGCGGCGCACCGACTTCAGCGAGGAGGGCGAGCCGCGGACGGTCGGCGCGGCGCTGCGGCTGACCGCCGAGGCCGGGCAGCTGCTGAGCGTGTGGCGGCAGTCGCCGCTACGGGTGCTGGCGCGGCTCCATCTGGTGGCGGCATCAGGCGGCGGGCGAAGCTCCGACACGGGTGATCATGGGCGCCGCGAGTCGGCCGACGAGACCGTGGGGCGGCCCCGGCTGGCCGGTGAGCCGGTGGACGAGCCGCTCATCGAGCTGGCGCTGCCGGACGCCGAAGAGGTCGCCGGGCGGCTGGACGGGCTGTCGCGGCTGCTGCTCGCGGGCACCGAGGCGCCGGCCCTGGTGGTCTCGGCGGTGGTGCACGGCGAGCTGCTCGCGCTGAGGCCGTTCGCCTCGTCCAACGGGCTGGTCGCCCGGGCCGCGGAGCGGATCGTGCTGGTCGGCAGCGGACTGGACCCGAAGTCGATCTGCCCCGCCGAGGTCGGGCACGCCGAGCTGGGGCGCGCGGCCTATGCCGCGGCCCTGGACGGCTATGTCTCGGGGACCCCGGAGGGCGTCGCGGCGTGGATCGCGCACTGCGGGCGCGCGGTGGAACTCGGCGTACGGGAGAGCACCGCCGTCTGTGAGGCGCTCCAGCGCGGCGCGGCATAAGGGCCGGGCGCGAGCGCTCGGTGAAAGCATTGGGCAGCGTTCGGAATTTCCGGAGGCATTGCTTCATTCGGCCCTGAACAGGGTTGCGGCGGTACCAATCGGTGGTACCGCCGCTGGCATGTCTGCCGGGTTACCATGCGTGCACGAAATTTGCCCATCAGGTCGGAATCTTCGTCCGGTTACCTGGTGCGGCTGGCCCGTAATCGACGGGTCGGCGTCGCGTGGGTGCCCGACATTCATGCATCGGTCCGTGGGCCACTTGCTGCGTTAAAGGTGTTCCTCTCGGATGTCCTTGGTCTCGCGGGCCGTTAAGTCCTTTGTACTACTCGGGCGGGGTAAGTGGAACCCCAGGCCGCAGATCTTTACGTTTGGCTTCAAACGCGGGCATTACGGGCGGCACTGCTGATCTGGCCAATACGGGCCGGACGTGTCTTTGTCGTTTTGCGCCGGCTGGCGTACCAGACCAGCGTCGCGGTGGCCATGGCCGCACCCACGGCGGCCATGACGGCGAGCGCCGGCCGCGAGGGCATCGACAGCGCCGGCAGCCGCTGCTTGAGCGGGACCGGGCGGTTGAAGGAGAGAACCGGCCAGCCGCGCGCGACCGCCTCGCGGCGCAGCGCCCGGTCCGGATTGACCGCGTAAGGGTGGCCGACCGCGGAGAGCATCGGGACATCGGTCGCCGAATCGCTGTACGCATAGCAGCGCTCGAGGTCGTAGCCCTCGGACGCGGCGAGTTCCCGGACGGCCTCCGCCTTGGTCGGACCGTAGGCGTAATACTCCACCTCTCCAGTGAAGCGGCCGTCCTCGCCGACGACCATACGGGTGGCCACGACCCGGTCCGCGCCCAGGAGTTCACCGATCGGTTCGACGACCTCCGCGCCCGAGGTGGAGACGATCACGACGTCCCGCCCCGCGGCGTGGTGTTCCTCGATGAGCGAGGCCGCCTCGTCGTAAATGATCGGGTCGATCAGATCGTGCAGCGTCTCGGCGACGATCTCGCGAACCTGGGCCACATCCCACCCGCGGCACAGCGAGGAGAGATATTCGCGCATCCGCTCCATCTGATCGTGGTCGGCGCCACCGGCAAGGAACACGAACTGGGCGTACGCAGTGCGCAGTACGGCCCGCCGATTGATCAGGCCGCCTTGGTAGAACGACTTGCTGAAGGTCAGCGTGCTCGACTTTGCAATGACAGTCTTGTCCAAGTCGAAGAACGCAGCAGTACGGGGAGTCGAGTGAGGCACGGAGTGGTTTTCCACGGGGTGAGCATAGGCGCCCACCATTCGGCGTAAGGTGTGGCGCGTGGGTTTGCCTGAGAAGGCTCTCGGGTACACCATGGAAGTCACGGATCGTTCGCGACCGTGCTAACCCGGTCCGGCTCCTCCCCCCCCGAGTCGGCCGTGGGGACGACCCCCGCTCTCCCCCCCGGCGGGGGTCGTCGCATGTCCGGACGCATTTTCCGCCGCCGGACGCCGATCCGCCGCTCTCCTTGTCTGCGTGACGCCAGCGACCTCGACCCTCTCGCCTCATTACGCACCGTAGCCAACACGCTGCTCTGAGGAAGGCTCTCTTGAGTCCCACTTGAGCCCCAGAAGTAGCCGTTCGTCGCTGGAATAGGTGACAGGGATATTCACAGCCACGGAGTTGTCCACAGATTTGGGTCAAGATCCACGAGATTTTCCCGATCGCTGCACCGTAAAAGAGTCCGCGAGTTCGCGGATGTGCGAGTTGCGTAGCGATAGGGGGACGGAACGTGGCCGGAACCACGGCATCGGAACGCTCGGACCGAACCGGCGAGCAGCGGGTCGGACCGCTGATCATCACCGAGGACGAACGGCTCCTCGACGATCTCCTGCGACTGTGTGCGGCGGCCGATGCGCTGCCCGAAGTGGCGCACGGCCTGCCGCCGCGCAAAGAGGGCTGGGAAGCGGCGCCCCTGGTGATCGTCGGCGATGACTGCGCGAGCCGGTTACGCGGCGCCGGACGCCGGACGGGCGTCATCCTTGCGGGCCGCGACGCGGACCACCCGGAAGTCTGGCGGCAGGCCGTCGCCATCGGGGCGGAGCGCGTCCTTGCCCTCCCCGAGGGCGAACGCTGGCTGGTGGACCGGATCGCCGACGCGGTCGAGGGCGTCGGGCCGCCGGCCCTGACGGTCGGCGTCATCGGCGGCCGCGGCGGTGCCGGGGCGAGCACCCTGGCCGGCGCGCTGGCCGTCACCGCCGCGCGAACGGGGCGCCACACCATGCTCGTCGACGGAGATCCGCTGGGCGGTGGGCTGGACGTCCTGCTGGGCGGCGAGAAGGAAAAGGGCCTGCGCTGGCCGGCCTTCGCCGAATCGCGCGGCCGGGTGGCCTCCGGCGCCCTGGCGGAATCGCTGCCGCAACTGCACTCCCTACGGGTCCTCAGCTGGGACCGGGGCGCCGAGGTTGCCATCCCGCCCCCGGCCATGCGCGCCGTGATGGCCGCGGCGCGCCGACGCGGCGGGGTCGTGGTGGTGGACCTGCCGCGCCGGGTCGACGCGGCGGTGGCGGAGGCCCTGGCCCAGGTGGACCTCGTCCTGCTGCTCGTCCCTACGGAGCTGCGCGCGGTCGCGGCCGCCCAGCGGGTGGCCACCGAGGTGCGGAAGGTGCTCCGCGATCTGCGGGTGGTGGCGCGCGCGGCTCCCGGCCGCCATGGGCACGGCCTGCCCCCGGACGAGGTCGCCCGCCTCATGGAGCTGCCTCTTGCTGGTGAATTGCCGTGGGAGCCGGGCCTGTTGGCGGATCTGTCGCGCGGTGTGCCACCGGGGGCGCAGGTGCGCGGGCCGCTGGCGCGGTTCTGCGCCGGGTTTTGGGGGCGGGCGACGGCGAGCGGGGGTGTGGGCCACACCGGAGGGACGGAGTCCGGGCCGGTGGCGGCCTCTGGTGAGGACGTTCAGGGCGGAGGCCGGTCATGAGCCAGGGCCAGGACCTGCTGGACGTGGTGCGCCGGCGGCTCGCCGAGGCCGGGGCGGATCCGACACCGGCCAGGGTGGCGGTGGCGCTGCGCGCGGAGGGGCGGCTCCTGGGGGACGCCGAAGTGCTGGGCGTGGTGGCCGCGTTGCGGTCCGAGATGGTGGGCAGCGGGCCGCTGGAGCCGCTGCTGGCCGCGCCCGATGTGACGGACGTGCTGGTCACCGCGCCGGACGAGGTGTGGGTGGACCGCGGCGGCGGACTGGAGCGTACGGACGTCCGCTTCCGGGATGCGGCAGAAGTACGCAGACTCGCCCAGCGGCTGGCGGCGGTGGCCGGCCGAAGGCTGGACGACGCCCGGCCGTATGTCGATGCCCGGCTCCCGGACGGCACCCGGCTGCATGCCGTGCTGCCCCCGGTGGCGGTCGCCGGGACCTGTCTGTCCTTACGGGTGCTGCGGCCGCGGGCTTTCGGCCTCGCGGAACTGGTGGCGGCCGGCACGGTCCCGCCGGGCGGCGACCGGCTGCTCAGGGCGATGCTGGCGGCCCGGCTGTCGTTCCTGATCAGCGGGGGTACGGGCTCCGGCAAGACCACTCTGCTCAGCACGCTGCTCGGCCTGGTCGGCCCGGGCGAGCGGATCGTCCTGGCCGAGGACTCCGCGGAGCTGCGGCCGGACCATCCCCATGTGGTGCGGCTGGAGACCCGGCCCGCCAACCAGGAGGGCGTCGGGCGGGTGACGCTGCGGGACCTCGTACGGCAGGCGCTGCGGATGCGCCCGGACCGGCTCGTGGTCGGCGAGGTGCGCGGCGCCGAGGTCACGGACCTGCTGGCGGCCCTCAATACGGGCCATGAGGGCGGCTGCGGCACGGTCCATGCCAACGCCGCATGCGACGTCCCCGCCCGCCTGGAGGCTCTCGGCTCGACCGCGGGCCTGGACCGGGCCGCGCTGCACAGCCAGCTGGCGGCCGCGCTCTCGGTCGTGCTGCATCTCGTACGCGACCGGGCCGGCCGGCGCCGGATCGCCGAGCTCCATGTCGTGGAGCGGGACCGTGACGGCTTCGTGGTGACCATGCCGGCCGCCGTCTGGAGCCCGACCGGCTTCCAAGAGGCGGGCGGCTGGGGGCGGTTGATGCGGCTGTGCGAGCGGGGCGGGGGCGAGTGCCGATGAGCGGGGTCGGCGTGGTGCTGGTGCTCGCGGTGCTCTGTGCGGGGGCCGCGGTCCGGCTGGCCGGTGGTGGGCGGGACGACGTACGGCGGCGGGCCCGGGCGGTGCTCGGAGGGGGCGGGGCAGCGGGCAGTCCGGTTGTGTGGCGGGGCGAGGGGGTGCGGAAGTGGTGCGTGGGGCGGGTGGTCGAGGGGGTGGCGGGGCGGCGGTGGAGCTTCGGGCGCCGGGGGGACGTCGGGCGGGAAGTGTGGTGCCTGCCGGCGGGTCTGGTGCTGGGGGCGCTGGGCGGGTCCGTGCTGCCGGTCGTCGCCTCGCCGGCGGCCGTGTTCCTCGTCCGGCGGTGGCTGCTCGCCCGTGGGGAGGCGCGGGCACGGGACCGGCGGGCCGCCGAGGTGATTGGGCTGTGCGCGGCGGTGGCGGGCGAGTTACGGGCCGGGCGGCAGCCGGCCCAGGCCCTGCTCGTCACGGGAGCGCCGGCTCTAGGCGAGGCGGGCTCGGCGGTGGTGGCGGCCGCGCGCTACGGAGGCGACGTACCCCGGGCGCTGCGAGCGGCGGCGCGGCTTCCGGGGGCCGGGGGACTGGCCGGCATGGCGGCGTGCTGGCAGGTGGCGGTGGAGGGCGGCGCGGGACTCGCCTCCGGGCTGGAGCGGATCGCGGCCGGGCTCAGGGCCCAGCGGGATCAACGTGAAGAGTTACGGGCCCAGTTGGCGGGCCCCCGAGCCACCGCGCTGATGCTCGCACTGCTCCCGGTGGGCGGGCTGCTGATGGGCAGCGCACTCGGCGCCGACCCGCTGCGGGTGCTGCTGCACACCCCCGCCGGATGGGGCTGCCTGGTGGCCGGCGGGCTCCTGGAGTGGGGCGGGGTGGCCTGGACGGCCCGGATCGTCGCGGACGCGGAAGGTGCTCAGGAAGGGGGAGTGTCGTGACTGCAGAAGTTGTCCACAGGGTGGGGATGGCGATCGCTGCCGGGATGGCGGTGTGGTGCGCCGTGGCGCTGGTCCGGGAGGCGCGCGACGGGCGAGCCCTACGCAGACGGGTGTCGGCGCTGTGGGGCGGCGGCTTGGGCCGGTACGGCGGTCCGGACCGGTACGGCGGCGGGGACGGGGCTCGGCCTCGATCGTGCCACCGGACGGGTGACCGCTTCCGGTGGCGCGGACGGGGTACGGCGGCGCAGGGCGAGGCGCGAACGAAGGGGGAATGCAAGGGCGAGGGACGACGGGACAACGGGCCGAAGGGTGAGGGGCGACCGGACAGTGGGCCGAAGGCGTGGCTCGGGTCCCTGGGGGCCGCCGCCTTCGTGGCCATCCTCGTCGGTGGCGTGGCCGGTGCCATGGCGGGACTCGCGGTGGGCTTCGGCGCGCATCGCTGGCTGGCGCGCCAACGGGGCGCGGATGCGGCGCGGTTGGCGGCCGCGGAGGTGCGTGCGGAACTGGCACCGGCCGGTGATCTGCTGGCGGCCTGTCTCGCGGCGGGTGCCGGGCCGCGGGAGTCGGCCGAGGCGGTGGGCCGCTCGCTCGACGGACCCGTTGCCGAGCGGCTGCGCCAGGTGGCGGCGGAACTGCGCCTGGGCGGCGAACCGGCCCTCGTATGGCCGCGGCTGGCCGCGCTCCCCGGAGCCGAAGGGCTGGCGCGGTGCATGGAGCGCGCCGGGATATCCGGGGTGCCGGCCGTCGAGTCGGCGTCCCGGATCGCCGCCGAACTCCGTGCGGAGCAGGCCAGAGCGGCGATCACATGGGCCCGGCGGGCGGGGGTGCTGGTCACCCTGCCGCTGGCGGCGTGCTTTCTCCCGGCGTTCCTGACGCTCGGAGTGGCACCGGTACTCATCGGCCTGGCCGGCGAACTGCTGGGACGTAACTGATCTCCAGGCGCGCCGGTCCCGGAGCCGGGCTGGTCCCGGGGCCGGGCCGACCGCGGGACGTGGGTGATCCCGGGACGTAACTGATCTGTAAGTGAAGCAAATTCAGCGACCGGTGGAGGCACCGGTGGAGCGGGGGACGGAATGTTTCGACGGTGGTGGGCGGAGCTGCGCGCGGTGGCGGCCGATGACCGGGGGATGGCCACGGCGGAGTACGCCGTGGGGACGCTCGCGGCATGCGCCCTGGCGGCGGTGCTCTACAAGGTTGTGACGAGCGCAGGCTTCCGGGCGATGCTGCGGTCGGTGCTCGAACGGGCGATCAATGTCCAGTTCTGACGGCAGGGGGCCGGGCCCCCGGGCTCGCGGCGCCCCGCGGACCGCTCGCGACGCCGGATTTGTGACGGCGGAGACGGCCGTGGTCATGCCCGTGCTGGTGGCGGTCGTGGCGGCGCTCATCTGGGGGCTGATGGCGGTCTGCGCCCGTATCGAGTGTGTGGATGCGGCCCGGGCCGGGGCGCGCGCCGCGGCGCGGTCGGAACCGCGGGCGGCGGTGATCGCGGCGGCGCGGAGCGCGGCTCCACGAGGCGCGCGGGTCGCGGTCACACGGGAGGGCGACCTGGTGCGCGTACGGGTCGAGGCCGGTCTGCCGGGTGTGGGGCGGCTGCCGGTGCAGGTCGGAGGGGAGGCGGTGGCTCTTGCCGAGGAAACGGTGCGATGAGGGCTCGGCGACGGTCTGGACGGTCTTCGCGGCGGCGGCGCTGTGCGCGGTCTTCCTGGCCCTCCTCGGCGTGGGCCAGGCCGTCACGGCGCGGCACCAGGCGGGCGGCGCCGCGGATCTGGCGGCGCTGGCCGCCGCGGATCGCGCTCCGCGGGGCCCGGCCGGG
>NZ_QUAC01000163.1 GCF_003389455.1 Streptomyces inhibens | reverse complement strand
GGCCGTGGGCTCGTACCCGGGCGCCGGGGGCGGAGGCGGCGCCGAGGGCCGGCCGGACGGGGCGGCCGGGCCGCCGTGGCCCGTGGGCACTCCGCCCGTCATCGGCGTCGGTGTGGGAGTGGGTGTGGGCGTCGGCGGGGTGCTCGGCTCCGGCGGCGCGAGCTGGAAGCTGCCGGTGTCCGACATGGAGCCGTGCCCGGTGACCGCGGTGCCTGCCGTCGTGCCGCCCGTCGCGGGCCCGGCGTCGGCCTCCCCGGTCCGCAGCGGGCCGTCCGGCCCGAACCCGGCGGGCAGCGGCCCTATGTGGTCGAAGACCTCGACGATCTCTTCCTCGATCGTCGCCTCCGGCAGCATCTCGACCGCCGACAGAATCGCCTTGCGCGCCCCGGTGGCCGTCTTGAAGCGGGAGTCCGGATCGGGGTGCACCAAGGAGGCCAGCACCTGCCACAGCGGCTCCGGCACGCCCTCGGGCGCGTTGGGGATGCCGTGCTGCGCGAAGTGCCGGATCAGCGCCTCGGCGTCCGGCTTGGTGCCGGTGATCAGGTAGAGCGCGACCAGGCCGACCGCGAACAGGTCGGCGGGGAAGTCCGGTTCGGCGCCCAGCATCTGCTCGGGCGCGAAGTAACCGGGCGTGCCCACCACATAGTTGGTCTCGGTGAGCCGCGGCTCACCCTTGCGCATCGCGATACCGAAGTCCGACAGCCGCAGATGCGGCCGTCCGGTGCCGGTGGCCTCCAGCAGGATGTTCGCCGGCTTGATGTCGCGGTGCACCACACCCTCGGCGTGCACCGCGGTCAGCCCGGCCAGCAGCTGGTCCAGCAGCGTGCACACGAACCGCGGCGGCAGCGGGCCGTAATCGCCGATCAGATGAGCCAGCGAGCCGCCGTTCACCAGATCCATGGTGAACAGCACCTTGTCGTCGTCCGCCGCCCAGCTCGCCGGGGCCAGCACATGCGGATGGTCGATCCGCAGTGCCTGTTCGCGGACGAAGCGCAGCAGTGTGTGCGCGTCGCTCTGTTGCAGCACCTTGGCCGCCACATAGCGGCGGCGCCGGTGGTCCCAGGCGCGCCAGACCGCGCCCACACCGCCCCGTCCGATCGGGTCGATCAGCTCGTACCGACCGGCGAAGATCTCACCCATTGCGCCCCGTCCGCTTTCTGAACTCGCAACGTCCCCTGTGGCTAACTCTGGTGCGCCTCGTAGTGGGCGACCGCGTCCGCGGTACGACCGGCACCGTAGACCCGGAGGAACTCTGCCAGTTCGGGGTGAGTGGGGGCGAGAGTGTTCGCCGCATCGATGATGTCCCCGGCGTCGGAGACCGACCGCAGCAGGGACTGGATCTCGCGGACCACGCGTCGCACCGTGGTCGCCCCCGTCGACGACGTCTGCTGCGCGGTGTTGTTCAGCACCGAGCCGCCCGCCGTCTTCTTGATCTCCTCCATGCGGTCGGTCGCCTCGGCGGCGCTGACGCTGCCGTCCGCGACCTGACTGGCCAGCTCCTGCAGCGCCTGCACCCGCTGGACCACCGCCGGGTTGCCTATCTTCGCGCGCTGCCCGCTCATCAGCTGGGACAGCATCGGGGCGGACAGACCGAGTACCGAGGCGAGCCGGGCCTGGTTGAGACCGAGATCGTCGATGAGACGGCGGAACAGCGCGCCCAGAGGTTCCCCGTACCAACTGCGCTGTAGCTCCCGGGCCCGCGCGGTGGCTTCCTGCTGTGCTGCGTCCATACCGTCTCCCCTGTCTCCCCGGTCGCTTCGCTGTCGCGAATCTCGCGAAGCATCCTACGGAGAGCGACGGGGTGCGGCGATACCCGGTCGGGAAAGCGGCCGGACACCGGGTACCCTGTTCCGCGAAGGGGCCTTAGCTCAGTTGGTAGAGCGCTGTCTTTGCATGGCAGATGTCAGGGGTTCGACTCCCCTAGGCTCCACTCCCCAAAGCCCTTCTGATTGGCGTCATCGCTGGTCAGAAGGGCTTTTTCGATGCCCTGACAGGGTGTCATCACTTTTCCGGCCGGGCTCTTGTCCGCGTACGCGAGCGGGCCGCGCCCGCCTCCCCGCTCGCGGGGAGGTGGACACGGCCCGGTGATCTTCCGGCGGCCCGGCGTCAGGCGGTGTTGCCGCCACCCCGCTCGTCGGCCTCGGCGTCGGCCTGCTTGGCCTGGACCTCGGGGTCGAGCGCGGCGCCCTCGCTGCCGTCCACGGCGCTCAGCCGGCCGCGTTCGCCGACCTCGGTGGGGGCCGGCGGCTCGACCAGCCAGTCCGGGTTGGCCTGCTTGTCCCACCACTTCCAGGCGGCGATCGCAGCGCCGACCAGGACGCCCAGCACGGTGAGGCGCTTGGCGGCCTTGCCGCACTTGGCCCGGCGGTTGTGCTTCTTCTGGAGCTTGGCGATCTCCGCGGCCGATACCTGGCCGCGGAGCGCGGCGAGCGCGGCGGCGCCGCGGGAGAGAGCTTCCTCACGCACCGGCTCGGCCGCGGCACGCGCGCTGGTCACGGCGTTCTCCAGCCGCGGTGCGGTGTACTCGGCCGCGTGGCGGGCGGCCTTGCGGGTCCGGCAGGCCGCCCGGGTCGCCGCGGCGTCCACCTTGGGCGGCAGCGTGCCACGGGCATGCTCGATACGCGGATGCAGATGCGTGTCGTACTGCGAACGGGCCTGATGGGCGGCCTCGGCCACCTTGGGCGCCAATCGCGTACGGGCCTCGTGCGTGTAGTGCGCGGCGGCGTCCTTGGCCGTACCGGCATACGGAGCCACCACCTCCGCGGCGTGCCGCACGCTCTCCCTGGCCGTACCGGTCGCGGCGCGCACGCTGTCCTTGCGGGTCACGGGATCCTCCTCCTCGGTGGCGTGTCCGGGGCTCGGGGGGCTGTCCCCCATGTCTGCTGTATCGCCTGTCCACCCGTTTGAAGATCATGCCCGCTCATGAGCCGTACGGCATGTGCGAGCGGGCATCCGGGTCATTGCGGACGTTCCGGGGCCCTGTGACGACGATCCCACGGATTGCGGCTTCGGGCGCTGGGAATCAGTGCGAAAGCCGTCAGGGGAGTGGTGGTCGGGCGACGGGGAAAATACGCGCGAAGGTCGTTGCGGGGTGGTGGTCGGGCGACGGAGAAAATACGCGCGAAGCCCGTTCCGGGGTGGTGGTCGGGCGACGGGCGGGCCGGTCCATGCGAGGATCGGGAACCGTCAGTGAAGACTTATGGAAGGTAGATCGTGGCTGAGCAGCTCTACGCCACCCTGAAGACGAACCAGGGCGACATCGAGATTCGGCTTCTGCCGAACCATGCACCCAAGACGGTCAAGAACTTCGTCGAGCTCGCCAATGGTGAGCGGGAGTGGACCCACCCGGCGACCGGCAAGAAGTCCACGGACCGGCTGTACGACGGCACCGTCTTCCACCGGGTGATCAGCGGTTTCATGATCCAGGGCGGCGACCCGCTGGGCAACGGCACCGGTGGCCCCGGCTACGAGTTCGGGGACGAGTTCCACCCCGACCTGGCCTTCAACAAGCCGTACCTGCTGGCCATGGCCAACGCCGGTCCGGGCACCAACGGCTCGCAGTTCTTCATCACCGTCGGCGCGACCGCCTGGCTGACCGGCAAGCACACCATCTTCGGTGAGGTGAGCAACGAGGCCGGCAAGAAGGTCGTCGACGCCATCGCAGGCACCAAGACCAACCCGCGCACCGACCGTCCGGTCCAGGACGTCGTCATCGAGTCGGTCGTCATCGAGACCCGCTGAGCCGCGTCTTGTGCCCCGGCCCGGTCCGGGGAACCATTGCGCCCCGCCCGGTCGTAAATCAGGCGGGGCGCAAAGCTCGTCCAGGGGTGGTGAACCGCGCGACGGGCGGGAGGGGCGGTGTTCGACGCCCCGGACGGAGACGAGGACGAGGGGACCGATGGACCAGGTGCCAGGCAGCCCACAGGAGCCGCAGGACGCGCGGGGGGACGACGGCCTGCCGGGCTGCTACCGCCACCCGGACCGTCCGACCGGCATCCGTTGCACCCGCTGTGACCGGCCGATCTGCCCGGAGTGCATGGTCAGCGCCTCGGTCGGCTTCCAGTGCCCGGACTGTGTACGCGGCGGCAGCGGCACCGGCCATGCGCCGCGGGCGTCGGTGCCGCGCACGATCGCGGGCGGCACGATAGCGGCCAACCCCCGGCTGATCACGATGATCCTGATGGGGATCAATATCGCGGTCTTCATCGCGATGACGCTGGACGACGGCCGGCTGCTGGGCGACCTCGTCATGCTCGGGCGGACCCCTCCGGGGTATCTGCCCGAAGGCGTCGCCGAGGGCCAGTGGTACCGCCTGGTGACGGCGATGTTCCTGCATCAGCAGTTCGCGCACATCGCGTTCAACATGCTGTCGCTGTGGTGGCTGGGCCCGCCGCTGGAGGCGGCGCTCGGCCGGCTGCGGTTCATCGCGCTCTATCTGCTCGCCGGCCTGGGCGGCAGCGCCCTGTCGTACCTCCTCGCCGCGCCGAGCCAGCCCTCGCTGGGCGCGTCCGGCGCGATCTTCGGGCTGCTGGGTGCCACGGCGGTGTTGCTGCGGCGGCTGAATTACGACATGAAGCCGGTGCTGATCCTGCTCGGCCTCAACCTGGCGTTCACGTTCCTGTGGCCGCACATCGCCTGGCAGGCGCATGTCGGCGGCCTGATCGTGGGCGCCGCGGTGGCGTTCGGAATGGTGCATGCACCGCGCGACCGCCGGACCCTGGTGCAGGCCGCCACCTGTGCGGTGGCGCTGCTCGCGATCGCCGCGGTGGTGTGGGTACGGACCCTTCAGCTGGTGGGCTGAGGGGCCTGTCCCGTCAAGTTGTCCACAGTGCGTGGCCGATCTTGTGCATGCTGTGCGGAACTCTCGTTCCGGGCCGCCCTGACCTGCGTTTCCCCAGTAAGAACAGGGGGAGACGGAGGTCAGGAGCGGGTGCCGCCGATCACACCGGCGTCAACCTCCGGAAGGTTATCCACAGATCTTCTGAAGTTTTCCCCGGCTGTGGATAACCGTGTGGATGGCCTTGGGCAGGGCTTGCGCTACTTCCACTGTGTGGATACGCCGAAGCCCACCGCGATGAAGCCGAAGCCGCACACGATGTTCCAGTTGCCCATGGCGGCGATCGGCAGATCGCCCTCGGACACGTAGAACAGCACGATCCACACCAGCCCGATCAGGAACATCGCCAGCATCAGTGGCGCCACCCAACCGCGGCCTGAGTTCATCTTCAGGTTGGTGGTCTTCGCCGGCGGCGGCGTGAAGTCGTCCTTCTTGCGGATCCGTGACTTCGGCACGAGGAACTCTCCTGTCGATGCGCTGCTCCCCCACTCTCGACTTCTCGCGAGCGGGATGGGATACCGCCCGCTCGAACGAAGCCGAGATCGGGGGATCCCCGCCCGCGCGGGGGAGGTACGAGGTGTGCGCCGGGAAGCGGACGCGGTGGGGAGCGGATTCCTTTCCCGGGCGTCCGTTAGCGTAGTGCTTCCGCGGCGTCGTAAGGAGTAAGGGTACGTTGAGCAATTCCGCTGACTCCCCCGGCCGCCCCGTCCGGCCCCGGCTGCGGCCGGTGCGGCTGCTCACCCTGGTCGTCTTCGCGCTCGCCGGGCTGCTGTTCTGGCTGAGCTTCGACACCGCGCGCGGCACCAATCTGCGCTCGGACGACTCGATGCTGCGGCTGTCCGACCTCATTCAGGAGCGCAGCCACAAAAACGGCTCCCAGGACGACCGTAACGCCACCCTGCGCGAGGAGGTCGACGGGCTCGCGCAGCGCGACAACGGCAGCTCCAAGGCCGAGGACGCCAAGCTCAAGGCGCTGGAGAAGAGCGCCGGCACCAAGCCGCTCTCCGGCCAGGGCGTGTCCGTCACGCTCACCGACGCCCCGCCGAACGCCACCGCCAAGATCCCCGGCGTGCCCGAGCCGCAGCCCAACGACCTGGTCATCCACCAGCAGGACCTGCAGGCCGTGGTGAACGCCCTGTGGCACGGCGGCGCCAAGGGCATCAAGGTCATGGACCAGCGGCTGATCTCCACCAGCGCGGTGCGCTGCGTCGGCAACACCCTGATCCTCCAGGGCCGGGTCTACTCCCCGCCGTACAAGGTCACCGCCGTCGGCAACCGTGAGGCCCTCAACAACGCGCTGACCGCCTCCCCCGCCATCCAGAACTATCTGCAGTACGTGAACGCCTACGGCCTGGGCTGGAAAGTCGACCAGCACGAGGCGGTGACTCTGCCCGGCTACTCCGGCACAGTGGATCTCCACTACGCACAGCCTGTGAAGCCGTAGCCCGCGCGCCGCGAGGGCGGCGGGGAGGGGCGGGGCCGAATGATGCTGCGGGGCCGGACGACGGTGCGGTGGATCGTACGGACGCTCAGCGAAATCTGCGTCACCGGCGGCGCGCTGATCGTGCTCTTCGTGATCTACGTCCTCTTCTGGACCGGCGTACGGGCCGACAGCGCCATGGACGGCGAGATCGGCAAGCTCCAGCACCAGTGGTCGACCGGGCCGCTCACCGCCCCCGACGCCAAGCCCGCCCCCGGCGACGGCCCCACGCCGTCCGCGCCGCCCCGCCGCTACGAGCCGGGCGCGTCCTTCGCCGTCATGTACATCCCGCGCTTCGGCGCGGACTGGGCCAAGCCCGTACTGGAAGGCACCGCGACCGACGTCCTCAAGCGCGGCCTGGGTCACTACGACCGCACCGCGCGCCTCGGCGACCTCGGCAACTTCTCCGTCGCCGGCCACCGACGCACCTACGGCGACCCCTTCAAGGACTTCCCGCAGCTGCGCCCCGGCGACGCCGTGGTGCTGACCGACGGCACCACCTGGTTCACCTACCGCATCGACAACCGGCCCTATACGACGCTGCCCGGCGACATCGGGGTGATCGACCCCGTACCGCGAAAATCCGGCTTCAACGGCCCCGGCCGCTATCTCACGCTGACGACCTGCGAGCCGGAATGGGGCCACAGCCACCGGCTGATCGCCTGGGCACACCTGGATTCCACCCAACCCGTGGCACAGGGAAGGCCATCGGCTTTGACCGGCTGACCCCCCTGCGCCCGCTCCCGCCCCTTACTCTGGTGTCGACATCGTCATCGGCATCGGCAAGGGGACAGCGACAGCATGTACGGCTGGATCTGGCGGCATCTGCCGGGCAACACGTGGGTGAAGGCGCTGATTTCACTGGTGCTCGTGCTGGCGGTCGTCTTCGTACTCTTCCAGTACGTCTTTCCGTGGGCGGAGCCGCTGCTCCCCTTCAATGACGTCACTGTCGACGAAGGGATGGCAGCCGTCCGATGACTGCACGGATTCTCGTGGTCGACAACTACGACAGCTTCGTCTTCAACCTCGTCCAGTACCTCTACCAACTGGGTGCCGAATGTGAGGTGCTGCGCAACGACGAGGTCGCGCCGCGGCACGCCCAGGACGGCTTCGACGGCGTGCTGCTGTCGCCCGGACCCGGTACGCCCGAGCAGGCCGGCATCTGCGTCGAGATGGTCCGGCACTGCGCGGACACCGGCGTCCCGGTCTTCGGCGTATGCCTGGGCATGCAGTCGATGGCGGTCGCCTACGGCGGTGTGGTGGACCGCGCGCCCGAGCTGCTGCACGGCAAGACCTCGCTCGTCACCCACGAGGGCGTCGGCGTCTTCTCCGGCCTGCCGTCCCCCTTCACCGCCACCCGCTATCACTCCCTGGCCGTCGAGCCGGACACCGTCCCCGACGAACTGATCGTCACCGCCTGGACGGAGGCCCCGGACGCCCCCGGCGGGCGGATCGCCATGGGCCTGCGGCACCGCGAACTACCGGTCGAGGGCGTGCAGTTCCACCCCGAGTCGGTGCTGACGGAGTGGGGGCACCGGATGCTGGCCAACTGGCTCGTCGAATGCGGCGACAAGGGAGCGGTGGAGCGCTCGACGGGGCTGGCTCCGGTGGTCGGCAAGGCCGGCGCGTGACCGCCCTGCGCCCCGAGCGTGAAGGGAGATCCTACGAGCCGTACGAGCCGGAGCCGCCGTACGTGCCGCAGGACCCGCACGGACCACAGGATCCGTACGGGCAGCCCGATGCGTTCGAGGCGGCAGTGGGGCAGCTCAATGACCCGCTGAACGATCCCCTGCCGAACCAGGCAGCGCCCGAGCCCGGTCCGTACCCGCAAGGGCCCCAGGCGCTTCAGGCGGGTCATGGGCGCCATGCGGCTCCGGCGCAGGGCGAGAGAACGGGCTCCCCGTGGTTCCGCCCGCATCAGGAGCCGGAACTCCCGGCCCCGGCTCCGGCCCCGGCCCGGCCGCACCAGCCGGCCCGCGCGAATCCGCAGTCGTACGGTCCCGAGCCCGCCGCCCACGACCAGGGCCACGGCTCCCGCTCCGGCCACGACCCTCACCCTGCGTCGACCGAGCCGATATCGGTGCCCTACACCGCACCGGAGGCACCGGTATCGCCCGCCCCCGCGCCGGCCACTGCGTCTGCCGCCGCGCCATGGCGGGGCGACGACGAGACCATGGCGCTGCGGCAGGCCGAGAAGTCCGGCGGGGACGCCGTTTCACGTGAAACCGACACCGACGTTTCACGTGAAACCGAGACCCCGGCCCCGACTTCCGCACCCGGCGGACGAGCGGCCCGGCGCAAGGCCGCTCAGGAGGCCGCCAAGCGGGGCGGCAGGCGCGGGCGCCACAGCGGTGCGGCCGCCGCCACAGCGGCCGCTGCGACGGCTTCTGAACCGGCGACCGCCCCCACTTCACGGCTGGAGGCCCGGCGGGCCGCGCGCGCCGCCAAGGACAGCCCCAGCCTGATCGCCAGCCGCGCGCTGGGCGAGGTGTTCATCACCCTCGGCGTGCTGATGCTGCTGTTCGTCACCTATCAGCTGTGGTGGACGAATGTGATGGCCGAGCAGGAGGCCGGCGGCGCCGCCAACAACCTTCAGCACGAGTGGGACAAGGGCGGCGGGGAGAAGAAGAACCTCGCGGACGGTGAGCGCTTCGGGATCATGTATATCCCCAAGCTGGATGTGAAGGCTCCGATAGCCGAGGGCATCGACAAGCACGATGTGCTGGACCACGGCATGGTCGGCCACTACGACAAGAACAGCGGGATCAAGACGGCAATGCCCTGGGACAAGAAGGGCAACTTCGCGGTGGCGGCCCATCGCAACACCCACGGCGAGCCGTTCCGCTACATCAACAAGCTCACCAAGGGCGACAAGATCGTCGTCGAGACGCAGAGCTCGTACTACACGTACGAGATGGAGAGCATCCTCCCGCAGACGTCTCCGAGCAACACCAGCGTGATCGGACCGGTGCCGCCCGGCTCGGGATTCACCGGACCCGGCCGCTACATCACCCTGACGACCTGTACCCCGGAGTTCACCAGTACCTTTCGGATGATCGTCTGGGGCAAGATGGTCGACGAGCGGCCGCGGAGCAAGGGCAAACCGGATGCGCTCGCCGGCTGAGCGAATATAAGAGGGGTGCTACGCGGTGACTGCAACCGGAAGCGACGAGGAAATCGACCGGTCCGCGCCGCCCCCCAAGCCGCGCCGGGTGCGCAGGACCATCGCCGCCGTCGTCAGCGTCATCGGCGAGCTGCTGATCACCGTCGGCCTGGTCCTGGGCCTGTTCGTCGCCTACTCGCTGTGGTGGACCAACGTCCTCGCCGACCGCGAGGCGCACAAGCAAGGTGACCAGGTGCGCCAGCACTGGGCGAGCAGCGGGCCCAAGGGGCCGGGGGAGCTGAACACCAAGGACGGCATCGGCTTTCTTCACGTACCGGCGATGAACAACGGCGAGGTGCTGGTCGAGAAGGGCACCGACTCCGAGGTCCTCAACGAGGGCGTGGCCGGCTATTACACCAAGCCGGTCAAGTCGGGGCTGCCGAACGACAAGAAGGGCAACTTCACCCTCGCCGCACACCGCGACGGCCATGGCGCGAAGTTCCACAACATCGACAAGCTCAAGGACGGCGACCCGATCGTCTTCGAGACCAAGGACACCTGGTACGTCTACAAGGTCTTCGCGACGCTGCCCGAGACCTCGAAGTACAACGTGGACGTCCTCGACGACATCCCGAAGGAGTCCGGCAAGCGCAAGGCCGGCCGCTACATCACCCTGACGACCTGCACCCCGGTCTACACCTCGAACTACCGCTACATCGTCTGGGGCGAGCTGGAGCGCACGGAGAAGGTCGACGCGGACCGCACACCCCCGAAGGAACTGCGCTAACTTCCGCCCCGGCCCAGCCCCCGCACCCCGCATACGACAAAGCCCCGGCCGCCCTCCAAGGGCTGCCGGGGCTTCGTCGTCAGTCGCCGTACGGGCCGCTAGTGCTTGCCGCCGAACGGTCCGCCGAAGAGGGTGCCGTCGTCGCCCCCGTTACCGTTGCCGCCACCACCACCGCCGATGGTGGTCAGCGTCACGGTGGTGGTGCCGGGATCGGCCGGCTGCTGAGGCTGCGGATCCTGGGTCACCACACGGGCGTTGTCGTCCTGCGGACTGCCGCCGGCGAACTGGATGTTGTTGAAGCCGGCCTGCTGCAGCGCCTGCTTCGCCTCCTTGACCGTCCGGCCCCTCACGTCCGGCACCGGTGTCTGCGCCGCCGCCTTGCCCACGGTCAGGGTGACAGCGGAGTTCTTCTCGGCCGGGGTGTTGCCGCCCGGGCTCTGATTGAGGACCTTGCCGACCTGATTCGGGTCGGAGACCTCCTGATCGCTCCGGGCGACCGTGAAGCCGAGGTCCTTGAGCTGCTTCTCGGCAGCCGCGAAGTCCTGGCCCTTGACGTCCGGGACGTTCACCTTCGGGCTCTCCGTGGCGATGGACAGCGTGATCGTGGTGTTCTTGGTCTTCTTGGAGTTCGGCTTCGGGTCCTGATCGGCGACCGTACCGGGGTCCCGGTCGGAGGCCACAGGCTTGGTCTCGATCTCGGTGAAGCCCTTGTCCTCAAGCTCCTTGCGCGCCTCGGCCTCGGTCAGACCCTTCACATTGGGAACCGAGATCTGCTCCAGGCCCGTGCACAGCGTGACCGTGACGGTGCCCTTCTTCTCGATCTCCTTGCCGGACTCCGGGTCCTGCTCGGTGACCTGGCCCTTCTTGACGTTGTCGCAGGCCTTGCGGCCGCCTTCGACGACCTTGAAGGTGCCGTTCTTCCCGAAGCCCTTGGCCTCCGACAGGGTCTTGCCGACGAGGTTGGGCACCGGCGTCTTGCCGCCGCCCTTGTTCCCGTTGGTGAACATCGCCTTGCCGATGAAGATCGCACCGACCAGGACGAGCACCGCGGCGAGCACCAGCAGGATCGTCGAGGTGTTGCTCTTCTTCTTGCCGCCGCCCCGCCGCCGGTCGGCGCGCTCGTCGTAGCCGTAGCCCCCGTCGTCCGGGTTCATCGGCGGGAGCATGGAGGTCTGGCCCGCCGGATCCTGCGGGCGCAGCATGGTCGTCGGCTGGTCCTGGTCGTAGCCCGCCGCGCCCATGGCGGAGGTCGCCGCGACCGGCTGGCCCTCCAGCGCCGCCTCGATGTCGGCGCGCATCTCGTCGGCCGACTGATAGCGGTAGTCCGGGTCCTTGACCAGCGCCTTCAGGACGATGGCGTCCATCTCCGGCGTGATCTCGGGGTCGAAGTTGCTCGGCTTCTGCGGCTCCTCGCGGACATGCTGATAAGCCACCGCGACCGGTGAGTCACCGACGAACGGCGGCCGTACGGTGAGCAGCTCGTAGAGCAGACAGCCGGTGGAGTACAGGTCGGAGCGGGCGTCGACCTGCTCGCCCTTGGCCTGCTCGGGCGAGAGGTACTGCGCCGTGCCGATGACCGCCGCGGTCTGCGTCATCGTCATACCGGCGTCGCCCATCGCGCGGGCGATACCGAAGTCCATGACCTTGACCTGGCCGGTGCGCGTCAGCATGACGTTGGCCGGCTTGATGTCGCGGTGGACGATGCCGGCCCGGTGGGAGTACTCCAGCGCCTGCAGGACGCCGGTGGTCATCTCCAGCGAGCGCTCGGGCAGCAGCTTTCTTCCGGAGTGCAGCAGCTCACGCAGCGTGGAGCCGTCGACGTACTCCATGACGATGTACGGGATCGAGACACCGTCGACATAGTCCTCGCCGGTGTCGTAGACCGCGACGATCGACGGATGGTTCAGCGAGGCGGCCGACTGGGCCTCACGGCGGAACCGGGCCTGGAAGGACGGATCACGGGCGAGGTCCACCCGCAGCGTCTTCACAGCTACGGTGCGGCCCAGGCGGGTGTCATGCGCGAGGTACACCTCGGCCATGCCACCACGGCCGAGCACCGAGCCCAGCTCGTACCGGCCGCCGAGGCGACGCGGCTCTTCCATAAGCTTCTCCAGCCCTCTCCGTCAGTCCCGACCGCACCGGTGTGTGGTCCGGCGGTGTGCTGTCCGGGCATACCGTACCCGGCACGCCGTACCGGACCGAGCCGGAGCCGCAACCTGATACGTGACCGGTATTGGCATGACCCGAGTCACTTCTCGCCTTCGAGTACCGCCTCCATGACCCGCTTCGCGATCGGAGCTGCGAGCTTGCCACCGGCGATGTCATCGCGGAGCGTGTCGGATCCCTCAATGACGACGGCTACCGCGACCGGGGTGCCCTTGTCGGTCTTGGCGTAGGAGATGAACCAGGCGTACGGGTTGTCCTTGTTGTTCTCACCGTGCTGCGCGGTTCCGGTCTTACCGCCGACCGTGACGTTCGGGATCTGAGCGTTGGTTCCCGTGCCGTTCTTGACGACGGTCTCCATGATGCTCTGGATCTTCTGGGCGTTCTCCGGCGACAGCGGCCGGCTCATCTCCTGCGGCGTGTGCTGCTGGACCACATTGAGGTTCGTCGCGACCAGCTGATCGACCATGTACGGCTTCATCAGCTTGCCGCCGTTGGCGACCGCCGAGGCGACCATGGCCATCTGCAGCGGCGTGGCGCGGTTCGACGCCTGGCCGATGCCCGCCATCGCGTTCTGCGGCCGGTTGTCCTTGGGGAAGATGCTCTCCGCGGCCCGGACCGGAGTGTCGATCTTCGGGTCGTTGAAGCCGAACTTCTCGGCCTCGTCCTTCATCTTCTTGTTGCCGAGGTCCGCGCTGATCTTGCCGAACACGGTGTTGCAGGACCAGCGCAGCGCCTCACGCAGGCTGGCGTTCTCGCAGGGGATGTTGCCCTCGTTCTTCAGCTCGATGCCCGAGGTGTCGGGGAGCGTGTAGGGCAGCGGCGAGACCGTCTTGGAGTCGACGTCGTTGTAGAGGCCGTTCTCCAGCGCCGCCGCGGCCGTGACGACCTTGAAGGTCGAGCCGGGCGGGTAGGTCTGGCGCAGCGCCCGGTTGAGCATCGGCTCGTCGGGGTTGTTCTTCTTCTGCAGCGCGCTGTACGCCTCGGCGTCCTTGTTGCTCATCCCGGCGAAGGTGGACGGGTCGTACGACGGGGTGCTGGCCAGCGCCAGGATCGCGCCGGTCTCCGGGTTGATCGCGGCGACCGCGCCCTTCTGGTCGCCCAGACCCTCGAAGGCGGCCTTCTGGGCCTTGGCGTCGAGGGTGGTCACCACGTTGCCGCCCTTCTGCTTGCCGCCGGTGAACATGTCGACCGTGCGGCTGAAGAAGAGCCTGTCGTCGGTGCCGGAGAGTATGCCGTCGTTGAGCTTTTCGAGCTGGTTGGAGTCGAAGGCCTGCGAGGCGTAACCGGTGACCGGCGCCCACATCTTGCCGTTCTTGTACGTCCGCTTGTACTTGAAGTCGCCGCTGTCGGTGGTCGTGGAGCCGGTGATGGCCTTGCCGTCGACGATGATGTTGCCGCGCGGCGTGCTGTAGCGCTCGATGGCGACCCGGCGGTTGTGCGGGTCGTTCTTGAGCTCATCGCCCTGGACGAACTGCACCCAGTTGACGCGGACGAGCAGAGCGAGGACGAGCAGGCCGCAGAAGATCGCGACCCGGCGCAGGGGCTTGTTCACGGGCGGACCACCTGGGTCATCTCGGCGTCGGTGGACGGGGCGGGGGCCGGCGCGGGGCGGCGTGCGGTGTCGCTGATCCGCAGCAGGATCCCGACCAGCGCCCAGTTGGCGATCACGGAAGAACCACCCTGGGCGAGGAACGGCATCGTCATACCCGTCAGCGGGATCAGGCCCGTCACACCACCGGCGACCACGAAGACCTGCAGCGCGAAGGCGCCGGACAGGCCGACCGCCAGCAGCTTGCCGAACGGGTCACGGGCGGCCAGCGCCGTACGGATACCGCGCTCGATCAGCAGGCCGTACAGCAGCAGGATGGCCATCAGGCCGGCCAGACCGACCTCCTCGCCGACCGTGGCGAGGATGTAGTCGCTCTTCGGCGCGATGCCCTGGATCAGACGCGAGTAGCCCTGCCCCAGACCGGAGCCGAGGATGCCGCCGGACCCGAAGGAGTACATCGCCTGGGCGGTCTCGGTGACACCGCCGTTGAGCAGCTCCAGCGGGTTGAGCCAGTTGTGCACACGGACCTGGACGTGCGACTCGAAGGTCGCCACCGCGACCGCGCCGCCCGCGCTGAGCAGGAGCCCGAACACGATCCAGCTGGTGCGCTCGGTCGCGACGTACAGCATCACGACGAACAGGCCGAAGAAGAGCAGCGAGGTACCCAGGTCGGTCTCGAAGACCAGGATCATCAGGCTCAGGGCCCAGATGACGAGGATGGGGCCGAGGTCGCGGCCGCGCGGGAGGTAGAGCCCCATGAAGCGGCGGCTGGCCAGCGCCAGCGCGTCCCGCTTCACCATCAGATAGCCGGCGAAGAAGATCGCGATGATGATCTTCGCGAACTCACCGGGCTGCAGCGAGCCGAGACCCGGAATCGTGATCCAGATCTTGGCGCCGTTCACGCCGGGGAAGAACATCGGCGCGACCAGCAGCACCAGCGCGATCACCATCGAGATGTAGGTGTAGCGCTGCAGGACACGGTGATCCTTGAGGAAGATCAGGATGCCGAGGAAGAGCGCGACGCCGAGCGTCGACCACATCAGCTGGTTCGGCGCCATCGCCTTGCCCAGCGAGGGCTCCTGGTCGAGCCGCCAGATGAAGATCAGCCCCAGGCCGTTGAGCAGGGTGGCGATGGGCAGCATCAGCGGGTCGGCGTACGGCGCCCACTTGCGGACGACGAGGTGGGCGACGCCCGCCAGCAGACCGAGGCCCAGGCTGTAGCCCAGCACACCGGCCGGCACCGAACCGTCCTTGGCCAGGCCGACGTTGATGTACGCGAACACCGGAATCAGCACCGCGAAGACGAGCATCGCCAGCTCGGTGTTGCGGCGGCTCGGGGCTCCGATGGTGCCGATGGTGGTGGTGTTGGTGGTACTGCTCATGAGATGTACGGCCCCCTACGCCCTCACTGCTGGGTGCTGCAATTCTTTTCCAGCTTCTGCTGCTCCTCGGAGGGGGCCTGGCTGGGAGTGGGTGTGGGAGTCGGCGACGCGGTCGCCGCGAGCGTGCCGGGCAGGCCGGTGCCGCCGGTCTTGCCCGCCTTGTCGGTGGAACCGGGCTTGGTGCTCGGCGTACCGGGCTTGGTCGGCGTACCCGCCTGGCCCTTGCCTCTGTTACGCGCCGCTTCGCGCTCGGCGGCCTCCCGCTGCTCCTTGCTGCGGCAGGCGTTGGCCTGCTTGCTCAGCTCGGTGACCTTTTCGCCGGCCTGCGTGCGGTTGTCGACCGCGATCGTCTCCTTGACCTGGTTGCGCTGGTACAGCGGCAGGTACTTGAGTTCGATCTCGGGGTGGTCCTCGTCCACGTCATTGAGCTTGATCCACGCCAGGTCCTGGCTGATGCCCTGGTAGAGCGCGATGTGGTCGTCCTTGGCGCCGACGAAGTACTGCGTCTGCGTCCAGCGGTAGCCGGCGTAGAGCNTGGCGCCGACGAAGTACTGCGTCTGCGTCCAGCGGTAGCCGGCGTAGAGCCCGCCGCCGACGACGCCCAGCGCCAGCGCGATGAACAGCGACCGCTTGATCCACTTTCCGCGCCGCCGGGGCTTGAGGAAGTCCTCGTCGGTGAACGCGCCGAAGGAACCCTGCGGCGGCCCGCCGACCTCCAGGTCACCGCTTCCGGGCGGGCCGAAGGCGCCTCCCGGGGCGGCCTGCTGGGCGTCCCTGCGGCCGAGCTCGGCGGCCCGGGCGGCCGGCGTCTGCATCGTGCTGGGGTCGCTGAGCTGGTTCTGGTTCTCGGCGACGGCGCCCACGATCACCGGGGTGTCGTTGAGCTGACCGGCCATCGACTCATTGCCGTCCACGTCCAGGACGTCGGCGACGATGCAGGTGATGTTGTCGGGGCCACCGCCGCGCAGCGCGAGCTGGATCAGCTCCTGCACCGTCTCGTGCGGCCCGTGGTAGCTGGCGAGCGTCTCTTCCAGCGTCTGGTGGCTGACGACCCCGGACAGTCCGTCCGAGCAGATCAGATACCGGTCTCCGGCCCGCACCTCGCGGATCGACAGGTCCGGCTCGACATGATCGCCGCTGCCCAGCGCCCGCATCAGCAGCGACCGCTGCGGGTGGGTGGTGGCTTCCTCTTCGGTGATCCGGCCCTCGTCGACCAGCCGCTGCACCCAGGTGTGGTCCTGGGTGATCTGGGTCAGCCCGCCGTCGCGCAGCAGATACGCACGCGAGTCGCCGACGTGGACGAGGCCGAGCCGCTGACCGGTCCACAGCAGGGCGGTCAGGGTGGTCCCCATGCCTTCCAGCTGGGGATCCTCCTCGACCATCACCCGCAGCTGGTCGTTGGCCCGCTGCACGGCGGTGCCGAGCGACGTGAGGATGTCCGAACCGGGGACGTCGTCGTCGAGCTGGACGAGCGTGGAGATCACCTCGGAGGAGGCGACCTCACCGGCGGCCTGGCCGCCCATGCCGTCGGCGATGGCGAGCAGTCGCGGTCCGGCATAGCCGGAGTCCTCGTTGCCCTCACGGATCATGCCCTTGTGCGATCCGGCGGCGAAGCGCAGTGAAAGACTCATGCGCACCTCACCCGTCGGCTCGGGGTACAGCCGGTCTCGTCGAGCCACACTGCCCACCCTCCGGTCGGGAGCACGCCCGGGTCCGCCGAGTGGACCGCCGCGGCTCGCTCGCTCCGCTCGCTCATTGTCGTACTACTTCCGCAGCTCGATGACGGTCTTGCCGATGCGGATCGGGGCTCCCAGAGGAATCGGTGTCGGGGTCGTCAGTCGGGTCCGGTCCAGGTACGTGCCGTTGGTGGAACCGAGATCCTCGACGATCCACTGGCCGTCACGGTCCGGGTAGATCCTGGCATGCCTGCTGGACGCGTAGTCGTCGTCCAGCACGATCGTGGAGTCGTGCGCACGGCCCAGGGAGATGGTCTGGCCTTGGAGGGCGACGGTGGTACCGGTCAGCGAACCCTCGGAGACCACCAGTTTCGTGGGGGCTCCGCGGCGCTGGCGGTTGTTGCCGCGGCCGCCTTCCTGGCGGCGCTGCTGTTGTTGCGGCGGCGCGGCAGCCTGGCGCTGTGTACGCGCTTCCTGCCCGCCGCGTCGGGCGGCACCGCGCTGTGTGACGCGCGTGCCGAACAAATCGCTGCGGATGACCTGAACGGCCACGATGACGAACAGCCACAGTACGGCGAGGAAACCCAACCGCATGACCGTGAGGGTCAGCTCTGACATTGCCCCCGCTTCACCCTTCGGCTTGCCGGTAAACGATGGTGGTACTGCCCACGACAATCCGCGAGCCGTCGCGGAGATTAGCGCGAGTGGTGTGCTGCCCGTCTACCACGATGCCGTTCGTGGAACCCAGATCCTGGATCATGGGGGGCGTTCCGACCCGGATCTCACAGTGACGCCGGGAGACACCCGGGTCGTCGATCCGTACGTCAGCGTCGGTGCTGCGGCCCAGTACGAGCGTGGAGCGCGAGATCTGGTGGCGGGTGCCGTTGATCTCGATCCAGCGCCTGGTTTGCGCGTAGGGCTGCGGTCCTGCACCGGGCGGTGCCGTACGGGGTACGGGCTGCGCGCCGCCGGGAGGCGGGGACGAAGGCATGGGGGGCGGGCTCACATGGCCGCCGCCGGGCTGGCTGCCGCGAGGCATCGCGGAGGCGCGCTGGGCGGCCGCCGCCTGGCCCGGTTGATCCTGGGACGAGCTGGAGGCGAGCGTGCGACTGCGGACGCGGTACAGGCCGGTGTCGAGATCGTCGGCCTTCTCCAGATGGACCTTGATCGGGCCCATGAAGGTGTAGCGCTGCTGCTTGGCGTAGTCGCGGACCATGCCCGACAGTTCGTCGCCGAGCTGCCCGCTGTAGGGGCTCAGGCGGTCGTAGTCGGGGGTGCTCAGCTCGACGATGAAGTCGTTGGGGACGACCGTGCGGTCGCGGTTCCAGATGGTGGCGTTGTTGTCGCACTCGCGCTGCAGCGCGCCGGCGATCTCAACGGGCTGCACCTCTGATTTGAACACTTTGGCGAAGGTGCCGTTGACGAGACCTTCGAGACGCTGCTCGAAACGCTTCAGTACTCCCACGGGGCACCTCCTTCCTCAGTCTTCGTCGGGGTCGTCCTGATCGGGTCGTCCTGATACTGCTTACTGATCGTATCCACGCGTCGGGAAATCGGCTGGTTCCCCTTTCCCGCCTTGAGGACGAGTGTCGCCCCTCACAGGGTTGCCCGGTGCTTCTTGCTCCTTGCCCACTGCTTGTGCACTGCGATCGTAGATGTGCCCCGAAGACAGTGTCCCGCAACCGCCGACCACTCCGGCCGGGCGGGGGCCGGAGTCGGACACGGCGGGCCATGAGCCGTCCCGGCGCGGGACGGGCGGACCGGTGAGCCTCACTCCGGTTGCGGCTACCGCGAGTGTGAACCCTTTGGGCAGTGCTCGGCGAATGCCCGAGGTACGGAGGGGTGCCGAACCGGGGTTGCCACAGGGCGGGGAGCCGGGTGGCCGCAGGGCGGGGACCGGGGGAAAGGCGTGTGAAGACACCCCCGACAGCGTGCTAATGTTCTGGATGTCGGCAGGCGCTCGCACAAGACCCGGACGGAACAGCCCGGATCGCGTGGGAGAATCAACCGGCAGCACCCATGCGCGGGTGGCGGAATAGGCAGACGCGCTGGATTCAGGTTCCAGTGCCCGAAAGGGCGTGGGGGTTCAACTCCCCCCTCGCGCACAGATGAGACCCCCGGTCTTCGGAGAAATCCGGAGACCGGGGGTCTTTCGTTGCGTTTGTCACGTTGTTGTGTGCGTCACGGGGGGTGGGGCGGCGCTGGGGTGTGGGCGGGGGTGTCGCCGGACGCGGGGCTCGCGACGTATGTCACCCGCGACCTCCGTCACTTCGCGACCTCCGTCACAGCGGTACGGAAGGCGCGTACGCGGGCCGTTTCGCGCGCCGTGTGGTGGACGAGGCCGAGGACGGAGTCCGGCAGGCCCGTGACGGGGACGAAAGAGATGTCGCGGCGGCCGTGGTAGTCGGCGGTGGGGCGGCACAGCAGCATGCCGCCCCGGCCGGCCGCGGCGAGGGTGAGGCCCTCTTGCAGGGTGCTGACCTTGGGGCCGGCGGGTATCGGGCGGCCCTGCGGGGTGGTGGCCGGGGCATGGGCCGCTCGCCAGTAGGCGGGCGCCGGGCCGTCCGGGGAGATCAGTGGCGTGCCGGCGAGATCCTCGGCGGCGATCGCGGTACGGGACGCCAGCGGGTGCCGTACGGAGACGGCGAGGGTCTGCTGCTGGGCGGAGAAGACCGGGCCGAGGGTGAGGTCGGGCTCGGCGACGGGCAGGAGCGTGACGGCGACATCGACCGCGCCGCTGCGCAGCGCGCCGAAGGGGTCGCACAGCGGGATCTCGACGATCTGGGTGGCACAGCCCGGGTGGCGGCGGTGGAAGGCGTCGATGGCCCGCATGATCCGGTCGTCCGCGGTGCCCTGGAAGCCGATCGTCAGACGCCCCTCGATCCCGCGGGCGGCGCTGCGGGCGCGCTCCACGGTGGCGCGCAGCGCGTCGTAGGCGGGGCGCAGGGACGTACGGAACTCCTCGCCGAGCGGGGTGAGACGGACGCGGCGGCTGGTGCGGTCCACGAGGCGGGCGCCGATCCGGGACTCCAGGGCGCGCAGGAGCTGGCTGACGCGGCTCTGCGAGACGTACAGCCGCTCGCCGGTGCGGCCGAAATGCAGCTCTTCGGCGAGGACGAGGAAGCACTCCAGCTCGCGGAGTTCGAGGGCGGGGGTGGCGCTGGGGAGGGTGCCGGGGGCGGTCGAGGGGGACGGGCCGCTCATGGGGGTTCCTTCGGGCTCCTTCGGGCGTTCCTTGGCGTCGGTGTTGCTGGTGTTGTTGGTGGTGGTGGCGCGGTGGTGTCGTGCGGTGGACCGATGAGCCCTGTTCATCGATGAGTCCTGCTCATACAAGGGTGAGGAGTTGGCCGTTGTTCCCCGGTGGACGCGGAAGTTGGCTGGAGGCATGACGAACATCGAGGGCCGGATGGCGGGCCGCGCGGCTGGACCAGCGGCGCCACCAGGGGAGTTGGGGCGGATTCGGGGCGGTGGCTGGCCGGCGGTGGGGGCGCTGGCGGCGGCGACGTTCACGGTCGTGACGTCGGAGATGCTGCCGGTGGGGCTGTTGACGCCGATGGGCCGGGAGTTGCGGATCACGGACGGCACGGCGGGGCTGACGCTGACCGTGACGGGCCTGGTCGCGGCGGTGGCGGCGCCGGTGCTGACGCTGCTGGCCGGGCGGCGGGACCGGCGGGTGGTGCTGGCCGCACTGATGGGCACGCTGGCGGCGGCGAATCTGCTCGCGGCGTACGCACCGGATGTCGCGGTGCTGCTGGCGGCGCGGGTGCTGGTGGGGCTTGGGATGGGCGGGGTGTGGGCGATCGCGGCGGGGCTCGCGGTGCGGCTGGTGCCCGGGCGAAGGGTGGCGGCGGCGACGTCCCTGATCTTCAGCGGGGTCGCGGCGGCGTCGGTGCTGGGCGTGCCGGCCGGCACATTCCTGGGTGAACTGGGCGGCTGGCGCACGGCGTTCGTGGCGATGGCCCTGGTCTGCGGGGCGGTGGCGGTCGCGCTGGCCGTATTGCTGCCGCCGCTTCCGGAGGCTGCCGCGGTGCGGCTGAACGGAGTGCTGGGGCTGCTGCGCGGCGCACCCGTACGGACCGGACTTCTGCTGATGGCGCTCCTGGTGACGGGGCACTTCGCGGCGTACACGTATGTGCGGCCGGTGCTGGAGGAGGTGGCCGGCGCGGAGGCGGGGCAGATCAGCACGCTGCTGCTGGCCTTCGGCCTCGCGGGTCTGGCCGGGAACTTCACGGCCGGTGCCGCGGCGGCGCGCTCGCCGCGTGCGGCGTTGCTGGCGATCTGTGGGGTGCTCGCGGGAGCGGTGTTGCTGGTGCCGCTGCTGGGGCACGTTGCGGGGGTCGCGGGGGCGGCACTGCTGGTGGCCGTATGGGGGCTGGCCTACGGGGGCGTGTCGGTCAGCACCCAGACCTGGCTGATGGCGGCCGCGCCGGGCGCGCGGGAGGCGGCATCGGCGCTGTTCGTGGCGGTGTTCAACGGGGCCATCGCGCTGGGGGCGCTGGTCGGCGGGCGGGCCGCGGACGGCTGGGGCGCGGCCGGCGTGATGTGGCTGGGCGGCGCGCTCGCGGTGGGGGCGCTGGTGACGGTGGGAGTGGG
>NZ_QUAC01000155.1 GCF_003389455.1 Streptomyces inhibens | reverse complement strand
GGGGGCCGGGGGCGGGGGGGGAGGCCCCCCGGGGTCAGCCGCGGACGCCGCGGAGAGCCATGGCGACCGCTGCCTCCGTGATCTCGCCCGGGTCTTCGGCGGCGCCGAGTTCGATGCGGCGGACCGCGGCGTCGACGACGCCCTGGAGGAGCATGGCGGCGAGTCGGGGCTGTTCGTGGCCGAGGGCGGCGAGCGCTTCGACGATCATGGCGATGAGTCCGCCGTGCGCCGCGCGGATCTTCTCGCGGGCGCCGGCGTCCAGCTCACCGGCCGAGATGGCGACGACGGCACGGTGGCGCCGGTCGCCGACCAGCGCCAGCTGCCGGCGCACATACGCCTCGACCTTCTCCTCGGGCGTGTCGACGCGCTCCATCGCCGCTTCGACCTCGGCGGCCCAGACGGGGAAATCGACGGCGCACAGCTCTTCGACCACGGCTGCGCGCGAGCGGAAGTACTCGTATACGGAGGAGCGCGCGAGTCCGGTGCGCTCGGCGAGGGCGGGGAAGGTCAGCGCTTCCGTTCCGCCTTCGGACAGCAGGGAGCGGGCGGCGTCCAAGAGGGCGCCGCGCTGCATCGTCCGGTGCTCGGCCACAGAGGCCGCTCGAATCCTGGGCACGTCACCACTCTACGGATGGCGTGCCCGTCGCGGCACTCCGCATGGCGACACGGATCAGGGAGGCTCGATGGCCGCGGGGAGGCTCGGCGTGTGCACGCAGGTGCGGTCAGGGAGGTGACTCGGTGTCCCCGGTCGGAGTTCGGTCCGGGAGGCGATGCGGCTTCCGCGACGAGACTCGGCGGCCGAGAGGTAGCTCAGGCCGGGCAGTGGCTCAGCGGCCGACGTCGGCGAGCTTGGCTCTGAGTTGCAGTACGGACTTGGTGTGGATCTGGCTGACCCTGCTCTCCGTGACGCCGAGGACGTTGCCGATCTCGGCGAGCGTGAGGCCCTCGTAGTAGTAGAGCGTCACCACGGTCTTCTCGCGGTCGGGGAGGGTGTTGATGGCGCGCGCGAGCAGTCGCCGTAGTTCGCGGTCCTCGGCGATCTCTACGGGGTTCTCGGCCGCCGTGTCCTCAAGGGTGTCCATCAGGCTCAGCCGTTCACCGCCCTCGCCTCCGACGTGCAGCAGCTCTTCCAGGGCCACCACGTTCGCCAGGGACAGCTGGCTGAACACATTGTGGAGTTCCTCCAGCGCGATGCCCATCTCCGCCGCGACCTCCGCCTCGGACGGGGTGCGGCGCAGTTGCGCTTCGAGGGTGGCGTATGCCCGTTCGACGGCGCGGGCCTTCTGTCTCACGGAGCGCGGGATCCAGTCCAGCGCACGCAGTTCGTCGATCATCGCGCCGCGGATGCGGGTGATGGCGTAGGTCTCGAACTTGATGGAGCGTTCGGGGTCGAACTTCTCGATGGCGTCGATCAGTCCGAAGACTCCGGAGGAGACGAAGTCGGCCTGTTCGACGTTGGGTGGCAGTCCGACGCTGACGCGGCCGGCGACGTATTTGACCAGCGGCGAGTAGTGCAGGATCAGCTGCTCCCGCAGCCGGCCGTCGCCTGATGCCTTGTAGGCGCGCCACAACTCGTCGAGCGAAGTGGGCGGGGCGGGGCGCACGCTGCCGCGCGCGGCGGGTGGTACTGCCGCACGGTCAGACCCGGAGGTGTGCTGGGGCATTCGTCGCCTTGAGCCGTTCTGCCGAGACGCGGGTGGGTGGATGTGTGAGGGCTGAATTGTCTGTGAGCGTAGCGTGACCAGAGTGTCGCGGTGCGCGATGGAGGCAGGTTCGGGGGTGCGCAGATACGTTCCGCTGCCCGCACCTCAGGGTTACCTCGTACGGCGTGGCGATACCCGGACACGGTGCCGGGTACAGGCCTCCGGCGGGCCGTGCGGGCGGACGCCGTGACGCATCGGGTGCGACCCCGTGCGTCCGTTGCGCCACATCGCCGTCTCCCCACGGGTCGGGCCCGTGCGCCGAAGCACGGCAAACCTGGATTCTGCGGTCATTCCCCTCACCCTTTCACCCGTTCGCCCCAGGTCAAGTACCGCCTCGCCGGGAACCCTCGGTCGCCTCGGCGCGTCGCGCCAACTCCCAGCGGTCACCGCACCTTTGAACGAATCCGAGGGACTGGAGCTCGAAGAGTTTGCCCTGGGTGACATCGCGGGGCGTGCCGGCTTCCTGCGCGAGGTGGGTGGTGTCCGTGCTGCCGCGCGCGGGCAGTGCCTCCAGCACGCGGGTCGCGACGGGGTCGAGGAGGTCGCGGATGCGGGTGGACCCTCGGCGCTCGGGGGCGAGGTCGCCGATGCTGCCGACGAGTTCGATGACCTCGTCGGCGTCGGTGACCACCGCGGCCTCGCCGCGCAGGAGTTGATGCACACCGGCGGACAGACCGCTGGTGACCGGGCCCGGCATGCCCATCGTGAATCGCCCGAGGGCCAGCGCCCGCCGGGCGGTGACGAGCGAGCCGCTGCGGAGTTCGGCCTCCACGACGACGGTGCCTCTGGTGAGCGCGGCGATCACGCGGTTGCGCTGGACGAAGCGGCTGCGGGTGGGGTGGTCGCCCGGTGGTAATTCGGCGACCACCAGGCCCTGTTCGCAGATGCGGCCGATCAACTCGGTGTGGCCGCGCGGGTAGGCGTAGTCGACGCCGGATGCGAGTACGGCGATGGTCGCGCCGTCGGCGGCCAGGGCACCGCGGTGGGCTGCGCCGTCGACGCCGTACGCGGCTCCGGATACGACGGCCCAGCCGCGCTCGGCGAGTCCGGAGCTGAGGGTGGCGGCGAGGTGGGCTCCGTATTCGGTGCAGGCGCGGGCGCCGACGACGGCGACCGAGCGCAGCGCCCACAGCCGGAGGTTGGCAGTGCCGCGCACCCATAGGCCGACGGGGCGGGCATCGCCGAGGTCGTTGAGCTGGCCGGGCCATTCGTCGTCCCCGGGGCAGATGAACCGGCCGCCGAGAGCGGTGACGGCGGCGAGGTCGGCGGCGGGGCGTGCCCGTGCGGCGCGTAGCCTCAGGCCCGCGATCTTGGCGGGGCTTGCGTCCTTGGGTGGGGCCGCGTCGTCGTCGGACAGCATGTGCCACAGGGCCACTGGGCCCATTTCGCGCAGCCAGCGGCCGGCGGTTTCGTCACCCGGTTCGAGGATCCGGGTGAGGGCCGCGCGGGCCGTGTGCTGCGGTTCGTACGCTGTGCGGCGAGCCGGCGGCCGGGCGGCCGTCGTGGGCGAGGCAGGAGCCGCGTCGGGCGGGTGACGCCGGTCGTCCGCGGGGGTCTGCGGGGCGCTCGTCGCGAAGCCCCATTCGTCAGTGCGGTTCATTGCTCACCCCTTCTCTTGCGGGGGCCGCTTTCTTGCGGGGTCCGCGCGGCCGTGGTCTCGCGCCGGCTTTCGCCGCCGCCCACCGCCGTGAGCGTGCCGCGACGTACGCCTGTGCGGAGTTCCAGGGCCCAGTTGACGTCTTCTCTGTTGGGGCGGTCGCGGCCGGAGAGGTCGGCGGCCGTCCAGGCGACGCGGAGGACCCGGTCGAGGCCGCGGGCCGTGAGGAGGCCGCATTCGAGGTCGCGTTCCGCTTGGGCCAGTGCGCCAGGGTGGACCTGCCAGCGGGTTCTCAGTTCATGGCCGGGTACCTCGCTGTTGGTGTTCCAGGGTGTGCCGGCGAGGCGGTCAGCGGCGCGTTCGCGGGCGGCGTGTACGCGTGCGGCCACGGTCGCGGTGGATTCGGCGCCGCGGCCGAACGCGATCAGTTCGGAGCGGGCGACCGGCTCCACGGCGATCCGTAGGTCCACCCGGTCCATCAGCGGCCCGGAGAGGCGGGCGCGGTAGCGGCGGATGGAGGACGGCCGGCATTCGCAGCCACCGCTGGTGGTGCCGTGCCGTCCGCAGGGGCAGGGGTTGGCCGCGAGGGCGAGGAGGAACCGGGCGGGCATGCGCATCATGCCGGCGGCGCGGGCGACGACGACATGCCCGGATTCGAGGGGCTGGCGCAGGGCGTCCAGGACGCGTGGGCTGCATTCGGCGGCCTCGTCCACGAACAGCACGCCGTGGTGGGCAAGGGATACGGCTCCGGGTCGGGGCAGTCCGGTGCCGCCGCCGACGAGGGATGCCATCGTCGCGGAGTGGTGCGGGGCGCAGTAGGGCGGCCGGTGGACCAGTGGCTGTCCTGGTGGGAGGGTGCCGGCTACCGAGTGGACGGCGGTGACCTCCAGGGATTCCTTGGGCGACAGGGGTGGCAGCAGTCCGGGGAGCCGTTCGGCGAGCATGGTTTTGCCGGCGCCGGGCGGGCCTTTGAAGAAGATGTGGTGGCGCCCGGCGGCGGCCACCTCCAGGGCGCGGCGGGCGCTGTGCTGGCCTGCGACGTCGGTGAGGTCGGGTGCGTGTTCTCCGCGGGGCAGGCCGGCGCTGATGCCGGTGCCGGGGACGATCAGGCCGGCCAGAAGCGGGTCGGGGCGGCCTTCTTCCAGGGGTTCTTCTTCGTCGGGCACCGGTTCGTCGGCGAGGACGGCGATGAGCTGGCGAAGGCTGCGGACGCCGAGGACGGAGATGCCGGGGACGAGGGAGGCCTCGGCGACGGTCCGTTCCGGGACGACGACCTGGCGGTATCCGGCGTCGGCGGCGGCCAGCACGGCCGGCAGCACTCCGCGTACGGGGCGGACGCGGCCGTCCAGGCCCAGTTCGCCGATCATCATGAGGTCGGTGAGTTCGCGGGGATCGAGGCGTTCGGCGGCGCCGAGGACCGCGCAGGCCACGGCCAGGTCGAATCCGCTGCCGCTCTTGGGTACGGACGCCGGGCTGAGGCCGACGGTGAGCTTCTTCTGCGGCCATTCGGCGCCGGAGTTCACGACGGCGGCGCGCACCCGGTCCCTGGACTCGATCAGGCTTTTGTCGGGCAGCCCGACGAGGGTGAACGCCGCGACGCCCGGTTCCAGGTCGGCCTGGACCTCGACGACCACGCCTTCGACGCCGACCAGGGCGACGGAGCAGGTGCGGGCGAATCCCATTACGCCACCCCCCGTGCGTGCTGGACGACCGGGGCGCCGCGGGCCGGCAGCAGTACGCCGATGACATCGATCCGTACGCCACCGGGTGGCGGGCCGCCGTGGCGCTCCAGCCAGCGTTCTGCCAGCAGGCGCAGTCGGGCGGTCTTCTCGGGGCGTACGGCCGCCATGGGGTGTTCGTACCAGCCGGCGCGGCGGGTTTTGACCTCGCAGACCACGAGGGCGTCGCCGTCGGCGGCGACGATGTCGATCTCTCCGTCACGGCAGCGCCAGTTGCGGTCCAGGATCCGCATCCCGGCCTCGATGAGCCGCCGGGCGGCCAGGTCTTCGCCGTAGCGGCCGAGAGCGCGTCGTCGGGTGTCGGTCGGTTTGGTCGCCGTCGGCCCGGTGGTGCTGGGGGTCGCTGCGGCGGGGCTGCCAGCGCTACCTGCGGCAGCGTTCCGGGAACCCGTAGGCGGCCTGGCCCGGCGCCCGGGCCCTCGGCGATCACTCGGCCGCCCGTCACGCTCCGGGCCCTTACGGGGCTCTAAGCACGTCCCCCGCACCCGGTCCCTGGCCTGCGTGTCCCTGACCTGTGGGTCCCTGACCTGTGGGCCCCTGACCTGCGCGTCGTCCGCTGTATCGTCCGCGGCCTGCCGGCCGTGCTGCATGTCGTCCGTGGCGTTCATGCGGTACCACCTCCGGCACCGACTCTGACGCCCCCGCGCAGATCTATTGGATCTTGGTGGACAACGAGCCGGTTGTGGATAACCCGCTCACCCGTCCGGGGGTCGGCCCAGGTCATGGCGGGCGTACCAGGCAGCCCGAAGCAGGCCCGGCCGTCGCCCCGCAGGCGCCGGCCGGCAAGCAGTCTCCGGCCGCCTCAGCTCCCCGGAAGATCCAGATCGCTCTTGTTGAGCTCCTCGATGTTCACGTCCTTGAACGTGAGCACTCGCACCTGCTTGACGAAGCGAGCCGGACGGTACATGTCCCAGACCCAGGCGTCGGCCATCGAGACCTCGAAGAAGACTTCACCCTGGACCGAGTGCACCTGCATCTCGTAATCGTTGGTGAGGTAGAAGCGTCGCTCGGTCTCGATCACATATTTGAACAGCCCGACGACGTCGCGGTACTCCCGGTAGAGCTTCAGCTCCATCTCGGTCTCGTACTTCTCGAGGTCCTCGGCGCTCATGGCAGATCCCCTTCAGCCGTGCGTCCCCCTATTGTGCGTCAGACCCGCTCGGTCTCCAGGAGCACCGGCGCACTCGGGGGCCCTTCGTCGAGCAGTGTGCGCAGCAGCTCGGCGAGTCTGGTCGGATACACCGTCTCACGTGACGCTGACAGTTCTTCCGAAGTCCACCACCTCAGTCCCGAGACGCTGCGTCGCTCCAGGTCCGTATGCCCGCCGGTGTCGGTGACAGTCCGGTTGGTTCGCCCCAGGTAGTACCACTCGTCCTGCTCCCAGCGCCGCCCGTCGAACGGGAAGGCGCAGTGGCGCTTCCACAGGACGGGGCCGAGGACCGCGTCGGTGATGCCGGTCTCCTCGGCGAGTTCGCGGCGGGCGGCCTCCTCGTGCGTCTCGGCTCCTTCGAGGCCACCGCCGGGGGTGAACCACCAGGTGTCGGCGGGGCGGTCCGGTTCGAAGCCGTGGAGCAGCAGGATCCGGTCGTCGGGGTCGAGCAGCACGACGCGGGAGACCTGGCGTACGCCGGCCGGCTCGGGCTCGTCGGCAACCGCGGAAGCCTCACGGCTCTCGGCCGCCCCCTCGGCGGGCGCTAGCCCAGGGCCCGGCCCCTTGCCCGGCTCCTCGGCCGCCCGTCCCTCACGCACGCCGCCGCCCCTTGCGCCGGGCGATGGGCCCGTAGGCGGAGCCGCCGAGGATGAGGACCGCGCCGGCGACCACGGCGAGGGTGATGGGCTGTAGCGGGCCCGGCTGCGAGGTGCCACCGGGGAAGGCNGGTGATGGGCTGTAGCGGGCCCGGCTGCGAGGTGCCACCGGGGAAGGCGGAGAAGCTGGTCGGGCGCTGCATCATGCCGATGCTGCCGAGCGGCCAGGCGCGGGCGTCGACCCGGGCGTTGACGGCGCTGCGCGGGACGGAGCCATGATCGCTGTCGGTGAGGTGGACGCGGGAGTCGAGGGAGTCGCTTCGGTGATCGCCGAGCAGGAAGAGCTGGCCGGTGGGGACCTTGGCCTTGAAGCCGACGGGTGAGGCGGGGCCGCTGCCTTGCAGATACGGTTCCTCGACGGGGATTCCGTTCACGGTCAGCCGGCCGTGCTTGGTGCAGCAGGAGACCTTGTCGCCGCCGACGCCGACGACGCGCTTGACCATCGGCAGGTCGCCCCACACGGAGTCCTTGAAGACGACGATGTCGCCGCGGCGTACCTCGGATCCGTCCACCTTCTCGGCGATGACCCGGGCCCCGGCCGCGATCGTCGGCGACATCGAATCGGTCGGCACCGTATACGGGCGGTAGATCAGCGCCGCCCATACGAAGCCGCCCAGGAACAGCACACAGCCGAGGGCCACGGCCAGACCGGACAGCACACTGCCCGTGGTCCGGCCGCGGCCGTCGGTCCTGCGTTCCGTACTGCTGCTCATCCCAGCGCTCCCACCCCGCGGACCGGGCCCGCGTCGAAGATCCGGGACGGCACCTTACCTGGGGTTACGCTCTCCGGTCAGCCTCCGGCGGCGCCACAGCACGATCGGTACCGCGCCGGCCAGGCCCAGGGCGGCCGGAGCCGCCGCCATTGCCTTGTTGATCCCGGGCTGATCGAAGGTGTCCGGTACGGGCAGGGTCGCCCAGCGGTTGATGGGCCAGGCGATGGTGAACGCGCGGCCGACGACCTCGTCCTCCGAGACCGTGCCGTGGCCCTTGAGGTTCTGGTGGTAGCGGGAGTCGAGTGAGTCGTCGCGGTGGTCGCCCATCACCCAGATCCGGCCCTTGGGGACGTGGATCGGGCCGAATGCCCGGTCCCCGCAGGGGGTGACGCCGGGGAAGATGTACGAGTCTTCCTTCAGCGCCTTGCCGTTGACCTTGACCGGGCCGCTGCCGTGGCACTCGACGGTGTCGCCGCCGACCGCGATGACCCGCTTGATCAGGTCCTTCTCCTCGGCCGAGGGCATCAGACCGATGAAGCTGAGGACCTTCTGGACGGGGTTGGGCTCGGGGGTCGGCGTCTCGTTCAGCCAGCCGCCCGGGTCGTGGAAGACGACGACCTCACCGCGCTCCGGCTTGGAGCCGAACCACGGCGTCAGCTTGTCCACCAGGACCCGGTCCCCGCGCTGCAGGGTGTCCTGCATCGAGTCGGACGGGATGGAGAACGCCTGCACCAGGAACGTCTTGATCAGCAGCGCGAGGAGCAGGGCGATACCGATGAGGATCGGCAGCTCTTTCCAGAAGGCACGTGGCTTCTTGGCCCTCCTCATACTGCCGCTCACCTCCTTGCCCCCTGGTGTGCCCAACGTATCCGACCCGCCCGGCCGGTCCGACGACGCCGAACGCGGCGAGCGCGCCGATGACTCCGGCTGTGACTGTGCTGGTGACTGATGTACGGAACTCGTCACCGGCTGCGGGGTCTCACCGCCCCCTGCCGGCTCTTCGGGCTCTTCGGTTCCGGACCGCGCGCCGACCGCCAAGTCCCCCACATCTGCTCCTCACTCCACGCACTCGCCCGCCCGTCAACCGGCGCAGGCCCACCACTCCCATAACGAGCGGGAGTTCCGCAGGGGTCGGGAGTACGGTCAAACTCTCGGGTGACACCCTATGCGGCGCACCCGCTGCGGACGCCCTGGCGCCCGGCGCGTCGTGCACCGTCGCAAAGGTGTCCGGCTCTTCGAGGCGTCGCCAGTGGCTGAACGGCCAGGCGATCACCACGGCCCGGCCCACGACGCTGTCCTCCGAGACCGTGCCACGGTACGGCTCGTCCAGGTGGAAGCGCGAATCCGCGGAGTTGGAGCGGTGGTCGCCCATCACGAAGATCCGTCCGGTGGGGACGTTCACCGTGAATTTCAGCTGGGAGGGCGGGTTGCCCGGGTGGACGTACGGTTCGGTCAGCGGGGTGCCGTTGACGGTGACCCGGCCCTGCTTGTCGCAGCATTTGACGGTGTCGCCGCCGACCGCCACGACCCGCTTGATCAGGTCTTGTTCATCGGCGGACGGCAGCAGCCCGATGAAGGTCATGGCGTCCTTGACCGGCTGGAAGGCGCCCCCGTCGTCGGCGGGCTGGTGCTGTTCGCCCTTGAGCCACTTGCCGGGGTCCTTGAAGACGACGACATCGCCGCGCTCCGGCTTGGAGCCGAACCAGGGCGTGAGCTTGTCGACCAGCACCCGGTCGCCGATCTTGATCGTCTGTTCCATGGAGCCGGACGGGATGACGAACGCCTGGACGAGGAAGGTCTTCAGGACGAGGGCGATGGCCAGCGCCACGCCGATGAGGATGGGGATTTCCTTGATGTAGGAGCGGCGCCTGCGGCGTTTGATGCGCCGGGCCTGGCGCCGCCGCTCGGCCCGTCCGCCGGTCGCGGGCCGGCCGGCCCGTGTGCCGTCGCCG
>NZ_QUAC01000016.1 GCF_003389455.1 Streptomyces inhibens | reverse complement strand
GTCTCCGGGCTCGTACGAGGCGGCAGCGGCGGGCGCGGCGCCCCGGCCGGCGGCGTACGGCCGCCGGCCGGCCCGCCGTGCGGACCTCGGTGACGATCACTGCACCGAGAGTAAGACGGGTGATGCGGGTCCGCACGGTACGAGGGGCCGGGGGAGAGGCAGGCGGCGCCGGGTGGGGCCGATGGGGTGAGGGGCGCTGGGCGGCGGGAGAATGGGGGGATGCCTCTTGAGCCAGTGCCAGTGCCAGTGCCAGAGCCGGCGCGAGCGCCGGCGCCGTACCCGGTCCCCGACGTGGCCGGGTATCTGGCCGGCCGTTGGAACATCGAGCGCACCGTGTACGACCTGCGGGCCGGCTCCGAGGGAAGCTTCCGCGGCACGGCCGAGTTCCGGCCCGACGCGGTGGGGGATGCGCTGCTGCACGTGGAGGAGGGCCGGCTGACCTGGGGCGGCACGGCGTACCCGGCACACCGCACACTGCGGCTGCGGCCCCGGCCGGACGGCACCGCCGAGATCGACTTCGCCGACGGCCGGCCCTTCCACGATCTCGACCTCCGCACCGGCCGGTGGACCGCCGTCCACCCCTGCTCCGAGGACCGGTACGAGGGGACCTTCACCGCCGTCGCGGCGGACACCTGGCATCTGCGGTGGCGGGTCACCGGGCCGGCGAAGGATCAGCTGCTGTGTTCGGTGTACCGCCGGGGGTGAGCGCGGTGCCGAGCGGGGTGCTCAGCCCTTCGCCGTCAGCTCTTTCCGCTCATCCTTGCGCCTTCACCGCCCGTAGGGCGTACAGCAGCGGAATGATCGGCTCGGACGGCGGCAGACGCCACCAGCCGTTCTCCGACGGCACCATGGAATCGAACCGTTTCCAGGGCAGCAGCTCGGTCTCCCGCACCAGTTCGACGGTCAGCCCCGCGCCGATCACGGCGGAGATGACCTCTCCGAGGCCGTGCCGCCACTCGTAACTGGTCGTGGCACCCTGCACGGGCGGGCCGTCGGTGTATGTGCAGGGCGTGTCGCTCCTGATGGCGCCGCGTCCCGTTAAGTAGTCATGATGCAGCCGGAGTTGCTGCCGGTCCGGGCTCGGTGTCGGCCCCAGGGCGTCGAGCAGCGGATGGAACTCCACCAGATAGAACGTCCCGCCGGGCCGCAGCAGTGAGCTGACTATCTCCGCCCAGGCGGTCAGGTCCGGCAGGTAGCACAGCGCCCCCTTGCCGGTGTAGATCACATCGAACCGGCGGCCGCCCAGCGCCGCCACGGCCCGGTGCACATCCGACCGGACGAACTCCATGTCCCGGCCGGCCTCGCCGGCGAGCCGCCGCGCCTCCGCGACCGCCGCGGCGGAGAAGTCCAGCCCCACGGTGTGCGCGGCGCCCCGCGCGGCGAACGCGGCCGTCTCGGTGCCCAGATGACACTGCAGATGCAGCACGTCCCGCCCCGTCAGATCGCCGAGATCCGTCCATTCGAACGGTGCGAACCAGTCCTCGGCGCTCCGGGAGCCGTCCAGGCCGTAGAACTCGCTGGCCACATGGACCGGGGTACGGGCGTCCCAGTTCGCCTGGTTGGCCCGGACCATCTCCTCGGTGCTGGGCTGCTGCTGTGCGGCGGTCGGCGGTGCCTCACTCTTGTGTGTGGTCATCCGTCCCTTCTACCGGCCGGCCGGGTGAGCCCACCAGTAGGTGATGAGGCGGCTCTTGGGAGCCCGCTAGCCGTCCTCGGCCGGTGCCCACACCTCGCCGCCCAGGACGTTGCGCATCCCGACCCACACCATGTTCATCAGCCGCAGGGTGATCCGCTCCGGCGGTTCGTCGGGGTGCTTCGCCATCCAGTCGGTGAGCGAGTCCGCCGCGCCGACCAGGGCGTAGGTCACGAAGTCGGCGTCCTGCTCGCCGGCTTGGGCGGGCCCGCCGCTCTCCACGATGCCGACCCGGACCAGCCCGGCGACCTCCGCCATCACCGCCCGCCGCGCCTGTGTCAGCTCCGCCGCGATCGCCGGGCTCAGCTCCGAGGCCTGGCGGTGCAGCACCACCCAGCTGTCGCGGTGCTCGGTGACGAAGGTGAAGAACGCGAGCAGCCCGGCCCGCAGCCGTAGTTCGGGGGAGGGGGCATGCCCCGCGGCATCCTGGAACGCGGCCACCAGGCGCGCGGCCTCGCGCCGCAGACAGGCGATGAACAGTCCTTCCTTGGAGTCGAGGTAGAGATAGATCATCGGCTTGGAGATTCCGGCGAGTTCCGCGATCTCGTCGACCGACGCGGCGTGATAGCCGCGCTTGGCGAAGACCCGGATCGCCGCGTCGATGATCTGTTGCTCCCGGACCGGCCGGGGGACGCGTCGCCTGCGTGTGTCATTCATCCACGCCAGCCTACCTTAACCTTACTGGTCAGTAAGTTTACTGAAAAGTAAGGTCGATGCCACGGTGGGCGACGTGGTGAGCGGCACGGTCAGTGGTGGCCGCCCGCATCTCGGCCCGCGCAGCGGGTGATGGCCGTCACCCTCCCCGCCGACAGTGTCGCGCGCCGGGGCGCCCGCCGGGCCAGCGCCTCGTCCTCCGTGGCCACGATGCAGCTGAGCCGGCGCTCGCTCCACAGCCGTGCGAACAGGTCCGCAACGCCCTCGCGGGCGTCGGCGTCCAGACCGGCGGTCGGCTGATCCGCCAGCAGCACCGTGGGCCGCTTCACCAGCGCCCGCGCCAGCGCGACCCGGCGCCGCGCCCCTTCGTCCAACTCGCGGGGAAACAAGCCCTGTTGATCGCTCAGCCCGACCTCCGCCAAGGCCTCTCCGGCCAGCTCCCAGCAGTCGGCCGGGCGCAGCCGCAGCGGTACGAGGGCGCCCGCCACGTTCTGCCGGGCGGTGAGCCCCGGCGCGAGCTCATCCTCGCCGAGAACCGTGCCGATCGACTCGGCACGTATCCGCGCGAGCCGGCACTCGGTCACCGTGGCCAGATCCGTACCGTCGAGCTCGACGCTGCCCCGGGTCGGCCGCTCCAGCCCGCCGAGGATCCGCAGCAGCGTCGACTTCCCCGCCCCGGCCGGCCCCTGGACGGCCAGGCCGCCCCCGTCCTCCACATAGAGCCCGACCCCGTCCAGCGCCCGCACCACGTCCTCTTCCTGCCGGCCGCTCCGGTAGCACTTGGTCACGCCGGTCAGGTGGTACACGGTGCACTCTCCTCTGGCTCCGTCGGCCGGGCGCGCGCCGGACGGCTGTCGTACGAGGCCCGTACCGACACCGTCCGGCCCGTTCCGGGGCGGACGGAGGGCGGGCGACGAGCCTTCGGCGACCGTAGGGACGTGAGGTGACGGAGCAATTAGCGCCGGGTGAGAGAGCGATGAGAATGCGGCGGGGCGGGCCCGGGCAGGGCGGGGCGGGGGCCTCATGGGCCGAAGCGCGGACGGGAGCGCTCCGGACGGCGAGGATAGGGTGACGGTCCGTTCGGGGACGGAGTGGGGGAGCGGCGATGGCCAAGGTCGTCTTTGTGCACGGGGTGGGCAAGCAGTATCTGAGCGAGGACTCCCTCGCCCGCGATCTCGTACCGGAACTGCGCGGCGGAGTCCGGCTGGCGCAGGCGCCGGTGCCGGAACCGGAGGACGTGGCCATCGCGTTCTACGGCGACCTCTTCCGGCCGCGGGGCGGCCGCGCGGGACCGGTGGAATCGTTCGACGCGTCGGATGTCGAGAGCGACGAGGAGTATGCGCTGCTCATGGAGTGGTGGGCCAAGGCCGCCAGAACGGACCCGGGCGTTCCGGCGCCCGACGAGAGTGGCGGGCGCGGACCGGCCGGTCGGGCGGGCTCCCAGCTGATGCGGCTACAGCTGGTACGGGCCGCCCTGGATGCCCTCACCGGCGCGCAGTTCCTCACCGGCATGCTCGACCGCGTACTGATCAGCGATCTCAAACAGCTGGTCGGCTACCTCACCGACGACGACATCCGCGAGCGGGCGAAGGCGCGGCTGGCCGCCCGCATCACCCCCGAAACCCGGGTGGTCGTCGCGCACTCCCTCGGCTCGGTCGTCGCCTACGAGACCCTCTGCGACGAGACGCTGAACACCGGCCGGGACGTCCATATGCTCGTCACGCTCGGCTCACCGCTCGGCATGCGGGGACTGGTCCTGCCGCGACTGCGCCCCGAGCCGGCGGCGGGCGGCCTGGCGCGCTGGCCACGGGCGCTGCGGCGGTGGACCAATATCGCCGATGCGACGGACATCGTCGCCGTCGTCCGCGAGCTGCGTCCCGCCTTCGGCAGCCGTGTCACCGACGTGACCGTGCACAACGGCAGCCATATGCACGAGGCGACGCGCTATCTGACGGCCGTGGAGACGGGGCGGGCGATCGCCGCCGGGCTGTCCGGCGCAGTGCCGGACGCTGCCGAACGACAGGACGCGGAACGGCAGGACGCCGAGCCGGTGCCGGCGGACGGCGGTAGCGCCGGGTGACCGAGACGGGCGTCGCACCACGGCGCTATCTGATCGCGGCCGGTACACGGCGCTACGACCGGATGGACGAACTCCCCGAGGCACACGCCGACGTCGAGCGCATCGTGGGGCTGTTCACCGCCATGGGATACGAGCGGGTGCTCACGTCCGTATCGTACGAACCCCGTGCGGAGGACCTGGAGAACGCGCTGGCCGACTGGTGCGCGGGCGCGGAGCTGCGGGCCGACGACATCGTGGTCCTCTACTACGCGGGCCATGGCGAGCCGCCGCCCGTGGGCCCCTACCGGCTCGCCTGCCGCGACAGCGACCCCGCCCGCGCCCGGAGCTGGCTGTCGCCGGCGAACCTCGCGTCCTCGCTCGCGTCGTCCCCGGTGCGCAACGTCCTGTTCATCATCGATGCCTGCCAGGCGGGCTCCGGCGCCCAGGACATCGGCGCCGTGGCCGACGACTTCGCCGCGGTGCGCCCGCGCGGGGCTGCCACCGGGGCGGGCACCTGGGTGCTCTCGTCCGCCCGCCACCGTGACCGAGCCGGCGACGGCGCCTTCGTCGTCGAACTGGTCCGTGCGCAGGGCGAAGGTGACGGACCGTCACAGAAGTACCTCTCCCTGGAGAAGCTGACCGGCCGGATCAACCAGGGCTTTGTACGCGACGGGCTGCGCCAGCGCGCCAACTGCTCCGGCACCGACCTCACGGCCCAACTGCCCTTCTTCGCCAACCCGTTCCACGACCCCGGCGCCGCGAGCACCGGCGACGGCCGCACCGGTTTCGACGCCTCGGACCTGACCTCCCACTTCGACCCGCGCGGCCGCGGCGTCGAGTACGTCCACGATCCCGGCTCCTACTTCACGGGCCGGGCGCACGCACTCGACGTCCTGCGCGCCCACCTCAGCGGCCCGGGCGGCCGCAGCGCCCTGGTCGTCACCGCGGCGCCCGGATCGGGCAAATCGGCGGTGCTGGGACGGCTGGTCCTGGAGGGCGGTACGGCGCGGTCCGCGCACCGTATCGATGTGTCGGTCAACGCGCGGCACCAGACGCTGGAGGCGATGGTCGGGCGCCTTGCCGCGGCCGCCGATGTCACGGCGACGGCCCCCGCCGATCTGCTCGCCGCCCTCGCCGAGCGGCAGAACCCGTTCCGCATCGTCGTCGACTCCCTCGACGAGGCCGGACCGGCGGGCGACAAGGCGGAGGCCCGCCGGATCGCCTGGGAGCTGCTGCGCCCGCTCGGCGAGGTCCCCTGCGTACGTCTGGTGGTCGGCTCCCGCAGCGAACTCCTGCTGCACCTCGGCGCGAACGCCGCGGTGATCGACCTCGACACCGCCGAGTACGCGGACGACACGAGCAGCGCCGACTATGTGGAACGCATCCTGGCCGACGCCGGCTCGCCCTACGCACAGGATCCCGGCACCGCACGCACCCTCGCGGAGGCGGTGGCCCGGCGGGCCGGGCGCTGCTTCCTCGTGGCGCGGATGACCGCGAGCGCACTGCAGCGGGGCGAACCGGTCGATGTCACGGCCCCCGGCTGGGCGGACCGGCTCCCCTCCAACGTCGGCGGCGCCTTCGAGGAGTACCTGGAACGGATGCCGCGCGAACGCCGCGCGCTCGCCGAGCCGTTGCTGACCAGCCTGGCCTTCGGCGAGGGGTACGGCCTGCCGCGCGCGGACGTCTGGGCCCGGGTGGCCGCTCGCCTCTCCGGCATACCCCTGACCGAATCCGACATCGACACCCTGGTCAGGGAGGACCGCTCCTACCTCACGGCCACGGACATCGATGGCCGCAAGCATTTCCGGCTCTACCACCAGGAGTTGACGGACCACCTCAGGGGCCGGGCGCTGGAGCTGCGCGATCTGACCGACATCCAGCATTGCTTCGTCGAGACGCTGCTGAGCGTCGTACCGGATGCGCCGGGTGCACAGGGTGCGCCGGGCCGCCGGGACTGGTCCCGTGCGCCCCGGTACGTACGCGAGCACCTCGCCACGCACGCGGCCGCCGCCGGAGCCATCGACGATCTGATCGAGGACCCGGCCTTCGTACTGTCGGCGGACATCACCCGGCTCCTGCCGGCGGTACGCCACGCCGAGCGCAACCCCAGGCTGGCAATGGCCATCGAGCGGTGTGCCGACATGCTGGGCGGTACCGCACAGGGCGGCGACCGGGCGGCACAGCTGGCGTTCGCGGCGGAGACGCATGGGGCGCAGGAGTTTGCGCGACGGATCCTGGAGCACTCGACCAGCGTGGAACGGCTGTGGGCCGAGCCGCGCCAGGTGACCCCGCACCGCATCGTCGGCCAGCACACGGCGGGGACGTACTCCACCAACTCCATCTCGGGCGGCTGGACCGTCAGGGAACTGACCACGCCCGGCGGACGCACGCTGGTCCTGGCGGCTCCGCCGGACACACTGGATGTGCACGTATGGGACGTGGACGACCCCTCGCGTACGACCGTGCTGCCCCATGCGGCGGAGGTGAAGGGACTCGTCGTGCTGCCGGGCGATCACCGCCGTGCGCTGGCGGTGACCCTTGATGAGCACGGCACACTGAGCTTGTGGGACGCGGCGGAGGCCTCGCTCGTCCGGCAGATCCCGGGCACCGGCTGCTCGCACTTGCTCGATGCAGGCCTGCTGTCCGACCGGACGCCTGTCGTAGTGGGTGCGGGCGACGGACGGGTGACCCTGTGGGACCCCTACGAGGGGCACACCCTCGTAGAGATCGCCCAGGAGCCGCAGGACCCCGATGTCCCGCCGATGCCGGACTGGATGCCCCATGCGACCCGTGCCCTGGTCCATCTCCCAGGGCACGGCGTATGGCTGCTGGTCACGGATTACACGGGGGGCGAGGTACGGCTGTGCCCCGTGGAGGGACAGGACCCCGTCGAGCCCTTGCTGACCGGGCTGCACCATCCGGAACTCAAGGCGCTCACCACACTCGACGGTGACCCGGTGGCCCTGATCGCCGAGGACGGGCCGGGACGGAACCGGCGGCTCACCGTCCTCGATATGGCATCGCGCAGCAGTCTCTCCTCCGCGAAGTGGGACGGCTTCCTTACCGACGTGCACTGGGAGTTCGTCGGGGACACCAAGGAAGACGGGGGGCTCGTCTGCGGCGATTTCGGCAGGATCCACTTCCTGTCGGTGGCCACCGGACACCATCGGTCCGTCCGCGTCCCGAGCGATCTCATGACCTACCGAACGCTGCGGCAGGTGAGCGAAGGACGTCTCCTCACCGTCGCCGCGGGCTTTTCGGGACAGGTGCGCATCCTGGACGCCTTCACCGGGGAATTGATGGCGGAGCCGCTGCTCGGGCACGAGAGCGCCGTCTGCGTCGTACACCTCCTCGCCTCGTCGACGGCCGAGAGCCTGGACGTACTCGCCATCGGTAATGACGGGACCGCACGGCTGTGGCGGTCGCTGTGTCCCCGGGCGGATGCCGCGCGGCACGAGGGCGAGGTCAACGACGATCTGGTGGGGGCCGCACTGGTCAGGACCTGGTCGGCGAGACCTGACGAGGTGATCGCCAAGACGGGCGGCACCCTTCGTACCGTCGACACCAGGGCTCTTGACCGATTCCCCGGCGACAGCAGCCGGATCTCCGCACGTCCGGTTCATTATCTGGGCTTCGCCGGTGAGGAGGACCTTGCCGAGGGGCCGACCGGAGACCTGAACATCCTGGCCAGGGAGTACTTCACCAGCACCACGGGCGGGCGGAGCACCCGGTTCGAACGGCTCGTGTGGGAGCGGCTCTCACCGAACGGCGAGGCAAGCACCGCCGTCCTGAGTGAGATGAATGACTCTCGCCCCAGGAGCAGCTTCACGTCACATCTCCTCCTGCCCACCGAGAACCGCCCCGAGGTGAGCGTGCTGATGTGGGATCTGGCGGCCGGCCGGATCGCCACGGTGTCCTCGCCCGATGCCCCGCACCAGGTGACATCCGTGCCGTGGCGGATGGAGGGCGGCGCCTTCCTGAATTCCTCGACGGCGTGCACAACCGCCACCGGAGAGACCATCTTGATGGTCGCCGGTCCCGACCCGTCGGCGTTCAGCGGCACTGCGGAGGAGGGGCATCGGCAGTTGTACGACGACAAGGTTCCGCTCCGCGGCCTTCTGTGGAACGTCACGGCGGAAAGGGAAGTACGGGAGGAGCCCCTGGTCCTCCCGCCTCGGACCACCCTGATGGTGCCGCACCACGCGCCGACCGGCGCTCGCTATATCGCGGTGACCGGGCGTACCGGCGACGTCCGGGTCGTCGACCTGACCACCGCGCAGCTGACCCACGTCCGGTCACCCGCCGAGCCGTCGCAGACAGCGTCCGGGCGGGGGAGCGGCCGGGGCGCGGACGACCGACGCTATCTCCGCTGGGCCGATCAGCCCTCGGGCACACCCCTCCTCGTCCACGGGGACTGTTCGAGAAACGACGACGAGGCCCTGATGCCGGTGCGCGTCTGGAACCCCGAGCGACCCGAGGAGTCCCGGGACCTTCCGATGCTCTGCCGCAGCATCCTGTGGACCGGCCGGGCCCCCAACGGCGAAGCCCTGGTCGCCGTGAGCGATGAACACGGCGTGGTTCTCTGCCATCTCCCCAGCTGTGAGCGGGTATGGAGCGCTCCACTACCCGCCCTCGTCACCTCCTTCGTCCTCCTTCCCCGCTTCGACATGGCCGTCGGGACGCAGCAAGGCGTCGTCCTGCTGCGGCCACGGCTCACGGCCAACTGGCGCCGCAGACTGGGCTGCTCCTCTTGATCGCCACACCTGACGGGCCGATTCCCGGCCATGATGACCACGGTGGCGATGGCCGACACACCGACCCTCATATGTCCGGCGGAACGCCCTTGATTCGTACGCCTGTTGGGTTTATTGCCGGCGCTGACGGAACATCGCCAACTTTGCGCAAGGGACCCTGCTGCTCGTCTGCAACAACTGTCATTCGGTGGGTATGTTGGGGACTGCGTGGCGTAGTCGTCCCCCTACGGAGTGATCGCCGCTGCGCCATGGCTGAGGGCTGTCGAAGCGACGGGAAAGTGTGGAATGAGCCAAGAGATACCCCCGCAGTCCAGCGCTGTCGATGTCAGCATCCCGAGCGTTGCGCGGATGTACGACTACTACCTCGGCGGCAAGGACAACTACGCCGTCGACCGCGAGGCCTGCGACGAGCTGAGCAAGGTCGTCCCGAGCACCCAGGTGCTGGCGATCAACAACCGGCGCTTCCTGCAGCGGGTGGTCCGCTGGCTGGCCACCGAACACGGCATCCGGCAGTTCATCGACCACGGATCAGGCCTGCCGACCCAGGACAACGTCCACCAGGTCGCGCAGCGGGTCGACCCGCAGTCCCGTGTGGTGTACGTCGACAACGACCCCATCGTGCTCGCCCACGGCCGCGCGCTGCTGGAGGAGAACGCCAACACCGCCGTCATCCAGGCGGACATGCGGGACACCGACGGCATCTTCACCAGCCCCGAGGTCGAGCGGCTGATCGACTTCGACCAGCCTGTCGCCGCCCTGTTCGTCTCCGTACTCCACTGCATCCCGGACTCGGACGACCCGGCCGGTCTGATCAAGCGGGTCGCCGACCGGCTGGTGCCCGGCAGCTTCCTGGTGGTGTGCCAGCTGGTCAGCGAGGACGCCGCGACCCGGGACTTCGTTACCACATTCATGCGGGTCAGCACCCACGGCCAGTGGGGCCGGGTACGGCAGGCGCATGAGCTCGCCGGTTTCCTGGAGGGGCTGGAGGTCCAGGAGCCCGGTCTGGTGGAGGTCTCGACCTGGAAGCCGGATGCCGACATCGGCCCCAGGCAGCTCACCAAGGAGTGGATCGAGTACGGCGGCGTCGCCCGCAAGTCGTAGCGGATCCGCAGCGCAGCCGGACACGACGACACGGAGACGGACGGGCGCCCACCGGGTGCCTGTCTCTCTCGGCCTCCCTACTGCCTTTGTCCGTGACGTGCCGTGCGCGCGTCAGCTCTCCTGCTTGAGCAGCCGCTCCAGGATCGCCAGGGACTCGCGCGGCGACTCGGACTGTGCGCTGAGCCGGTCCATCACCGCGAGGTAATGATCGACATCATCGCGCTTGTCCAGATAGAGCGCGCTGGTCAGCTGCTCCAGGTAAACGATGTCCGGCAGATCCGGTTCGAGGAAGCGCAGAATCGTGATCGGACCACCGGCCGCCGCCAGGCCACCGAGGCTGAACGGTGCGATCTGCAGCGTGACATTCGGGAGTTCGGCCATCTTCAGCAGATGTCTGAGCTGACCCGCCATCACCTCCGGCCCGCCGAGCGGCCGGCGCAGCGACGCCTCGTCGATCACGGCCCACACCCGCGGCGCGTCCCGGAGGGTGAGCAGCTCCTGACGCTGTACGCGCAGCTGCACCCGCCGCTCGATCTCCTCGGGCGTGGACCGCGGATGGCCGAGCTGCGCCACCGCACGGGCGTACTCCGCCGTCTGCAACAGGCCCGGCACGAACTGGACTTCGTATGTGCGGATCACGGACGCGGCTTCTTCGAGGCCGATATGCGTCTCGAACCAGCCCGGCAGCACATCGCCGTACTGATGCCACCAGCCGGGGGTGCTGGTCCGGCCGGCCAGCTTGAGGAAGTCGGAGCGGGCTGCCTCGTCCGTGACGTTGTAGAGCGTCAGCAGATCCGCGACGTCCCGCTCCTTGCAGCTCACCCGGCCGAGTTCCAGGCGGCTGATCTTCGCATGCGATCCGCGGATGGCATCGCCGGCGGCCTCTCGGGTGATGCCCGCCGCTTCGCGCAGTCGGCGGAGTTGCGTGCCCAGCACGATGCGCAGGACGGTCGGGCCGCCCCGCGGGTGCTCAAGATAGCGGCGCAGAGAAGGTTCGCTGCTCGGCTGCGCGGCGCTCATGCTGACTCCCCTGAGTGGTCGGGCGAACGCCCAGTGTCCCATTGGCTCCAGTGTAGGTACAGCCGTGGCGACTACCCGATCGACATATGCGTCAGTTGTGGGGGATGAGGTCGTCGAAGTCGCCGTCCTTGGCGCCCTGGACGAAGGCCACCATTTCGTCGCGGGTGTAGATCAGCGCGGGCCCCGAGGCGAACCGGGAGTTGCGTACCGCCACCCCGCCGTCCGAAAGGACGGCCAGCTCAACGCAGTTGCCGCTGGGATTGCTGCGGCGGCTCTTGCGCCAGACGACGCCTTCGATGCTGGTCGCCTGCATGCCGTTGGTCACCGACTCCATAACAGCTGCTCCCTTGCTGGAGGACACCCTCCGACCGATACCGAGCCCGCGATCACATTGGCGTGAACGAGCCCCTGTGCGGCCGTCCTTACTGATGTAATTGCAGATGCACTTGCAGCAAGAGACGGCTGACGAGGATATTAGCTCTCCGAGGCAGCCCGGCCCAGCCCCGAAATCGCCCTCGCGGAGATGTTGATGACCACACATCCGGCAGAGACCGTGCACGACAGCCTTCGGGACGAACCGGGTGAGGACGCCTGGTGGATGCCCGGCCCCGACGCCTTCGCCGCCTGCGCCCTCAGCAGCTCGGCGTGCACCGTGGCGGAGGCCCGCAATTTCACCCGGGCGACCCTCCAGGGCTGGAAGATGTGCGCCGATGTCACCGAGGACGCGGCGCTGGTCGTCTCCGAACTCGTCAGCAACGCCTTGAGTTACGGCATCGAGCCCGCTGAGGAGGACGACGCCCCGAGTGCACCCGCTGCCCTGGGCCCCGCCTGGCTCGCCCTGACCCGGCAGGACACCACCGTGCTGTGCGCGGTCTCGGACACCGGCGCCGGCGCTCCCGTCGTCAAGCCCCTTGACGCGCTGGCCGAATCCGGGCGCGGGCTGCGGATCGTCGACCGGCTGAGCGACACCTGGGGCTGGACACCGGACCACTCGGGAAAGACGGTCTGGGCGACGGTTTCGATGGGCGGCTGAGGCCGGCACCGTACGCACGGGGCGCGGGCCCGCCACCGGCGAAGGGGGCGGGGCTGCCGTATGTGACGATTCCCGGGTCGACGTCAACCGACCGGGAAGCCCGAGAAGCCGATGGATCTGCTGTCCCTGCGCTACTTCCGGGCGGTCGCGCGCCGTGAGCACATCAGCCGGGCCGCCGAGGAACTACGGGTGGCCCAGCCCTCGGTGAGCCGGACCATCGCCCGGCTGGAGGCCGAACTGGGCGTGCCGCTCTTCGACCGGCAGGGCCGCGCCATCCGGCTCAACCGCTACGGCGCCGCATTCCTGACCCGGGTCGAGCGCGCGCTGAACGAACTCGACGACGCCCGGAGGGAAGTCGCCGACGCCGCCGGACTCGACGACGGCAGTGTCGCCTTCGCCGCCGAGACCCTGCTGCCCTTCACGGAGCTGCTGGCCGGATTCCGCGCCGCCCACCCCGACGTCGCCGTCCGGTGCTTCCAGTCCACCCCCGACGCGATGCTGGATCAACTCCGCTCCAGAGAGGTGGACTTCTGCATCGCCTCCCAGCCGCTGTCCGGGGCGGGGCTCGGCGCGGTGCGGCTGCTGCACGAAGAGGTGCTGCTGGTCGTGCCGACCGGTCATCCGCTGACCGGACGGGACCGGGTCACGGTGGCCGACATCGCGGAGGAACCGTTCATCTCCACCCGCCCCGGGCACTGGCAACGGTCCCTGCTGGATCGGCTGTTCGCGTCGATCGGACGCCGTCCGGTCATCTCCTGCGAGGGTGACGAACCGGGCGCCACCTACTTCCTGGTCGCCGCCGGCCTCGGCGTCGGCCTGATGCCCTCGCTCGCCCGCGCCGACCTGTCGCAGGCGCCGCTCACCTGGCTGCACCTCGACACTCCCGACTGCGTACGGACCCTGAACCTGGTCCGGCGCGAGGACGGCTATCTCTCCGCGGCCGCCGCGCGGTTCCGCGACATGGCCGTCGCCCACTTTGCGGAGCGAGCCCAACGCTCGTACAAGCAGGAGTAGTTGACGTCGGTGAGCGCCGACCTCGGCTCGCCGTCAGTCCTCTCCGTCCCGCCGGTAGGTGTTCCTGATCGACGAGGCGTCGGCGAACGGGCCGGTGCCGTACGGGTGCAGGGCGATCGCGATCTCGTGGGCCGAGGGGTCCTCGCAGGACGTGCCGGAGCAGTCCCGGCTGCCGGTGGCCAGTTGACGCAGCACGCCGTGCTGGCAGGCCTTGGCCAGCCGGTCGGCCTCGACGGCCGTCAGTTGCGCCCCGGGCCGCAACTGGACATGGACGACCGGCCGGGACTCCAGATCGCCGCCCGCCGCCGGCGCCAGGCAGAACCCCTCGATCAGCTCGGCCAGCGGATTGTTCTCGTACAGCCCGTGTGCGACGTCCTTCGGATTGATGGTGGCCCCCATGAAGATGCTGAAATCGGCCCGCCCGTACAGTCATCGACATACTCGGGGCCGGGCGCGGGGGCGTCATGAGTGCGGCTACTCAGGTCCGCGGGTGAGTATCCCGTACGCATACGGGACGGGCCCGGCCGAGTGAGCCCCGGCCGGGAACCCTAGGGGGTGTCGGGCGTGCCGTCCGCCAGGCCGAACGCCGCGAGCAGGCGCTCGGCCGCGAGCGTCGCGGTGATCTCGCCGTCGCGCACCGCGCGCTCGACATCGGGGCCCAGCCGGCGGACCTCCGGGTGTTCCTGGAGGCGGTCGATCAGCCGTTCGCGCACCATCGACCAGGTCCAGTCGACCTGCTGGGTACGGCGCCGCTCGGCCAGCGCCCCGGTGGACTCCAGCAAAGCGCGGTGCTGCTCGATCCGCTCCCACACCCCCTTCAGACCCGTGCCCTCACGGGCGCTACAGGTCAGTACGGGGGGTGTCCAGGCCGCGTCCGCCGGCTGCAACAGCCGCAGCGCACCGGCCAGTTCGCGGGCCGCGGAGCGGGCGTCCCGCTCGTGCGGACCGTCGGCCTTGTTGACGGAGACCAGGTCCGCCAGCTCCAGTACGCCCTTCTTGATGCCCTGCAGCTGGTCGCCGGTGCGCGCCAGGGTCAGCAGCAGGAAGGTGTCGACCATGTTGGCCACGGTGGTCTCGGACTGGCCGACACCTACCGTCTCCACCAGCACGACGTCATAGCCCGCGGCCTCCATCACCACGATGGACTCGCGGGTGGCCCGCGCCACCCCGCCCAGCGTGCCGGACGTGGGGGAGGGGCGGACGAACGCCGCCGGGTCGGTCGCCAGCCGCTCCATCCGGGTCTTGTCACCCAGGATGGAGCCGCCGGTACGGCTGGAGGACGGGTCGACGGCGAGCACCGCCACCCGGTGCCCGGCACCGGTCAGCAGCGTGCCGAGCGCGTCGATGAAGGTCGACTTGCCGACGCCCGGCACCCCGCTGATGCCCACTCTGCGGGCCGAGCCGGAGTACGGCAGCAGCTCGATCAGCAGCTGCTGGGCCGCCGCCCGGTGGTCGGGGCGGGTGGACTCGACCAGGGTGACGGCGCGGGCGATCCAGGCCCTGGAGCCCGCGCGGACACCCTCGGCGTACCGTGCGACATCGATCCTCGGTGGCATCAACGGCACCGGCTCACAGCTCGTGGCCGAGGACCGACGCCAGGTCCTTCACCAGGTCGTGGGCGGCATCGGGGATGACCGTGCCGGGCAGGAAGACCGCGGCGGCGCCCATGTCGCGCAGCGGCTGGACATCCTGCGGCGGGATCACCCCGCCCACCACGATCGTGATGTCCTCCCGCTCCTCCGCGGCCAGCGCCTCCCGCAGCGCGGGCACCAGCGTCAGATGGCCGGCCGCCAGCGAGGACACCCCGACGATATGGACGTCCGCCTCGACCGCCTGACGGGCCACCTCGGCCGGCGTCTGGAACAGCGGGCCGACATCGACGTCGAAGCCCAGGTCGGCAAAGGCCGTGGCGATCACCTTCTGGCCGCGGTCATGGCCGTCCTGGCCCATCTTGGCCACCAGGATCCGCGGCCGGCGCCCCTCGGCGCGCTCGAACTCGGCCACCAGATCGCGGGTGCGCTCGACACCGGAGGAGGGGCCCGCTTCGTCTCGGTACACACCGGAGATCGTACGGATCTGGCCGGAGTGCCGCCCGTAGACCGACTCCAGGGCGTCCGAGATCTCACCGACGGTCGCCATCGCCCGCGCGGCGTTCACCGCCAGCGCCAGCAGATTGCCCTCCAGCCCCTCGCCGGGACCGGACTTGGCCGCCTCGGTCAGCGCCCGCAGCGCGTCCTGGCAGGCGTCCTCGTCGCGCTCCGCGCGCAGTCGCTTCAGCTTCTCGATCTGCTGGGCGCGCACCGCGGAGTTGTCGACCTTGAGGACCTCGATCTCCTCGTCGGTCTCCACGCGGTACTTGTTGACGCCGATCAGCGCCTGCCGCCCCGAGTCGATCCGCGCCTGGGTACGGGCCGCGGCCTCCTCGACGCGCAGCTTGGGGATGCCCGCGTCGATGGCCTTGGCCATACCGCCGGCCGCCTCGACCTCCTCGATGTGCTGCCAGGCCCGCTGCGCCAGATCGTGGGTGAGCTTCTCGATGTACGCGCTGCCGCCCCACGGGTCGATGACCCGGCAGGTGCCCGACTCCTGCTGAAGGAACAGCTGGGTGTTACGGGCGATACGGGCCGAGAAGTCGGTCGGCAGGGCGAGCGCCTCGTCGAGGGCGTTGGTGTGCAGCGACTGGGTGTGGCCCTGGGTGGCGGCCATCGCCTCCACACACGTACGCGTCACATTGTTGAACACGTCCTGCGCGGTCAGCGACCAGCCCGAGGTCTGCGAATGGGTGCGCAGCGAAAGGGACTTGGGGTTCTTCGGCTCGAAGCGCTGCACCAGCCGCGCCCACAGCAGCCGGGCCGCCCGCAGCTTGGCGATCTCCATGAAGAAGTTCATGCCGATCGCCCAGAAGAAGGAGAGGCGAGGGGCGAAGGAGTCGACGTCCATACCGGCCGCCATGCCCGCGCGCAGATACTCCACCCCGTCGGCAAGGGTGTACGCCAGCTCCAGATCGGCCGTCGCGCCCGCCTCCTGGATGTGATAGCCGGAGATCGAGATGGAGTTGTAGCGCGGCATCTTCTGCGAGGTGTACGCGAAGATGTCGGAGATGATCCGCATCGAGGGCTGCGGCGGATAGATGTAGGTGTTGCGGACCATGAACTCCTTGAGGATGTCGTTCTGAATGGTCCCGGCCAGCTTCTCGGGCGGTACGCCCTGCTCCTCGGCGGCCACGATGTACAGCGCCAGCACCGGAAGCACCGCGCCGTTCATCGTCATCGACACGGTCATCTTGTCCAGCGGGATACCCTCGAAGAGCTGCCGCATGTCATAGATCGAGTCGATGGCCACGCCCGCCATGCCGACATCGCCGGTGACGCGCGGGTGATCGCTGTCGTAGCCGCGGTGTGTGGGCAGGTCGAAGGCGACCGACAGGCCCTTCTGGCCGGCGGCGAGATTGCGCCGGTAGAAGGCGTTGGACTCCTCGGCGGTGGAGAAGCCGGCGTACTGCCGGATCGTCCAGGGCTGGTTGACGTACATCGTCGGGTACGGGCCGCGCAGATACGGCGTGATACCCGGGTACGTCCCCAGGAAGTCCAGACCCTTCAGGTCCTCCTCGGTGTACAGCGGCTTGACGTCGATGCCTTCCGGCGTCTCCCACGTCAGATCGGCAACGCCCTTGCCGGTCGCCTGCTGCACGGCGGCGGCCCACTCCCCGCCGGCACTCGCGGCATCCGCCGTGACCGCGTCCCCCAGCTCGATCCTGCTGAAGTCCGGGATGGCGCCCGACGGCGGCCCGCCGAGGGCGCCCGCCTGTTCCGTCGTCTCCTCCATCACGCCACCTCCATGACATCCAGGGCCGAGGACAGCGCCTCGACCGCATCGCAGCCCGCGTGGACGAAGCTGTCCACACCGGCCGCCACGAATTCCTCGCGGTGCTCGCCCGGCTTGCCGGCCAGCAGCACCCGCAGCGCGCCCGCCGACTTCAGCGCGGCCGCCACGGCCGCCGCCTGCTCGCCGTACACCGCATCGCTCGAACACAGACAGACGATCCGGGCGCCGCTGCGGGCGAACGCCTCGGCCACCGACTCCGCATCCACCGACGCGGGTTCCTGAACCGTCTCGACGCCGCCCGCCTGGAACAGATTGGCCGCGAACGCCAGCCGCGCGGTGTACGCGGCGACCGGGCCCAGCGTGGCCAGAAAAACCTTCGGACGGTCCCCTGTTGCCGCCAGATGCGCATCGGAGCGCGACCGCAGCTGTTCGTACGCATCGTCCCTGCGCACCCGCGGCAGCCCTCCGCCGACCGGCGCCGGGGCCGGCTCGCGGTGCACCGGCGGCTCGGCGAGATGCGGGAACTCACTGACGCCGGTGATCGGTTCACGGCGGTGCGCCAGATCCTCGGTCCGGCGCGCCCAGGTGTGTGCCAGGCGCTCGCCGAGCATTCCGGAGCGCAGCGCCGCGGCCTGGCCGCCCGCGCCCTCGATCTCCTGGAAGAACGCCCAGGCCGCGCGGGCCAGTTCGTCGGTGAGGCTCTCCACGTACCAGGAGCCGCCCGCCGGGTCGATCACCTTGGACAGGTGCGACTCCTCCAGCAGCACGGACTGGGTGTTACGGGCGATCCGGCGGGCGAACGCATCGGACAGGCCGAGCGCCGCGTCGAACGGCAGCACCGTCACCGCGTCCGCGCCGCCCACGCCCGCGGACAGCCCGGCCACCGTGGTGCGCAGCATGTTCACCCACGGGTCCCGACGGGTCATCATCACCGTGGAGGTGACCGCGTGCTGGCGCTGCGCGGACGCGGCCGGCGAGGCGCCGCACACCTCCGCGACCCGCGCCCACAGCCGGCGCGCCGCGCGCAGCTTGGCGATGGTCAGGAACTGGTCCGCGGTGGCGGCATAGCGGAACTCCAGCTGCCGGCAGGCGTCGTCGACGGACAGGCCCGCCCCGGTCAGCTGCCGCAGATAGGCGACGCCGGTGGCGAGTGAGGTACCCAGCTCCTCGGCGGCCGAGCCGCCCGCCTCGTGGTACGGCAGTGCGTCGACCGCCAGCGCCCGCATCCCGGGGGCCTCGGCGGTGCAGCGCCCGGCCAGCCGGGCGGCCGCCTCCAACTGGATGCGCAGCTTGGCATCGTCGCCCGTGCGGGCCAGCAGACCGAGCGGGTCGGCGCCCAGGCTGCCGACGGCCTCGCTCAGCGGCGCGCCGGACGCGGTGTACAGCCGCAGCAACTCCTCGGCGGCCGGGGTGAAATCGGCGCCCGCGTCGAGGACCACCGCGGCCAGGTCCAGATAGACGCCCTGGAGCGTCGCTTCGAGACCGGCGACCGGTACCCCGCCGTCCCCGACGGTCAGCCAGACCGAGGTGACGCCGTTCTCCAGATCGGCCAGGACCGCTTCATTGGCGCGCCGAGGATCGGAGTGGACATGGCGCTGGCGTACGTCCCAGCCGGCGACGGCCGTGCCCTCGGGCCGGCCGGCCCGTACGAAGGGCGGGAACCCTGGGTGGCCCAGGGCAGCGGGACCGTCCTCGGCGGTGTACAGCGGGCGGATGCGGATCCCGTCCTGGAGATCGGTGGCGAGCGCATCCTCGGCGGCGGCACCCGTCGCCTGCGTGACGCCCGATTTGCGCAGCACGCCTTCGACGAGGCGCTGCCACTGCTCTCGGTCAGCGTCCGGGAATGCGGCGGCCAGGGGGAGTTCGGGGGACTCGGCGGTCATGGCAGCAGGCTAGGCGAACGACCGTTAGCTGGAGCAGGGGCTCCAGCTGTGACGTTGCACTCGTTGACCTCTCATGGATGTTCCGATCCGTGCGGTGTGGGGGGACAGGGGACAGAGATGCAGGTGGGGCGGGTTGCCCGGATCGCGCGGAGACGTCTCCTTACGTGCGGGACGCGGCTGCCCCGGGCGGTCCGGCCGGATCTGTACGGTGGGCTCGGCACCCTCCCCCAAGCTCTTAAGGAGCAGGGGGGACCCCCAGAGGAGCGCGATGTCCAAGGCGCCGAGCATCCGCACCACCACCGTCGCCGCCCTGCTCCTGGCCGCCGCCGCACTCGTGTGGGCGCTGCCGCGGGCCGCCGCCCCGGACCGTGCGGCGCACTGCACCGGGCGCCGGATCGCCTCCTGGTCGGCCGATTCCCGGCATACCGCGGAATTCGCCCGCTACGGCAACGACAACACCCGGGTGGACGACTGGACCGGCGGCGACGGCACCCACTCGGTGCGCCTCCCCGACGGCCGTACGCTCTGGCTCTTCTCCGACACCTTCCTCGACCGGATCCAGCCACCGCCCAACCCGCAGGGGGAGCAGCACCGTTGGCGCACCGCCGACAGCGGCGGCACCCCCTACCTGCGGCACAACTCCGTGGTGGTGATGTCCCGTTCGGGCCGTGTGGAGCGCACCCTGACCGGGGGCACCGCGGCCGCCCGCGGCCCGTTCTTCCCCGACCCGCCGGGCGGCGGCTGGCGCTGGCCGGTCCGCGCGAGCGTGGAGCCCCGTACGCCCGGCGCGCAGGAGAAGGTCGTCCGCGTACTGCTGTGGAACCGCACCCCGGGAACCGGGCCGTGGATCTTCGGGGTGCCGCACAGCACCGAGGTCGCCACGCTCTCGCTGCCCGGCCTGCACCTGGAGGGCATCCAGGAGACCGTGGGCCGGGCCGCCGTCGCGGACCCGGGCCGGCGTGTGCTGTACGGGGCGGCGGCGGTCCGCGACGGCGGCTGGAGCTATGTCTTCGGCGGTGACGACCCGCCGTCGGCGCCGGCGTCCAGCGCCTTTGTGGCACGGGTCCCGGCCGGACGGCTCGCCGACCGCGGCAGCTGGCGCTTCTGGGACGGCGCCCACTGGCAGCCCCGCCCCGACCGGGCCCGGCCGGTACTGCGGGCCGGCGGCCGGCGCGGCGTCGGCAGCACCTTCACCGTCGTACGGGAGGGCCCCACCTGGATGCTGTTCACCATGGACACCGGGGGAGGCGGCACGGCCGGGATGCGGACGATCACCAGCTACTGGGCCTGTTCACCCCAAGGCCCCTGGCACGGCCCGAACGGCCGCATCGCACCGCCCCGCCCGCCCGCCGCCGACCCGCAGTACGTCGCCGCCTACAACCCCCAGGCGCACCCGGAATTCACCGCGGACGGGGAACTGCTGCTCAGCTACGACATCAATTGGCTCGGCCCGCCCGGTGTCCCGGCCGACCCCCGGCTCAACGGGGATGTGGACCTCTACCGGCCGCGCTTCGTGCGCGTACGGACGGCGCCCACGGGGAGCTGACGGGGTATCTCAACTCGCGTGCTGCTCCCGCCACTTACGGGCGATCTCGTCGATGTCGAACGGTACGAGATTGAGCGGCGGACCTTCGAGCGGCGTACGGAGCGCCGCGCGGATCCGATCGTTGACCGCCGTCAGAATGCGGCGCAGCGCCGCTTCCGAGGGGGCGTCGGCCGCCTTCTCCAGGGCGTCCTCGGCCTCCTTGCGGAGGGCCAGGCTCGGCGGCAGATAGGAGAGGTGCTCCCGGCTCATCTTGTCCTTGACCCACCACAGCTCGTCATACGGCTGGTCGAGGTGGGCGAGGGGCTTGCCGATACCGGGGAGATTGGCGAACTCGCCGCGCTCCGTCGCCTCACGGATCTGCCTGTCGACCCAGGTCTCGAAGTCGACACCGGGTGGTTTGCGCTCGGTCATCGTGTGAGTCTCCCGAGGTTCAGGGGCCGTCGGCCGGCCCTCTTCGGGTCGGCGTCCGCGGCGCACGGGTGCCTGTCTTCACGGTAGCGCGGGCCCGGGGCGGACGGGCGGGCGGTGGCCCGCGTCCGCTCAGCCCACCGCGCCGGGACCCGACTCCGCCGGAGCGGTGCCGGTCCGGCTGGCGGAGCCCTGGCCCGTGCCCGTCGGGCTGGGCTGGACCACCGGGAAGGCGTTGTTGCCGCCGCACACCATCGGGCCGACGCGGATACCCGCGCCCACCAGGGTCACCGTGACCTTCCCCGGAGGCATGTTCCCGGGCACCCGGGCGTTGGCCGCGGTGCACACCAGCTGGTTGAGCGAGGCGGAGTCCAGCAGCTTCGCATTCATCGGCAGGGTGATCACGACGGTGCCCTCGCCCGTGTCGGCGGTCAGCCGGCCGGGGAATTTCGGCAGCACGCTGGAGAGCCCACGCATCCGCTCGGCGTGGTTCGGGCCCTCCATCAGCAGCGAGATGGCCTGCTCCGGATCGACCGGGGCCTTCGCCGGCCGGGTCGCGGAGCGCAGCCCGGACGGGCCGTAGAAGAACAGCTGGACATCGGCGGCGGGCTGGCCCGGCGACTTCACACCGCTGGCGGGCTCACCGGCGTCGATCACATCGGTGGGCGCGATACCGCAGCCGGCCAGCGCACCGGCGAGCGCACCGGTCAGCACGCCGCCCAGCACGCGCCGCCGGGCCCGCACCGCGCGCAGGGCGTTCTGGGCGTTCGTGGCGCTCATGCGTGGTTCTCTTTCCCGGCATCGGGACGGGCGCCGTCCCGGCCGTCTTCCGCGGGCTGGTCCCCGGCCGCCCGCTCGTCGTGGCGCAGCGGCAGTTCCACGGTGAACACCGCACCGCCCTCAGGGGAGTTGGCGGCGCGCAGGGTGCCGCCGTGCAGCCGGATGTTCTCCTGCGCGATGGCCAGACCCAGGCCGCTGCCCTCCGACCGCGCACGGGCGGAGTCCGCCTTGTAGAAGCGCTCGAAGACATGCGGCAGGACCTCGGGGTCGATGCCGGGGCCGCTGTCGGAGATCTCGATCAGCAGCCGGTCGGCGCCCGGCTCCGGGGCGTGCAGCAGCACCCGGACCGGCTCGCCGCCGTGGTGCAGGGCGTTGCCGACCAGGTTGGCGACCACCACATCGAGCCGCCGCGGGTCGAGCCTGGCCCGTACGTCCGCCGGCAGTTCCGCCGCCACCCGCTTCTGCCAGGCCCTGGCCTGCAGCGTCTTACGGATGGTCTCGGCGACGTCCACCTCGTCCAGATGGAGCGCCGCGGCCCCCGCGTCGAACCGCGAGACCTCCATCAGGTCCTCCACCATCCGCGCCAGCTTGCCGGTCTCCTGGCTGATCAGCCGGACCGCGGAGGCGGTGTCGGGGTCGAGGGAGTCGGCGTCCTCGTCGAGCACATCGGTGACCGCGGTCATCGCCGCCAGCGGCGTCCGCAGCTCGTGCGAGACATCGGCCGCGAACCGCCGGGAGTTGGCCTCCAGGCGGCGCAGCTCGGCCATGCTCTCCTCCAGCCTGGCCGCCATGTCGTTGAACGTCCGTGACAGATCGGCGAGTTCGTCGGCGCCCTTGACCTCCAGCCGGGTGTCCAGCTTGCCCTCGGCGATCCGCCCGGCGGCCTGTCGCAGTTTTCGTACGGGCCGCAGCACCCCGCGCGCGGCGAGCAGCGCCGGGATCACGGCGAGGATCAGCACCGGCAGCGCGCCCCGCTGAGCCGCGCTCACCAGCGCCTCGACATTGGCTTCCTCGGCGCTCAGCGGGAGCTGGGCGTAGATCGACAGCGCGGAGGCCTCGCCGTCGGACTGCCGGACCGGCATCCCGATCAGCAGCCAGGGGTCGCCGCCCCGGTCGATGCGCTGGAAGGCCGGCACATGGCGCTTCTCCACCGACTCCTTGAGGTCGGCCGGTATCACCACACTGCGCTGCAGCCCACCCTCGTCACTGTCCGGGACGCCGCTGTAATGTACGGAAATATCCCATTCGCGAGACTTGCCCGAGCGCTCCAGCTGGACCCGGAAGAAATCCAGGTCCGCCTGGGTCGGCGGCACGGTGAGCTCCGGCGCCAGCGAATTGACCTGCGCCCGCAGATCGTTGACCGCGATGTCCTGGGAGCGCTGGAGAATGGCGTTACGGGCCTCGCGGTAGGTCAGCAGCGCGGTGGTCAGCGCGCTGATGGTCGCCACCACCAGGAACCCCACGACGAGCCGGGCCCGCAGGCCGCGCAGCACGGTGCGGGTCGGCACCCGGCGGCCGAGGCGGTTCACAGGGGTCCGAAGCGGTAGCCGAAGCCACGCACGGTCTGGACGTAACGGGGGCTGCGCGGGGTGTCCTCTATCTTCGTCCGCAGCCGCATCACACAGGCGTCGACCAGCCGCGCGTCGCCGTGGTAGCTGTGCTCCCACACATGCTCCAGCAGCTGCTGGCGGCTGAAGACCTGCCCCGGAGTCGCGGACAGGAACAGCAGCAGCTTCATCTCCGAGGGAGCCAGCGCCAGATCCTGGCCGCCCTTGGCGACGACCAGCCCGGCCCGGTCGATGGCCAGTTCGCCGTACGTCTCGACCGGGGCGGGACCCGGCTCCGCGGCGGCCGGCGCACCGTCGGCGGGCAGCGCGGTACGGCGCAGCACCGCACGGATGCGTGCTTCGAGGACCTCGCCACGGGCCGGCTTGACGATGTAGTCGTCGGCCCCGGCCTCCAGGCCGAGCACCACATCGAGATCGTCGCCACGGGCGGTGAGCATGATGATCGGCAGCTGCCGCTCGGCGCGGATCAGCCGGCAGACCTCGAAGCCGTCCTTGCCGGGGAGCATCAGGTCCAGCAGCACGATGTCGGGCCGGAAGGCCGGCAGCGTCTCCAGGCCCTCCTCACCGCTCGCCGCGGCCGCCACTTCGTGGCCGCGCCGCCGCAGCGCGAGGGTCACTCCGTCCCGTACGGCGGCGTCGTCCTCGATCAGAAGTACACGTGGCATGGGTCCAGTATCAATAAGTTTCATGATGGATCCGTAACAGGAGCAGCCTGCCCGATCCCTGGCGCATCTGTCGTGGTGCAGGGCGGCGCGTGCAAAGCACCCGCCGCCTGTCGGTACGCACACGAGCACGGTATGAGGGACGGGGTCGGGATGGCACGGCGCTTCGGCATCGAGGGCGGCATCATCGGAGTGGCCGCGGCGGCAGTGGTGTCGCTCGCGGTGGCGGGGGCGCTCGCCTTCGCCCAGCCCGGAGGCACTCCCAAGGCCGAGGCGGACACCGTCGACTCCGCCCGGCAGCGGCCCGAGCGGGCACCCCGTATCGCACCGGTCGACCCCTCCATCGTGCACGCCTCGGACCGCCCCGGCCGCAGCCTGAACATCACCATCGACGACGGACCGGACCCGGTCTGGACCCCGAAGGTGCTCGAAGTGCTGAAGAAGCACAACGTCAAGGCGGTCTTCTGCATGATCGGCCCGCAGGCCAAGGCCCACCCGGACCTGGTCAAGCAGGTGGTCGCCGCCGGGCACAAGCTCTGCGACCACACCACCAGCCACAACACCGGCATGGACCACCAGTCGCAGAGCTACCAGTCGCAGCAGATCCTCGACGCACAGAAGATGATCGAGGACGCGGCGGGCGGCGCCACGGTCGAGTACTACCGCGCCCCGGGCGGCGCCTTCACGCCCTACAGCCGGCAGCTGGCCGCGGACCACGGCATGCGCCCGCTGGGCTGGAACGTCGACAGCAAGGACTTCGAGGGCGGCAGCGTCGAGATGATCGAGGCGACCGTACGCGGTGAACTCTCCAACGGCCCGACGGTCCTCTTCCACGACGGCGGCGGCAACCGCTCCCGCACCGTCGAGTCGCTGGACCGGCTGCTGCCGTGGATGCAGCAGCAGGGGTACGGGTTCGGGTTCCCGCAGCGCTGAGGCTTAGCGGCTGCCCGGCGGATCAGCTAAGGACACGCCCCGGGGCATCCGTCTGGAAGTGCTGCGGCCGTCGCATCCCGGCTCCCCGGGAGCGACGGCCGCAGCAGCACGGCACCGCCGTCCGCGCACGACCGTCGCCGCGCGCCGCACTCCTCGGGCCGCTCTCCTTATGCCGCTTTCCCGGCGTCGGCTGTCCTCACGCCGCGCCGAACAGCTCCGCGAGACCGCGCTCCATGCCGAGATGCGCCGGCTCGCCACCCGCCGGCACCGCCTCGTAGGAGCGGGCGAGGAACTGCCGCACATCCGCGGTCTTCAACTGGACCATGGCGATGCCCTCGTCCGCGTGGAACTCCATCACCGTGCGGTCCGGGCCGGACGGCCGCACCCGTACATCGCCCCGCCCGGCCGGCATCCGCAGCCCCTCGTCCAGCAGATCGCGGGCGAACGCCCAGTCCACCGCGGAGCCGTCCAGCGAGATCTCCGGCGGGAAGGACATCCGCACCGCCAGCGGATCGGCGGGCTGATAGTGCAGCACCGCGGGGACCGCGTGCGGGCCATGGGTGGTGGCGATGAGGCGGACCTGGACGGCTTGGTCGATGGCGGTGTTCATCGCGCTGCTCCCTCACGGCTGCCGGGTCATGGGCAATGGCTCGTCCAGTAGGACGGTGTGCCCGCTCTCGCCGTGCACGCGACATGTATGTGATGTATCTCATATTGACGGCGACCGGCCGGCGCCCATGGCGAGGCGCCGCTACGGGAGTTGCGCCGGCATCTGCACCGACTCCCCGGGGTGCATCAGAAACTCCTCCACGATTCCCGGAGCCGCCGCCGCGGCGAAGGCGGGAGCCTCGGTGGCCGCGAGGTCCGGAATGCGATAGCCGCCCTCACCCGCCGCGACCGCCGCGGTGAGCGTCACCAGGCCGGACCGGCGGGTGAACGGCGAGGTGGAGAACGTCCAGGCGGCGACGGCCTCACGCCGAAGGGCGAGGGTGTCCCGGCTGAAGGTCCCCGAGCGGGTGACCAGATACCGGCCGTGCACGCCGTGCCCCAGACTGCGGTACGCGTCCCGGGCCAGCCACAGCACGAGCGGGGTGGTGACCACCGCGTAGATCCAGGCACAGTGCAGCAGTACGGGCGTGAACGCCGCCCCGAGGCCGGCCAGGACGGCGGTGCCCGGCAGCACGGCGAACAGCAGACCGCGGACCCGGCGGCGGCGCAGGGCGGTACGCGGGTGCGGCGCCAGCGACAGGGGTGACCGGCTTCCGGGGAAGGGTGCGCGCAGCGCGCCGTCCGCCACCCGCAGTGCCTCCGGCCGGGGCGCCGGCGGCAGCAGTCCGCTGCGCTTGCGGTTCTCCTCGCGGTTGCCCAGGCCGCCGGCCACCGCGCGTACGACGGCGCCGCCACCGGCCCGCAGCAGCAGCGGCTCGCGCAGCAACACGCCGGACAGCCGGGCGCTTTCGATGGTGACCGAGCGGGTGGTGAACAGCCCGCGGCGCACCCGCAGCGTGCGCGCGTCGGTCCACTCCAGGCAGTAGTTCCACCAGTTCTCGACATAGAGGACGGTGGCGCCGGCCGAGCCCAGGGCGAGGATGACGAGCAGCGCCGCCGGGATCGTCAGCCAGAGCGCGCTCGCGCCGAATTCCGCGAACGCCCGCTGGACGAAGCCGAGTTTCCATGCCTCGATGCCGATGCCGTCCAGCACCCGGTAGACCGATCCGGCCGCCACGAACACCCCGCCGATGACCCAGAAGGTGAGCGGTGCGTAGCGCAGCCAGCGCCAGTTGATGCGGGCCACCACGGGGTCGTTCGCGACCGCGTCGGTGTCGGCGTACGCGAGCAACTCCGCGCGCAGCCGCTCCGCTTCGGGAACCGTGAGCGCCTCCAGCGACAGCTCACTGCCGCCGTCGCCGGAGCCCGCCGTACCGGCGCGCAGCACGGTGACGCCCAGCAGCCGGTGCAGCGGTGTCGCCGTCAGATCGACGGTGCGGATGCGGTGCAGCGGCACACTGCGCAGCCGGCGGTTGAGCAGCCCGCTCCGTACGTCCAGGGTGGCGGGGGCGCCTCCCGCGCCGCCGGGGCGGTGGGGGACGGTGACGCGGAACTCCGTACGCGCCCAGCGGATCAGGCCGATCGTGGTGACGACGGCGAAGGAAGCGGCGATGGCGGCGAGCGTGATCCAGGCTCCGGCCGTGATCCGGCCCCCGGTGGCCAGCGCTGTCAGCGCTAGCGAACCGAGCGGCGCTGCCATCCAGCCGCAGTGCACCAGCAGCGTGCGCGGATCCAGCCGGCGCCACTGCGCCGTGTCGGACGGGGCGGCGGGTGCGGCGGTGGCGTGCGGAACGCCGGGCGCGCCGGGGTTTGTGCCGGGCATCTCGGGAGGCAGTGGCGTGCTCATGCGGCGTCACCCGGTACGTCCTGCGCGGCCTCGCCGATCATCCGGGACAGCTCCTCGGCGTCCGCGTCGGACAGTCCGGCGATCTTGATGTCGCCCGCGGTCGAGGCGGTGGTCACGGTCACCGTCGCCAGCCCGTACCGCCGCTGGAGCGGCCCGCGCAGGGTGTCCACCGTCTGCACCCGGGACAGCGGCGCGATCCGCCGCTTCTGCCAGAACCAGCCGCCCGCCGCGTAGACCGCGCGCTCGCCCAGCTCCCATGCGTGCACCGCATACCGCCACCGCGGCATGGCCACGAGATAGCCGACGGCCGGCAGTACGAGCACGACCAGCAGCAACGGCCCCAGCCACGGCAGCGCACCGGGGAAGAAAAGTATGGACAGGACCGCCATGGCGAGCGCCGTGAGCAGCATCGGACCGCTGAGGGTCAGCAGCGCCTGGACCGTCCACCAGCGGCGGGCCCGGGGATCGACGCGGTGGCGGGGTGGGCGCAGGAGCGGGGCGGCGTGCTCGGGCATCAGGGTCACCGGTTTCCAAGTCAAGCGTATTGAGTAGCGGTACGTTATAACGGTACAAGCGACTTGTAAAAGCGGGCAGGCCCCGAAACCGGAGCCATGCGCAAGGGGCCGCGTACTGATGAAGGAGGTCGTCCGTGCCCAAGAAGGTGGACCACGAAGCCAGGCGCCAGGAGATCTCCGAGGCGTTGTGGCGGATCGCGAGCACCCGCGGGCTGGACGGCGCGAGCCTGCGCGATGTCGCCGCGGAGGCCGATATCTCGCTCGGCCGGCTGCAGCACTACTTCCGCACCAGGGACGAGATGCTCCTCTTCGCCCTCCGGCACATCAATCAGCTGGCCGCCCGCCGGATCCGCGAGCGCATCGAGGCGCTCACCGAGCAACCGACCCCGCGCGAGGTGCTGCGCGCCTGCCTGTCGGGCATGCTGCCGCTGGACGACAAGAGCCGCACCGGCCTGCTGGTCGGCGCCGCCTACTACTCCCGCGCCGTACACGACGAAACCCTGCGCGCCGAAGCCCGGGACGGCATCCCCCAGCTCCGCGCCTTCTTCGCCGACCAGCTGCGACTGGCCGCGGAACGCGGCGAACTCCCCCCGGAACGCGCCACCGAGGACGAGGCGATGCTGCTGATCAGCGTGGCCGACGGGCTCGCCGGCTACGTCCTGCTGGATGTGCACGCGCCGGAGACCGCGCTACGGCTGCTGGATCTGCATCTGGCGAATCTGTTCGGGACGGGGGAGACGGAGGGAGTGGGAGAGAAGGAGGAAGTGGGGGAGACGGAGAAGAGGGGGGAGGCGGGGGAGACAGGGGAGGCAGAGGAGCCGGGGGAGTCGGCCGGCTTTGGGGGCACCCCGGTGGTCAACTCACGGCTCGCCCCAGGGCTCACCCCACGGCTCACCCCCGAAGAAATGCCGGCACCGCCTTCACCCGCCGGTGACCGTCCGGAGCCGGCGGCGGATCGAGCTTGAGCAGAACGCTCGCCATGCGCTTGGCGACCGCGGCATCCGTGACGACCGGCGCACGCGAATTCGCCGCGTTCGAGGGCCCCTCCGGCATCAGCCCCTCCGCCATCGGCGCCGGCACCTCCCGCTCCCGGGCCGTCAGCCGTCCCAGCTCCTCGGTGAAGGTCTGCTCGACGTAACGACTCAGGATCAGTACCGCCAACGACGGCTGCCGGGACCGGAGTTCACGCGTGACACGCAGGCCCTCGTCCGAGAACCCCGGCGGCATCCGTACGTCCACAACCGCCACCTCCGGCCGGTGCTCCTCGACCGCGGCGATCAGCGACCGCGCATCGCCGACCGCCGCCAGGACCGTGTGCCCGAACCGCTCCAACAGGCTGACCGACGTTGAGCCCCAGCCTCCGCGCAAGGGGATCTGGAGACCTACGCCTCGCGCAACAGGGCGGCGAGATCGGCCTCGACATCCAGATGCCGCGCCTCGTCGCCCTCCGCGACGATCCCGTACGACCGGTCCAGGAAGCTCCGCAGATCCTGCCCGTCGAACTGCACCACCGCCATCCCTACCGCGGTATGGAACTCCACCACGACCGCTTCGGAGCCGCTCGGCCAGATCTGTACATCGCCCGCCCCGGCCGGCTCGCGCAGCCCCTCCGCCAGCAGGTCGCGCCCGAACGTCCACGCCACCTCCACCCCGTCCAGGGAGGCGACGGGCGGAAAGACCAACGTCACCGCGAACGGGTCGGCACGGTCGTAATGCAGACTCGCCGGAATCACCCGCGACCGGGGAGTGATCGCGATGAGACGGGCCTGAACGGCTTGGTCGATGACGCTGGACATCGCCGGCTCCCTTGCATTCGGTGCGGATATCCGGTGCGGACATTCGGTGCGGATTCTTGGGTCTACGACCACTAGGACGTGCAGGTCATTGCGCCAGGTGCATTGGATTCCCACGTGACCTGCGTCACGGGCCATTGAATGTATGCATATGCCCTCTTTGCTGTGCGCGGTCAGTCCGAGCAGTGTGAGGGATCGGCCTGCAGGGGCTTCACCTGACAGGCCGTCAGAGGCGGGGGCGGCGGCCTGGACGTGCCGGCCGGGCTGGGCTAGCTTCCACCGCACAACACGAGCGGGGTGGGGCGAATGCGGCGCACGGGACGCCAGTTGGGCATGTCCTTGTTCTCGGGCAGGNTTCCACCGCACAACACGAGCGGGGTGGGGCGAATGCGGCGCACGGGACGCCAGTTGGGCATGTCCTTGTTCTCGGGCAGGGGCACGAGCAGGGTCACGGACACAACCAGGGATACGAGCTGGACCGTGCCCAGGCGCAGGGCCACGCGCTGGATGGCCATGGCTGCCATGGCTGCCATGGCGACGGCGCTCACCACGATGGCCGCCGCCCCGGCAACCGCCGCCACCACCACCCCACACGCCGCCGGCTGGCACCTCAAGGACAGCGGCAGCACCGCCCGCTTCCGTGGCCTGGCGGCCGTCAGCCGTACCACCGCCTGGGTCGCCGGTACGGCGGGCACCGTGCTGCGCACCCACGACGGCGGCAAGCACTGGAGCGATATCTCCCCGCCCGGTGCCGGAGCGCTGGAGTTCCGCGACATCGAGGCGTTCGATGCGCGTCACGCGGTCGTCCTCGCGATCGGCGAGGGCGAGGCCTCACGCGTCTTCCGCACCGACGACGCCGGCGCCACCTGGACCGAAAGCTTCCGCAACACCGACCCACGAGCCTTCTACGACTGCCTGACCTTCTTCGACCGGCGGCACGGCATCGCCCTCAGCGACCCCGTCGACGGCAAGTACCGCATCCTGTCCACCGGGGACGGCGGCCGCAGTTGGCGGGTACTGCCCTCGGACGGCATGCCGCCGGCCCAGAACGGCGAAGCCGCGTTCGCCGCCAGCGGCCAGTGCCTGGTCTCCTCCGGCAGCCGTGACGCCTGGATCGCGACCGGCGGCGCGGCCACCGCCCGCGTACTGCACACCGCCGACCGCGGCCGTACCTGGTCGGTCACCGACGCCCCCGTACCGGCGGGCGACCCGGCGCGCGGTGTCTTCGCGCTCGCCTTCCGCGACCGCACCCACGGCCTGGCGGTCGGCGGCGACTACCGCCCCGACCAGTCCTCGCCCCGCGCCGCCGCGGTCAGTGACGACGCCGGCGCCACCTGGGCGGCGGCCGCCGAGCCCCCGAAGGCATACCGCTCCGGCGTCACCTGGCTCCCGCACTCCCGGCGGCTCGCCCTGGCCGTCGGCCCCTCCGGAAGCGATCTCACGCTCGACGGCGGCCGCACCTGGCGCACCTTCGACACCGGCTCGTACGACACCGTCGACTGCGCCCCGGACCTGGGCTGCTGGGCCGCTGGTGAGCGGGGCCGGATCGCACGACTCGAACCGTGAGGCCGGCGCCGGCAGCTCGGCGAAGGCGGGCCGGGCACGGCATGCACTTCCACGCACCCCGCCCACGGATCGCCCGCTGATGGACTCAACGGCTCGCTCAAGGACGGAAGGACCGGAAGGACTCAAGGACGGAAGGACCGGAAGGACTCAGGGACGGAGGAGTGACGGGCCCACCCCTCCGCCTCCGCTCAGTCCATCAAGCTGCCGAGCCGCCCCTCCAGTACGACCAGCAACTCGCTCAACCCCTCGGACAGTTCCTCCTGCCGCTGGTCGCCGATGCCGTCGAGCAGCGACGCCTCGTACCGCAGCTGTTCGGGCAGCAGCCGGTCGATGGTCTCGCGCCCCTCGTCGGTGAGCGAGAGATGCGCGACGCGGCGGTCGCGGTCGTCGGGCCGGCGGGCGATCAGCCCGCGCTCCTCCAACTGCCGCACGCGTTTGGTCACCGCGGCACCCGAGGCGAAGGTCTCGCGGGCCACCCGTCCGGGGGTCAGCTCACGGTCCATCCGGCGCAAGGTGCCGAGGATGTCGAACTCGGGACGGGTGAGCCCGGCCCGCCGCAGCGGCGCATCGGCCGCCTGCTGGAGCAGCGCGGAACAGCGGTTGAGCCGCCCGATCACCGCCATCGGGCCGGTGTCCAGCCCGGGGTGTACCTGCTGCCACTGGCGCAGCACCCCTGCGACGATGTCCTCGGTCACCCGCACTCTCCTCTCGACCATGCCGTACGCCCCCAATTGTGCCTGCCATAGGGTGTGCCGGCCGCCGCGTCGGGCGGGCGCGCGGGTCAGGCGGCCAGCGCCGGTGCCGAGAGCCGGCGGACGAGGCCGGCCAGCGCGCGATGGCCCTGCTGCTCGGCGCGTGCGATCCGCTCCTCCGGGAGGGCGCGCTGCCACCACTCACCGGCCGCCACCTCCACGGCCTCGCGGAGCTCGATCAGACTGCCGGCCAGCCGGTCGCGGGCCCAGCCGGTCTCCAGGGCGTCGTCCGCCCCGGGCACCGGCTGCGCCGCGAGCAGCCGGAGCGCGGTGGCCTCGGCCTCCGCGACCCGTGCCAGGGCGGTTTCGATACGGCCGGTGGCCCGCCGGTTGGTGACCAATACGCAGCAGGCCAGGCCCACCGTGGCGCCCACAACGGTGTCGATCCAGCGGTCCGCGATCAGCGTCTCCGCGGGCCGATGACCGCCGAATTCCGTCAGCAGCAGCGCCATCGGCGTGACCCACACCGAGCCGAGCCAGTAGTTGCGGGTGATGCAGGCCTCCGCGCCGAGCTGGAAGGCCAGCGTCAGCGCGATCATCGCGAGCTGCCCGGTGTGGATCAGCGGCAGCAACGCGGTGAACAGCAGCAGTCCGAGCAGATTGCCGATGGTGCGCTGTAGCGCGCGCTGCCAGGAGAGGGTGGTGTTGGCCTGGTAGATCGAGGCCGCGGTGACCACGGCCCAGTACGGATGCCCGACGCCGACGGCCATCGACGCCCAGCCCGCCAGCAGACACCCGACAGCGACCCGTGCGCCGATGGGCAGCAGCGCCGACCCGGGCGCGAGCCGGGCGAGCACCGCCCGTATCCCATGCGGTCGCCCGGGCGCGGGCCGCCGCAGCCCGGGCGCCTCGGCGTCCACGCCCACCCGCTCATCGGCGCCGATGCCCAGCACCTCGGTGGCTTCGATGCCCAACAACTCCTCGGCCTGCGCCGCCGAGAGACCGGCCTCGGGCAGCGGGCGCCCGCTACGTACGTCACGAGCCCAGGCAGCGAGCCGGGCGGCTTCGGTGGTGGTGGTGGCGGTGGCGGTGGCCGTGGGGGTGGCCGTGGGGGTGGGGTTGGCGTAGGCGGTGGCGGTGGCGGTGGCGGTGGCGATGGCGGTGGCGATGGCGATGGCGTTGGCGTTGGCGGAGCTTCTGCCGTAACGGTCGTCATATCCGTCAGCGGTGGCCTGGTTGCCATGCAGCCCCGTGCTCTCCCCGTTCCCCCCGCTCCCCAGCGCCGACTCGGCCCGTATCAGCAGACGTTCGAGCCGGGCCCGCGCCGTGGCCTTCGCAGGGGTGCGCGCCGGGACCAGGAACAGCGTGTGCCAGGCCGCGTTCACGGCGGCCGCGGTGGCATGCCGGGCGTGCGCCACCCCGGTCGATTCCACGCCGCCGGCGCCCGATTCCGTACGCAGCAGCCCGGCGGCGGCCTCTAGCGCGCGGGCGGTGGCGATCCGCTCCGGCCCCTGCGGCCGGACCAGCGACGGCGCCATGCACACCAGCCAGGCGAGGACCCCCGTGCCGAGCGCCAGCGCCACGTGCTGGGGCACCTCTCCCAGGCGTTGTGGCACGAAGAACGCCGACGCGGTGATGAAGGTCAGGATGAGGTTCCCCGGCGGGCCGATACGTGTCGCATCGCAGAGCATTTTGTGGACCGCGGCGATCAGCGAGGCGAGGACGACGAGCAACGCGGTCGAGGTGGTCAGCGATGCGGCGGTCAGCGCGATGCCCAGGCTCGCGACCATGCCGAGCACCACCCACGGCAGGGTGCGGGCTCGGGCCGCGTACGGCAGTCCGTGCGCATACAGGGCGCACATCGCCCCGGCCGAGGTGTAGAGGATCAGATCCAGCCGGCCCAGCGCGAACAGTGTGAGGTCGGGGATCGCCAGGGCCGCGACCGCGCTGAGCGCGGGCTTGTGCCAGATGTCGACGGGTCGGCGCAGTCGCACGGTGCTCTTGATCGGCAACGGTCGGGTGCGCACCGGTCGGGCGCGCACCGCGCTTCCCGGCGCGGCTTTCCCTCGCTTCTCGACAGGTTTGGCGTGCTTCCCCATACGAGAAGATTAGCAGGTGTTTTACTCGTAAAGAATATGCCGGCATCGCGCCCGGGCCAGCCCCACACAAGCACCCGGGATCTGCTCTCTACCCACGCCCTGCGGCAGCTTTCTGCACGCACCCTGGCTCGGCCCATGGCCACGCCCTGGGCCAGGCCCCGCCCACGGGAGAGCGACAATGGCCAGGTGCCAGCCGCCAAAAAGAAGACGACGACCGCGAACGCGTCCCCGGAGCGTCGCCGCGAACTGCTCGACATCGCGGCGGAGGTCTTCGCCGCACAGGGCTACAACGCCACCACCGTCCGCCGCATCGCGGACGAGGCCGGGATGCTGGCGGGCAGCCTCTACTACCACTTCGATTCCAAGGAATCGATGCTGGACGAGATCCTGTCCACCTTCCTGACCGAGCTGTGGGACGGATATGACGCCGTACTCGCCGCCGGCCTCGGCCCGAGGGAGACCATCGAAGCCCTGGTCACCGAGTCCTTCCGGGAGATCGACCGGCACCGCGCCGCCGTCGCCATCTACCAGAAGGAGTCCAAGCACCTCGCCGATCAGCCCCGCTTCGGCTATCTCACCGACTCCCGGCAGAAGTTCGAAAAGGCCTGGCTGGGCACGCTGGAACGGGGTGTGGCCGACGGAGTCTTCCGCGCCGACCTCGACATCCGGCTCACCTATCGCTTCGTCCGGGACACCGTCTGGGTCGCGGCGAGCTGGTACCGGCCGGGCGGACAGCACAGCCCCGAGGAGATCGCCCGCCAGTACCTCTCGATGGTCCTGGACGGCATCGCCGTACGCGAATGACCCACCCCTGAACGGGGTGCCCCTTGCTTGGGGCAGCGCTCTCGGGCGCCCGAGAGCCGGAGCCCGAGAGCCGGAGCCCGAGAACCCGGGGCCGAGAGCCGGCGCTCAGGAATCGGTGCTCAGCAATCGGCGCCGATCACCGTCTGCTCAGCAGGCAGTGTTCTTCACGTACAGGGCCCGCGGCCACGATGTCGTGCCGTAGCGGACGTCCTTTGTCGCGCCCTTGGGGAGACTGCCGTGGGGATCGCGGTGGTGCGGGATGACGATGGTGAAGCACGATGTGCGCTGGGTGCACAGATTCGCCAGGCGGACGTACCGCTGCTGGCCGTTGTTGAAGTACTTCCGCACCTTCACGCATTGCGGCGACCGGCCGGCGGCCGCGGCGTCCGTTGCGGTGGTCAGTGTCAGTGAGGCGCTGCACGCGACCGCCGCCAGCGCTATGGCCATGATCTTCCGCACGTGATCTCCCCCGATGGAAAACTCAGACTCCCCTGCGAAACCAGTACGGGCTTCGCACGTTCATTCCCCATTGTCCATACGCCCCCGAGGAAAATCAGCCCCGGGTGCCACACGGGGACACAACTGCGACACAAGAACCCCGCTCCCCTTACCGGATCCAGGCACCCACCTCACGCAACGTAGCCTTCCCGGCGAACTCACGGCCGTACGGACTCACGGCCACCTGGACTCAGGGACTCAAGGCTCGCGACCCACTCACGGGGCCCAACGCACTCGCGGACTCAAAGCTCGCGACGGACCAGCGAGCCCAATGCACTCACGGGTCCAACGGACGCACAGGCCCAACAGGCTCACGGAAACGGGGCCCGGCCTCGTCCAGGCCGCCTACAGCTCATCAATACGCAGATAGTTCAACGCTCGACGGGTCAGCTCGACCACGTCCTCCGGTTCGTCCTGCCACGCCCAGTGCTCCATGGCGACGCTGAGCGCATCGATCAATGCGCACGCCAGCAGCCGTACCTCCATGCTGTCCTCCGGCGCGCCCTTGCGCGCCGCAAGCACCGGCACCAGCTGGTCCTGCATGTCCCGCCCGGCGGCAAGCCACCGCATCCGAATGGCCGGCACAGTGCCCATGATGCGAACCAGCCGGCGGGCCTGCTCGGGATCTGCCAGGCGCCGGGCCGAGGCCGACGAGTCGAACGCTGCCTGTACCGCGCTGGTCAGCGGCTCATCGACAGGCCGCGTGGCCAGTTCATCGACGAGCAGACCGACGCCGGAGGTCAGTACGGGCGTCAGCGCGTCCTCCTTCGCCGCGCAGTAGCGGTAGAAGGTGCGCAACGAGATGCCTGCCGCCGACGCGATGTCCTCGACCGTCGTCGCGTCGTACCCCTGGTCGGAAAACAGGGCCGCCGCGGTCTCGGCGATCTCCAGCCGGGTCTCCTGCCGCCGCCGCTCGGTCAACGATGGTCTGCCTCGCGCTGCCGTCATCCGCCTGTCCTGGTCGCGTGGGTCGTTCCGTCTATCAGGACCTCAATTTTGTCACAGACAAGCTTATTGGCACGTCATGCCAAAAATGCGTATGTTGGCAACGCCCGGACCAACCCGCCCGACGCCCCGACCGCCCGTCGACGGCGCCGCCCCCATGCCCCCACAGCCCGACGACACCAACACGAGCACCAACATCAACATCGACACCAACACCGGCGTCGAGCGTCGCGCACGACCAGCACTCACCACACCACCGGGCGTGCCCATGGATCGCGCCACCAGCCACCAGCCACCAGCCACAAGCGGGCCGGCGACAACGCACCACCGATCAGATCGCGCCCCCGATCACCCAGGCCGCACCACCAATCAGCACGTGCCACCCCTGAGCAAACGCGCCCCCTTCAACACACGCCACCCACCACCACGCCTCAACAAAGGAGCCGACCGTCCTATGTCCCGATCCCGTACATACCTCGTCACCGGCGCCGCCTCCGGCATAGGCAGGGCCACCGCGGCCCATCTCCGCGAACAGGGCCACACCGTGATCGGCGCCGACCTCAAAGGCACCGACATCTCCGCGGACCTCGCCACGCCCGACGGCCGTACTGAACTGGTCGACCGCGCCCGCGAGTTGACCGGCGGATGCCTCGACGCCGTGATCGCCTGCGCCGGCCTCGCCCACTTCATCCCGCTCACGGTCCAGGTCAACTACTTCGGCGTCATCGCCACCCTCGAAGGCCTGTGCCCCCTGCTCACCGCCGGTACCGACCCGCGTGCCGTACTGATCTCGTCCGTCGCCGCCGTCCATCCAACCGACCAGGCCATCGTCGACGCGGCACTCGCCGGAGACGAGGACGCAACCGTTTCTGCTGCTCAGGCCGCCATGGACAGGGGCGAGGGATACGCCATCTACGGCTCCTCCAAGCAAGCCATCGCCCGCTGGGTCCGCCGTACGGCCATCTCCGACGACTGGGCCGCCGCCGGCATCCCCCTCAACGCCGTCGCCCCCGGCACGGTCGTCACCCCCATGACCGAGCCCATGCTCGCCAACCCCGAGATACGCAAGGTCGTCGACGCAAGCGTCCCCATGCCGCTGCACGGCCACGCCCACCCGGAGCAGGTCGCGCCCCTGCTTGCCTGGCTGACCTCGCCCGAGAACACGCACGTCACCGGCCAGGTCATCTACCTCGACGGCGGCGCCGATGCCGCCCTCCGTAGCGACAACACCTGGTAGCAGCCATCAGCCCCTCAATGCGAGCCCAGGCAACAGCCATCCCCTAACGAGGCCACACGACTAACGAGGCCACACGACGCCGGGAAGTCGGGCCTGAAGCGAGGTTGGGCCCGAAGCGAGGTCGGGGCGGTGCGGGGTCGGGGCGGTGTGGGGCGGTGCGGGGCCCGGGGGAGGAGGCCCCCTCCCCTTACCCTCGCCCCCGGGGGGCTCCCCCCACCCACCCCACCCCCTCAGCGACGCCAGCCACTCACCAGCGCTCACAACCGTCGACGGCTCTCACCGACCCCACTGCCCGCCACCGATTGCCGACCATTCGCCATTCGCCAACCGCCAACCGCCAACCGCCAACCGCCAACCGCCAACCGCCAACCGCCAACCGCCAACCGCTCATTGCCATTTGCTGGTTGTCGTCCCTCGGCCGTTGCCGCCTGGAGATCGCCCAGCTTTCGTCGCCCGGTGGCGTCAATCGGTGGTGGACGGGCGTGCTGTGACCACCCTCAGCCCCCGGTCCGAAAACTCACGACGGGTTGCCTCCTTTGCGCCGCTGTCCGTGATGAACGTGTCAAAGACATCCGCGTCGCCGACCCGGGCGAAGCAGCGCTCACCGATCTTCGACGAGTCCGCAACGACCACGGCACGCCGGGCGCGCTCGGCCATGAGGCGATTGACGCGCGCCTCCGCCTCGTCATGCACCGTGGCTCCCATCATCGGGTCCATGCCGTTGGCCCCGATGAACGCGATGTCGATGGAGATCTGCTGCAGCACCAATTCACTGAACGGGCCGACCAGTTCGAACGACCGCGAGTGCGCCACCCCGCCGGTCAGCACAATCTTGATCTGTGGCCGCACGGCCAGCTCATTGGCGATGTTGAGGGAATTGGTGACGATCGTCAGATGCGGTTGCGGGCCCGCCTCGGCAAAGTCCGGACGGGTGGCAAGCACCCGGGCGATCGCCGTGGTTGTCGTGCCACCGCTCAGCCCGACCACATCCCCGCGCTCGACCAGCTTCGCCGCGGCCTTTGCCACCGCCTCCTTCTCCTCCGACCGGTGAGCGTGCTTGTAGCGGATCGGCAGGTCGTACGCCACCGAGCTCAGCACTGCCCCGCCCCGGGTGCGGGTCAGCAACTGCTGCTCGGCGAGGGCGTCCATGTCGCGCCGCATCGTGGCGGCCGAGACCTCCAGTGCGGTCGCCGCCTCCTCGACATCCACCCGGCCCCGGTCCCCGAGCAGCTCGAGCAGTGCGTTCATCCGTTCATGGCGCTTCATAGCGTGCGAGCCTAATTCGTTTCAGTCGGCCACGGTGACGCCCGGTAGGCGCCCTCGTACTCCACCTTGTTCTCCTTCCTGCCGTCGTCGGTGCTGTCCGAATTGTTCGATGTGGTGGTCGTGCGTTTGTCGGGGTGAGGCGGTGGTCAAGGCCGCGCATTGTGCGTCCGGCGGATGGTCGCTGAGGGGTGACCGGCGAGGACTGTGCTCGCCGTCGCAGACCCAGCTGCGGCCGTCCGCGTCGAACCACTACGACTCGGCACCTCACATCGGATGCCCTTGAAGGAGTCGTCGAGTCGGTGGCTCGCAGTCCGGTAGGCGTTGTGGCCGTGACGGGCGAGTGCCGCCGTCACCTTGTTGATGGCTTCGTTGGGATGTTGGAGTCGCCGAGTGCGGGAGTAGTACGAGTGCGGGGAGTAGTAGGTGAAGCGGGGAGTGGTGGGGGAAGACGGTCGTGCGGATTGGGGACGCCGGCTGCCCGGGGGTGGGGCGTCGAGGAGTGTGGCCAGCTCAGGCCAGCACGGGCCGGGGTCGATGTGGTCCTGGTCGTCGACGGCCAGAATCGCGTTATGAGTCCAGTCCGAGTGGCTGAGGGAGTAGTCCGTCGTGCTGGGCTCGTTGCCGGGACGGGCATCGACTCTGCCGGATCACCCCCGAGCCGGCGCCTGGGTCGCGTATTGGCCTGGGACCGTTGCCGGAGTGCCCAGTACGTCCAGCAGTCTTGCGGCCTCCTCGGCCACTGCCTCCCGGGCCGGCTTGACGTACTTCCGGGAGTCGACGAGGGACGGATCCGCGCCCAGCGTCTGTCGTATCGAGTGAGTGAAGACGGAGACCAGATGGGTGGAGATGTTGATCTTCGTCATTCCGGCGGCGATGGCGCGGCGGAGTTCGTCGTCCGGTACTCCGGAGGAGCCGTGCAGTACCAGTGGCACCGGCAGGGCGGTGTGCAGCGCGGTGATGAGGTCCTTGTCGAGTACGGCCGTGCGCTCGTGCATCGCATGTGACGAGCCGACGGCCACAGCGAGGGCGTCCACGCCTGTCGCGCGGACAAAGGCCAGCGCCTCGTCCGGGTCCGTGCGCACTCCTGGTGCGTGCACCCCGTCCTTGCCGCCGACCTCGCCGAGCTCCGCCTCGACATAGGCGCCGCGGTCGTGGCACCAAGCGGTGAGTTCGGCAGTGGTGGCGACGTTCTCTTCGTAGGGGAGCGCGGAGGCATCCACCATGACCGAACCCACCCCGGCGGTGATGCCCTGGTGGACCAGTTCCGCATCGGTGATGTGATCGAGGTGCACCGCGATCGGGGCGGCGGAAGCCTCGGCGAGGGCGAGGGTGGCGCGGGTGATGGGCAGCAGGCTGCCGTGGTAGCGGACGCAGTTCTCGCTGATCTGCAGGATCAGGGGGATATCCGTGCGCTCGGCGGCGGTGACAAGGGCCTCGGCGGTTTCCAGATGGATGACATTGAAGGCTGCGGCACCGACCCGCGCCTCACGCGCGGTGTCGACGATCGATGAGGTCGGAACGAGGGGCATGGGAATCGGACTCCCTTGCGGGTGGGGAGGATCGACGTGGTGAGGGGGAGGCGGATCGCTACGAGGCGGCAGGGGCGTCGAGCATCACCGAACGGGTCAGACTGCGCGGGTTGTCCGGGTCCAGGCCGCGAGCGCGGGCCCGCTCCAGAGCCACCCGCTGGACCAGCACCAGATCGGCCAGCGGATCGCGCGCATGGCGCACGAAGTGCGCACCGGTCCGCACCACATCCGCTTCGAGCCCATCCGGCGCCTGGCCGAACAGCCAGGTCACCCGGCCCGGCGCAGCTATCGCGATCGGGCCGTGGCGGTACTCCATCGCGGGGTAGGACTCCGTCCAACTCTGCGATGCCTCCCGCATCTTGAGGGCAGCCTCGTTGGCCAGGCCGAAGGTCCAGCCCGTGCCGAGGAACGAGAACTGCTCCGCGTCCACCCAGGCTTGCTCCATCGGTGCCGCCAGCGCCTCCTGCGCGTCGGTCACCGCCCGGGAGATGTCCTCGCCCAGATGCGCGCGCAGCAGCGTCAGCGCCGTCGTCGCGAAACGGGTCTGCACGACCGACTTCTCGTCGGCGAACGGGAGCGCGACCGTCTCGTCGGAGATCGCGACCGCCGGCGTCTCGGTGTCGCCGATGATCGTCACCGTGGGGATGCGTCCCTTGACGGCGTCGAGTACGCGCAGCACCTCGGTCGTGGTGCCGGAGCGGGTGATCGCCACCACCGCGTCATAGCCGCGGTCGCTGCCGAGGAATGCCTCGGAGGCGGCGAACGGATCCGTCACACCCAGCCCGGCGCTCTCGCGCAGTGCCGCATACGACTGCGCCATGAACCATGAGGTGCCGCAGCCGACGACGGCTACCCGCTGTCCGGCCTTGGGCAGCGGGCCGTCCGCCGCCCCGATCCGCGCGGCCTCCCGCCAGGTCTCCGGCTGGCTGTGCAGCTCCTGCTCCATGTACGAGGTCTCGCTCATGACCCACCCTCCCGTGATGCGTGAAACGGTCCGACTGTTTTGCGTACGTCTGCACGTATGTCTGTCTGCATGTCCTGCGGCTTCGTGTGAGTGAAGCTGCAAGATTTAGCTTTGTTGCAATCGACTGTACGCATGATTGCGTCCGCGCTCCATCCCTCGTACGAGTGGATGCAGCAGAGGGGAGCGATGAGGTGATGGTCTGGTTGGGTGTCTGAGCGCGGCGAATGCAGGGAGGGGGATGGATGGAGAGGGTGGGGCGGGGCTGGAAATGATCTGTTGACAGTTGCGTGAAAGTCGCCGAATACTCGCAAGATCAGTCATGCAGCAAGGCCGCTCCGCCGCACAAAGGACTTCCTATGTCCATTGCCACGCTCTCCGAGACGCCCCCGCAGCCGTCACCCAAGACCACACGCCGCACCGGCAGGCTGTTCGCACTCACCGGCGCCGTCGTCGGCGTCATCTACGGCTATGACACCGGCAGCATCTCCGGTGCCCTGGTGTTCCTGAGCAAGGACTTCCACCTCACCGAGGCCGAGAAAGGCCTGGTCAACAGCATCCTGGTGTTCGGCTCCATCGTGGGCGCGCTGATCGGCGGCAAGCTTGCCGACGCCCTGGGCCGCAAGGCCGCGATGCTGATCGTCGCCGGCTCGTACGCCGTCTTCGTCGCGCTTTCCGCCCTCGCGCCCAACGTCGTCGTGCTGGACATCGTCCGGTTCCTGCTCGGCATCGCCATCGGCATCTCGATCGTCGCCGCCCCGCTCTACGTCGCCGAATCGACGCCGGCGCGTATCCGCGGTGCGTCCGTCGCTGCCTATCAAGTGGCCACGGTCGCGGGCATCGTCATCACGTACTTCGTCAACTGGGGTCTGTCCGGCGGCGGGCACTGGCGCTGGATGCTCGGCCTCTCCGCGATCCCGGCGGCGCTCGTCGTGATCCCGTTGCTCCGGTTGCCGGACACTCCGCGTTGGTACGTCCTCAAGGGGCGTACGGAGCGAGCCGTTGAGGTCATGGCCATGACCGACCCCGATGTCGATCCGCATGCCGAGGTGGCTGCCGTGGGCGCAGCGCTCACGGAGGAGCGCGGTGGCTCGGCGCGCGCCCTGCTGCGCAAGCCGTACGCCCGCGCCACGTTCTTCGTCGTCGGCCTCGGCTTCTTCTGCCAGATCACCGGCATCAACGCCGTGACGTACTACAGCCCGCAGATCTTCGAGGAGATGGGCTTCACCGGCAACGGCCAGAACTTCCTGCTGCCGTCTTTCGTCCAGCTCGCTTCCCTTGCCGCGACGGTTCTCGCCATCCTCATCATCGACCGGCTCGGCCGCCGGGTGGTGCTGCTCTGCGGCATCGGCACGATGGTCGTGATGCTCGCCGTCCTGACCGCGGTCTTCGGCATGGGGGATCTGCACGGTGCCACTACCTGGGTGGGCTTCGGCGCCATCCTTCTGTTCACCGCGGCCTTCAACTTCGGCTTCGGATCGCTGATCTGGGTCTATGCGAGCGAGGCGTTCCCCGCTCAGCTGCGCTCCACCGGGGCGTCGGTGATGCTCACGGCCGACCTGGTGGCCAATCTCCTGATCGCCCAGTTCTTCCCTTCCTTGATGGCCTGGGCCGGCGCGGCGCGGACGTTCGCGGGCCTCGGCGTCCTTGCGCTCGCCGCGCTGGTCTTCGCCTCCGCCACCGCACCCGAGACCAAGGGGCGCCAGTTGGAGGAGATCCAGGATTATTGGCGCAACGGGGGGCACTGGCCCGCGACACCCACGCCCGGGTCCGTCAGTGCGGGCCCGCTCGGTAACTCGGCGGCGCCTCCGACCACGTCTCCGTAGAAGCGCCGCATGGGCGTTTCCTGAGCTGGCGGGCAGCGGTCAAAAGTACTCCGCCCGGCGGTAGAGGCAGAGAGAGCCGCCGGGTGTCGTCGGTGCGCCACTCAGCTCAGGAGCCTTCCTCGCCCATGTCGTTCCCTGACTCCTTCTCCTCCAGTCCGGATCCTGCTCCCGGCCGGCGCGCTTGGCGTGGTGGCGACCGCCCCATTGATCGCCCCGGCGATCGCCGTACGGACCGTCGTATCGACCGCCGTAGTCGTCGCTCCGCAACAACTGCAGCTCTGTCGTGTGCTGCGCGGGTCCACCACGCACTGGTTCACGCCCAGCCGGGCCTTGGAAGACGATCTTCCGGTCGCTGATCGGGAGCGTTACGTCGCCACTACGGCAGTCGCCCGTCACGAGGACGTACGGACCGCGGCGTGGCAGCGCTGGTTGTGGAGCCGGGAACTGGTGGTGGTGGAGGCGGCGGCCACCGGTCGGCGGCACCTGTCGCCCGAGTGGAACCGGAGCGGGTCCTCAGGACGGCAGCTGCTCCCGGTATCCCTCCAGAGCCGGCGCGGTCGTCGTCGCCACGAACTCGGTGATCCGGTACTCGCACACCCCGGCGAGGGTGAACGGGTCCTCGGCCACGATCCGCTCCACGGTTGCCCGGTCCATCCCGGCGGCGAGGATCACGCCACCGTCGCGCGGGACCTTGCGTCCGGCGGCGATGAAGTGCCCGGCGGCGTACTCCTTCTGCAGCCACTCCACGTGCTCCTGAAGGGCGGCGTCGACGCGTTCGATGGGCGCGGTGTAGGTGAGTTCCAATACGAACATAGCTGCAATATAGAGGAGCCGTCGGGCGGTGCCGTTGCGCCCTCCCGAGAGGGAAGGCGCAGGCCAGGGCGGCTCTGCGCGATCGCGTCCTCGTCGGCGCAGCATCGTCAAGGCGGCATGGGCGGCCCGGGCAGCCAAGGTGGCGTTTTCCGTGGGCGCGTGTGGGGTTCGGGGTGCGCAGGGGTTCCGGTCGAGGGGTGGCCGTCGGGATCAGGTCGTAGGCAGGTCCGGGCGGCGCCGTCCGTGCTGTGTTGCGCTCTCGTACGCATGGCCGGCCTGGAGGACGGCGAGATCGGCGCGCGGCGCCCCGATGAACTGCAGCCCCACGGGCAGGCTGCCCGGGGTGAACCCGGCGGGTACCGAAAGGGCGGGTACCCCGAGGACAGAGATCAGGTAGGCCGAACGCATCCAGTCCAGATACGTGTGCGTGGGTTGGCCGGCGACCTCCCGCGGATACTCCAGCTCGGCGTCGAACGGCGTGACTTGGCTGACCGGGGCGAGGAGGAGGTCGTACCGGGAGAAGAAGTCCAGCGTGCGCAGGTGCAGTTGGCTGCGGGTCGCGGTGGCGGTGGTGAGGTCGGCGGTGGTCAGTCGGCGGCCCTGCTCGATGTTCCGGACGAGGCTGGGTTTGAGCGCCTGCCGGCCGGAGTCGAGCAGCTCGCCGAACGCAAGGTCGAAGCTGTGCGCCCGCAGCGTACGGAAGGTCTCGTCGGCGCCGGTGAGGTCCGGGCAGGCGGCCTCGACATGGCAGCCGAGTTCTTCCAGGACCCTCAACTGGGGCTCCAGAACGGCGAGAACGTCCGGGTCGGCCGGCGCGAATCCCCCCAGGTCGGGTGCCCAGGCGACCCGCAGCCCGCGTAGTTCGCGGTCGAGCGGCGCCCGGAACGCGTCACCGGGGGTCTCCAGGCTGATGGGGCAGCGCGGATCCGGGCCGGCCATGGCCGACAGCAGCAGCGCGGTGTCGGCGACGGTCCGCCCCATGGGGCCGGGGACCGAGAGGGTGTCCCACAGGTTGGCGCCGGGGTGCGGGGGGACGCGTCCCGGCGTCGGCCGCAGCCCGACCACATTGCAGAAGGACGCGGGATTGCGCAGTGAGCCGCCCATGTCGCTGCCGTCGGCGAGGGGCTGCATCCCGGCCGCGAGCGCCGCGGCGGCGCCTCCGCTGCTGCCGCCCGCCGAACGCGTGGTGTCGTACGGATTGCGGGTGGTGCCGAAGACCGGGTTGAAGGTGTGTGAACCGGCGGCGAATTCGGGGACGTTGGTCTTGCCGAGGCGGATGGCGCCGGCCCGTTGCAGCCGGTCGACCAGCAGGTCGTCCTCGTCGGGGATGTGGTTGGCGAAGAGCGGTGAGCCGTACGTGGTGCGCATACCGCGGGTGAGGTGGGTGTCCTTGAAGGCGATCGGCAGGCCGTGCAGGGGCGGGACGGCGGCACCTCGGGCGAGGCGTTCGTCGGCCTGTGCGGCGGCGGCGAGTGCGCCCTCGGGGTCGAGGGTGACGATGGCATTGACGGCCGGATTGACCTGTTCGATGCGGTCCAGATGGGCCTGTACGACCTCCCGGGCGGAGATGTCGCGGCGGCGCAACCGGGCGGCGAGGTCGGTGGCGTCGAGCTGGTGGAGAGCGTTGGGCATGGAGACCTCTGGTGATGTCAGGGGGCGTGGGGCGAGGGGCGAATCTCCGAGTCCAGGATGTGCGGGTGCCACTCGTGCACCGTACGGAAATACCGCACACCGGCGGCACATGCTGCGAGACCACCTCGGGCAGCGCGGGCAGCTCCGCCAGCATCAGCTGGGCCAGCCGCTCCGGCGGGCGACCGTACGCTCCCGCTCCCGCTGTCGAGCACCGACGCGATCCGCCGCCACGAAGCACGCCCGTCGACCGGCGGGGCAGCGATGATCCGGCAGTCGAGAGCGTCCACAGCATCCATAGCGTCCACGTCAACAGCGGCTGGGGTCACGCTCACCACGGTACCGAGGGCCACTGACAGCGGGCCGGGGGCAGCCGATCCGCCGACAGCGGCCCGGAGCAGCCGATCCGGCCGATCACGGTCTCCATCAGGGGCTCGATCACCGGTTCGGTAGCGTTGCGGCCACCATGGACACTCCCGGAATGATCTCCCGCGACGACGAACTACGGCACTGGCCGGCCGACGAATCCCAGGCGCGCGCGGTCCAGGACCGGTTGCGCCGCCACGTACGGCTCGATGAGCCCGGTCCGGAACCGGGCTTCGAGGGCACGGTGGTCGGGGTGGATGTCGCCTACGACGACGCGCGCGATGTCGTCGCCGCGGCCGCCGTCGCGCTGGATGCCCGTACGTTGGCCGTCGTCGACGAGGCCACGGCCGTGGGGCAGGTCTCCTTCCCCTATGTTCCCGGCCTGCTCGCCTTTCGTGAGATTCCCACCGTGCTCGACGCCCTCGCCGGCCTCACCCGCACCCCTGACCTCGTGGTCTGCGACGGGTACGGGCTGGCCCACCCGCGCCGCTTCGGGCTGGCCAGCCATCTCGGGGTGCTGACCGGGCTGCCCACCATCGGCGTCGCCAAGAACCCCTTCACCTTCCGGTACGAGCCACCGGGGCCGGACCGCGGGGCCACCTCTCCGCTCCTGGACGGAGCCGAGGAGGTGGGACGTGCGTTGCGTACCCAAAAGGGCGTCAAACCGGTCTTTGTCTCCGTGGGGCACCGCGTCGGCCTCGACCGGGCCTGCGCGCATACGCTCCATCTGGCGGCCGCATACCGCCTTCCGGAGACGACCCGGGCCGCCGACTCGCTGTGCCGCAGGGCGCTCGCGAGCACGTGACGGCGGGGCCGGTGCGGGTTCCGGCTACTGCTCCCGGACGACGCGGAAGGTGATCCCCGCCTTTTGGAGGCGGGCCGTCAGCGCGTCCCCCATGGCGACCGCGGTCGTCACCTGGCCCGCGGTCTCCGGCAGGTCGTCGAAGGCCAGGCTGAGCGCCGACTCGGCGAGCATCTTCGCCGTCTCCTCATAGCCGGGGTCGCCGCCCGAGACCTCGGTGATCAGGCGTTTGCCGCCGCCGGAGGCGACGAAGCGCACCGTGAACCAACTGCGTGCGCGGCGCTCGGGGCTCGGACCGTCGCCCGGCTCCAGACGGCCCGACAGCCAGCGCCGCGCGGGCGGCACCTGGGCGAGCGCGCACAGCGCCCCCGCGCCCAGCGCCCCGCCGACGGCGATCGGCAGCCGCCGGACCCCTGCGTAGTGGCGGTAGCGGAAGTCGGGGCCGTAGCGGTCCAGAGCGGCGGCCGAGCGGGCGATGATCTGCGGGTCGAGGGTCGGCAGCGGTACGCCCCAGGTGCGTGTCTCGCTGCTCCTGATCGGCGGGCCCAACGGCGCCCGCACCGTGCGCCCCTTGGGTCGCGGCTCGGCCCGCTGCCGTTCGCGGGCGGCCCGCGCCATGGCCACCGGACGCGAGGCGACGGTGAGCGCGGAGGCCAGAGTGCCGCCGGAGAATGTGGCGTTGGTGCGTACGAAGCCGTCTATGCGCAGCGGGACGCCCTCGGGGAGGAGCCCCACGGTGTAGAGGACACCCAGGTCGTGCGGGACGGAGTCGAACCCTCCGGCGTGTACCAGGCGCGCGCCAGAGGTGCGGGCCGTCGCATCGTGCCGCAGATACATACGGTCGATGAATTCCGGCTCGCCGGTCAGGTCGACGTAGTCGGTGCCGGCCGCGGCGCAGGCGGCGACCAAGGGTTCACCGTGGACCAGATACGGGCCGACGGTCGTCGCCAGCACCCGGGTGCCGGCGGCGAGGGCGCGCAGTGCGTCCGGGTCGCCGCTGTCGGCCCGCAGCAGGGGCAGATCGGCGCAGGCCGGGTCGATCTTCGCCAGCCGGTCGCGCAGGCGCTCCAGTTTGGCGGTGTTGCGCCCGGCCAGCGCCCAGCGGCAGCCCTTGGGGGCGTGCGCGGCGAGATATTCGGCGGTGAGAGAGCCGGCGAAACCGGTGGCGCCGTAGAGGACGAGGTCATGAGCCCGTCCGGAGGTGTCCTGCCGTCGCATCGTCCGCCCTCTCGACTGCCCTCTTGACCTGGATTCCGGACCCTAGGCAGTCGCCGTCGTCCCGTCAACGGGGATCTTGGCCGTCCTCTTGGCCTTCCTATTGGCCGTCAGTGGGCGACATGGGGGGCGGTATGCGGTCTTGACAGGGCGTCGCGGTCGGGCCAGATTCACCGATAGCACCGACGAGGTAGGACGTCCAATGTCCAGCTTGCCGGGCGTTGCTCTTCTCGGTGCTCTTCCGGACAGGACCGTACGGCAGAAAGCCGGACGCCATGCCGTTTGCCTCGCCCTTTCCCGCGCCCCTCACCGGAGTTGTGCGTCCGTTGTGCACCCCGCTCACCGAGAGCGGCCAGGTCGATGTGCGGTCGCCGGCCGCGCTCGTGGAGCACCTCGTCGACGCCGGGGTGGACGGCCTGTTCGTGCTCGGCTCCACCGGGGAGGCCGCCTGCCTGTCGGACATCCAACGACGCACCGTCATCGAGACGGTGGTCGACGCCGCGAGCGGGCGACTGCCCGTGCTGGCCGGCGCCATCGACATGGCGACCGCCCGCAGCGGGGACGAGGGGGCGCTGCGGCGGCTGCTCGTCCGGTTACCCGCTGCCGGCCGGGACTTCTCCGTGCTCACCGGGTCGGAACTGTCCGTGGACGGCGCCCTGTTGGCGGGCGCGGACGGCGTCGTACCGGGGCTGGGGAACATCGACCCGGCCGGATATGTGCGGCTGTACGCGCACGCCCGGGCCGGCCGGTGGCAGGCGGCCGCCGCCGGACAGGACCGGCTCGCCGCCCTGTTCCCGCTCACCGACGTCGGCGACGAGACGGCGATGGGCCGCAGCTCCTCCGCGCTCGGCGCCTTCAAGGCCGCACTGCATCTGCTCGGCATCATCGACTGCCCGGCGACCGCCGCCCCGCAGCTGCCCCTCGACGCCGCCGCGCACCGAACCGTCCGCCGACTGCTGGAGGAGGCCGGATTGTTGTGACGACGCGCCCCGTGGACGCCCCTGACCGCAGACGGCGCCGGTACCAGGAGGTCACCCCGCGCCAGTGGAAGGCGATGTTCGCCGCCTGGATCGGCTATCTCCTCGACGGCTTCGACTTCGTCCTGATCACGCTGGTGCTGACCGAGATCGCCGGCGAATTCCGTCTGAGCACCGCCACCGCCGCCTCGCTCATCTCCGGTGCCTTCATCACCCGGTGGCTGGGCGGCGCGGTCCTGGGCGCGATGGGCGACCGCTACGGCCGCAAGGCCGCCATGATCGCCAGCATCCTGCTCTACTCGCTCGGCACCTTCGCCTGCGGGTTCGCCTGGGGCTACACCAGTCTGTTCGTCGCCCGGCTGGTCATCGGGCTGGGGATGGCGGGGGAGTACAGCGCCAGTGTGACGTATGTGCTGGAGAGCTGGCCCACCCGATGGCGCAACCGTGCCTCCGGATTCCTGATCTCCGGTTACGCGGGCGGCACCGTCCTCGCGGCCGAGCTGTACAAGTGGGTGGTCCCCAACTGGGGCTGGCGCTGGATGTTCTGGATCGGCGTACTGCCCGTCCTCGTCGCCCTGTGGGTGCGCAGATCGCTGCCGGAAGCCGGGGACTGGCAGAACGAGATCGGCGCCGCCACCCGCTCGGAAGCGGAACGCCCGAACCCCTTCCGGCCGTTGTTCACCGGAGCTGTCCGCTCCTGGACCAACGCGGTCCTGGCGGCGGCCGCCGCGGTCGCGCTGTTCTGCGTCTTCACGCCCGTCGGCGCGGGGTATGTCCCCTGGCTGGCGGTCGCCGCGGCGCTGTGCCTGATCGCCTTCGCCGTGCAGCTCGGCGGCCGCCGGGGATGGCTGCTGTACGTGGCCCTGATGGTGACCGTGTTCAGTGCCTTCCTCTACAGCTGGCCCATCCAGGCCCTGCTGCCCACCTACCTCAAGACCGATCTCGGGTACGCCCCCGGGCAGGTCGGCGACGTGATGTTCTACGCGGGCTTCGGCACCATGGCGGGCTGCTGGCTGGCGGGCTTCGTCGGCGACCGTCTTGGTACGCGGCGCGCCTACGCGTGCACCTTGCTGGCCTCCCTCGCCTTCGTCTTCCCCGTCTTCGCGGTGCGGGACAGCCTGCCGCTGCTCGGCGTGCTGCTCTTCGGACTGCTGGCGCTCAGCCAGGGCATCTCCGGCATCCTGCCGAAGTACATCGCCGGCCACTTCCCGACCGCGACCCGCGCCGCCTCGCTGGGCTTTGTCTACAACGTCGGGGCCCTGGGCGGGGCGGTGGCGCCCGTCCTGGGAGCCCATCTGGCCGAAGGCATGCCCCTGGGGCGGGCGCTCGCCGTGCTCACCTTCGGGCTGACACTTGTCGTCATCGTCCTGGTGGGTGGCAACGTTCCTCAGCGGCTGGGCCGGCTCGTGGACCGTCAGGCGCTCGACGACCATCTCGTTCCGCAGGCCGGGGGAGCGGGGACGGTTGCCTCGGGGGCCTCGCCCGGCTCCGCTCCCGGGGAGCCGACGCCCGGCTCGGCGTAGCGGCGCTTCGGCGGATGCCGGCCCGTACGGGCCAGTGGATGCGCGGGGGCGGTCCCTCCAGACGGAGCAGCACCTCGGCCGATACCTGTGCCTCGTCCGCACCGTTCTCCACCTGTACGTCGGTCACCCGGAAGCCGGCACCGGTGCACCTCTCCAACATCCGTACCAGCGGTCCGTGTTGCGAGCGGTAGGTGATGCGCAGGTCGGCCAGATGGTGGCGGCCGTCGTCCGCCCGCGGACCGCTTCCCTCCTGACGAAGATCGGACCGCCGCCGAGGCGCTTTTCTGCCGCGCCTCCCGTCAGAGGCTGATCAGCGAGGGCAGCAGGCGCGCCATCGCCGGCTCGGTGAACTGACGCAGCCCCTGGCCGCTGTGGAAGTCGAACAGCGCGGCGGCGAGTTGCGAGTCGGACACAGCGCTCCTTGTCCCTCTGTCGGCCCGTCATCCGGCGCTCCGCGGGCCGTTGTCAGTGGTCGCCGTTAGCGTGGAATGCGTGGGCCGGCGTCCGCGGTACGGGCGTGGCGCCGGGCGGCATCGCAGGCGGTGCCGTACGGGGGAAGGGACGTGGAGGAGCGCATGGCGAAGGTGGCGGGTCCGGCGGCGGTGCGGGAGCGGGTGCGGGCGTTCGCGCTCGGGCTGCCCGGGGCCGTGGAGGAGTTCCCCTGGGGCGAGAGCGTCATCAAGGTCAACAAGAAGGTCTTCGTCTTCCTCGGCGTCGGTGACGGCAGCCATCCGCTGGGGGTCACGCTCAAGCTCAAGGAGCCGGAGGCGCATGCCCATGCGCTGACCTCGCCCGGCGCCAAGCCGGCCGGCTACGGCCTGGGCAGGTCCGGATGGGTGCAGGTCCCGCTGGGGGAGAAGGACGCTCCGCCGGCCGACCTGCTCTGCGACTGGGCCGAGGAGTCCTATCGCGCGATAGCCCCCAAGAAGCTCATCGCCGAGCTCGACGGGGGATAGCGGCGCAGCGGCAGCAGGCGCGCAAAGGCCCGTGGCGGCGATGGCAGTTGAGCATCGTCGGCGCGGGCCTTTTCCGCGGTTGCCACTTGGCAAGGGGGTCTTGTGGAAAGTGGAACACGTTCTTAACATCACGAGTGTTACATCAGAAGTGTCACAGTGCGGAAAGGCATGGGGCGCGATGGCAGAGTCAGGGAACGGCCCGCTGAGCGGCGTGCGGGTGGTCGAACTCGCGGGCATCGGCCCCGGCCCGTTCGCCGCCATGCTGCTCGCCGACCTCGGCGCCGATGTCGTCCGCGTCGACCGGCCCGGAGGCGCCGGGCTGCGCATCGATCCGGCGTACGACATCACCAACCGCAATAAACGCTCGGTGCTGGTGGACCTGAAGGCGCCCGAAGGGGTGGCGCAGGTGCTGGAGCTGGCCGAGCGCGCCGATGTGCTGCTGGAGGGGTACCGCCCCGGTGTGGCCGAGCGGCTCGGCGTGGGGCCCGAGGAGTGCCTGGCGCGCAACCCCCGGCTGGTCTACGGCCGGATGACCGGCTGGGGGCAGCAGGGCCCGCTCGCCGACACCGCGGGACACGACATCGGCTATATCGCCATCACGGGCGCCCTCGGCATGATCGGCCCGCCCGACGGCCCGCCCGCCATCCCCGCCAACCTCGTCGGCGACTATGCCGGCGGCTCGCTCTACCTCGTCATCGGCGTCCTCGCCGCCCTCCAGCACGCCCGCTCCGAAGGCGGAAGAGGCCAGGTCGTGGACGCCGCGATCGTCGACGGCACGGCCCATCTGACGGCGATGATCCACGGCATGCTGGCGGCCGGCGGCTGGCAGGACCGGCGCGGCGCGAATCTGCTGGACGGCGGGACACCGTTCTACGGCGCCTACGAGACCGCGGACGGCGGCTATATGGCGGTCGGCGCGCTGGAGAAGCGGTTCTACGGCGAGTTCATCCGCCTCCTGGGCATCGAGCAGGAGGCACCCAGCCGCGACGACTTCGCCGCCTGGGGCGAGCTGCGCACGGCCATCGCCGCCCGCTTCAAGACCCGTACCCGCGGGGAGTGGACCGCGGTGTTCCAAGAGTCCGACGCCTGCGTGGCGCCCGTCCTGTCGTTGCGCGAGGCGCCGCGGCACCCGCACCTCGCCGCCCGCGGCACCTTCGTCGAGCACGCCGGAATCACCCAGCCCGCGCCCGCGCCCCGCTTCTCGCACACCCCGGGCGCGGTACGCAGACCGCCCGCGCAGCCCGGCGCGGACACCGAAGAGATCGCCCGCGACTGGCAGGCCCCCAGCCTGCTCGCCCCGCCGCCGGCCGACCCCGCCGGGGCACCGCCCGCCGGCCCGAGCCGCATCCAGCAGAAGGACACCGCCAGCTGATGGAACTCGCCACCACGCTCCAGTACGCGGCCGATCCGCGCCAGGCCGCCGAAGAGGTCGCCGCGCTGGAAGCGGCCGGACTGGACGCCGTCTGGGTCGCCGAGGCCTACGGCTTCGACTCACCCACCGTCATGGGGTTCCTGGCCGCCCGCACCGACCGGGCCAAGATCGGCTCGGCGATCCTGAACGTCTACTCCCGCACCCCCGCCCTGATCGCCCAGACCGCCGCCGGACTCGACGCCCTCTCCGGCGGCCGGGCGCTGCTCGGCCTGGGCGCCTCCGGCCCGCAGGTCATCGAGGGCTGGCACGGCAAGCCGTACGACAAGCCCCTGGGCCGCACCCGCGAGACCATCGAGCTGTGCCGCCGGATCTGGCGGCGCGAGGTCATCGACCACCACGGCATCACCGACATGCCGCTGCCCCCGGAGAAGGGCGGCCGGCTCGGCAAACCTCTCAAGATCCTCACCCGGCCGGTGCGCCCCGAGATCCCGGTGTATGTCGCGGCGCTCGGGCCGGCCAACGTCCGGCTGACCGCCGAGGTCGCCGACGGCTGGCTGCCCACCCTCTTCATCCCGGAAAAGGCCGGCGAGGTGTGGGGCACCCCGCTCGCCGAGGGCACCGCCCGGCGCGATCCGGCGCTCGGCCCGCTGCAGACCGTCGCCGGCGGCCTGCTGGCCATCGGTGAGGACGCCGCCGCCGCGCGGGACCTCGCCCGCCCGGCCATCGCGCTGTACGTGGGCGGGATGGGCGCCAAGGGCAAGAACTTCTACCACGACCTCGCCGTCGCCTACGGCTACGAACAGGCCGCCGACAGGATCCAGGAGCTCTACCTCGCCGGGAAGAAGCGGGAGGCCGAAGCGGCCGTGCCGGACGAATTCTGCGAGCTGATGTCGCTGTGCGGACCCGAGGGGTACGTCCGCGAGCGGATCGCGGCGTTCCGGGAGGCGGGCGTCACGATGCTCAACGTCCACCCCGTAGGGCCGGAGCCCGCCAAGTTGATCGAGACCGTCAAGAACTGGCTCTGAGGAGGGCCCGCAGCGATGACCGCGCAGATGCAGCGCCAGATCTTCACCGAGGACCACGACGCCTTCCGGGAGACCGTACGCACCTTCCTCGCCAAGGAGGTGACGCCGCACTACGAGCAGTGGGAGAAGGACGGCATCGTCAGCCGGGACGCCTGGCGGGCGGCCGGCAGACAGGGGCTGCTGGGGCCGGCCGTGCCCGAGGAGTACGGCGGGGGCGGGCAGAGCGATTTCCGTTACAGCGCCGTGCTGGCCGAGGAGTTCACCCGGGCCGGCGCCGCCGGGCTCGCCGTCGGCCTGCACAACGACATCATCGGCCCGTATCTGACGACCCTCGGCACCGATGAGCAAAAGCGGCGCTGGCTGCCCGGCTTCTGCAGCGGCGAGATCATCACCGCCATCGCCATGACCGAGCCCGGTGCCGGCTCCGATCTGCAGGGCATCCGCACCAGCGCCGAGGACGCCGGGGACCACTGGATCCTCAACGGTTCCAAGACGTTCATCTCCAACGGCATCCTCGCGGACCTGGTCATCGTCGTGGCCAAGACGACGCCGGAGGGCGGGGCACACGGGCTGAGCCTGCTGGTGGTCGAGCGCGGTATGGCGGGCTTCGAGCGCGGGCGCAACCTCGACAAGATCGGCCAGAAGTCCCAGGACACCGCCGAGCTGTTCTTCCACGACGTACGCGTCCCCAAGGAGAATCTGCTCGGCGAGCTGAACGGCGCGTTCATCCATCTGATGACCCATCTCGCGCAGGAGCGGATGAGCATCGCCATGTCCGGGATCGCCGCCGCCGAACATCTGCTGGAGATCACCAGCCAGTACGTCAAGGAGCGCGAGGCGTTCGGGCGGCCGCTGGCCAAGCTCCAGCACGTCCGCTTCGAGATAGCCGAGATGGCCACCGAATGCGCCGTGACCCGCGCCTTTCTCGACCGGTGTATCGCCGACCACTCCGCCGGAGAGCTGGACGCGGTGCACGCCTCGATGGCCAAGTGGTGGGCCACCGAACTGCAAAAGCGGGTCGCCGACCGCTGTCTGCAACTCCACGGCGGCTACGGCTATATGACGGAATACCGCGTGGCAAAGGCCTTCACCGACGGCCGTATCCAGACGATCTACGGAGGGACCACCGAGATCATGAAGGAGATCATCGGACGCTCCCTGCTCGGCTGACCCCGGACCGGCCCCGGTCCCCACCCGCTGCCCTGCCTCCACCCTCATGCGAAAGGCTTGTTGACTTGAGTACCGAAGCGTACGTATACGACGCGATCCGCACCCCGCGCGGCCGCGGCAAGGCCAATGGCGCACTGCACGGCACCAAGCCGATCGACCTGGTCGTCGGCCTGATCCACGAAGTACGCCGCCGCTTCCCCGGCCTCGACCCGGCCGCCATCGACGACATCGTGCTCGGCGTCGTCGGACCGGTCGGCGACCAGGGCTCCGACATCGCCCGGATCGCGGCGATCGCCGCCGGGCTGCCCGACACCGTCGCCGGCGTACAGGAGAACCGCTTCTGTGCCTCCGGTCTCGAAGCCGTCAACATGGCCGCCGCCAAGGTGCGCTCGGGCTGGGAGGACCTGGTCCTGGCGGGCGGCGTCGAATCCATGTCGCGGGTCCCGATGGCCTCCGACGGCGGCGCCTGGTTCGCCGACCCGATGACCAACTTCGACACCGGCTTCGTCCCCCAGGGCATCGGCGCCGACCTCATCGCCACCATCGAGGGTTACACCCGCCGTGATGTCGACGAATTCGCCGCGCTCTCCCAGGAGCGCGCCGCCGAGGCCTGGAAGGACGGCCGCTTCGAGCGCTCGGTCGTCCCGGTGCGCGACCGCAACGGACTGGTCGTCCTCGACCACGACGAACACATGCGCCCCGGCACCACCGCCGACTCCCTGGCCGGCCTCAAGCCCTCCTTCGCCACCATCGGTGACGCCGGCGGCTTCGACGCGGTCGCCCTGCAGAAGTACCACTGGGTCGAGAAGATCGACCATGTCCACCACGCCGGCAACTCCTCCGGAATCGTGGACGGCGCGGCGCTCGTCGCCATCGGCTCCAAGGAGGTCGGCGAGCGCTACGGCCTCACCCCGCGGGCCCGCATCCTCTCCGCAGCGGTCTCCGGCTCCGAGCCGACGATCATGCTCACCGGCCCCGCGCCGGCCAGCCGCAAGGCCCTGGCCAAGGCCGGACTGACCATCGACGACATCGACCTCGTCGAGATCAACGAGGCCTTCGCCGCCGTCGTCCTGCGCTTCGTCAAGGACATGGGGCTCAGCCTGGACAAGGTCAACGTCAACGGCGGCGCCATCGCCCTGGGCCACCCCCTCGGCGCCACCGGCGCAATGATCCTCGGCACGCTCATCGACGAGCTGGAGCGGCAGGACAAGCGCTACGGCCTGGCCACCCTCTGCGTCGGCGGCGGTATGGGCATCGCCACCGTCATCGAGCGTCTCTGACCGCCCGTCCCATCCCCCTTACGGAGAAGCCACAGTGAGCGAGTCCCCTGCGTCGTCGACCATCCGCTGGGAACAGGACGAGACCGGCATCGTCACCCTGGTCCTGGACGACCCCGACCAGTCCGCCAACACCATGAACAACGCCTTCAAGGCCTCCCTGACCGCGGTCGCCGACCGCCTGGAGGCCGAGAAGGACAGCATCCGCGGCATCATCTTCACCTCCGCCAAGAAGACCTTCTTCGCCGGCGGCGACCTGCGCGACCTGATCGCCGTCACCCCCGCCCAGGCCCAGCAGGCCTTCGAGGCGGGCAACGGCATCAAGCGCGATCTGCGCCGTATCGAGACGCTCGGCAAGCCGGTCGTCGCCGCGATCAACGGCGCGGCGCTGGGCGGTGGATACGAGATCGCGCTGGCCTGCCACCACCGCATCGCCCTCGACACCCCCGGAACCAAGATCGGCCTGCCCGAGGTCACCCTCGGTCTGCTCCCGGCCGGCGGCGGCGTCACCCGTACGGTCCGGCTGCTCGGCATCGCCGACGCACTGCTGAAGGTGCTGCTCCAGGGCACCCAGTACAACGCCGGCCGGGCCAAGGACGCCGGGCTGATCCACGAGGTCGCGGCCACCCCCGAGGAGCTGCTCGCCAAGGCCCGTGCCTTCGTCGACGAGCACCCCGAGTCCCAGCAGCCCTGGGACGTCAAGGGCTACCGCATCCCCGGCGGCACCCCCGCCCAGCCGAAGTTCGCGGCCAACCTCCCGGCGTTCCCCGCCAACCTCAAGAAGCAGCTGAACGGCGCCCCGTACCCGGCGCCGCGCAACATCCTCGCCGCGGCCGTCGAGGGCTCCCAGGTCGACTTCGAGACCGCGCAGACCATCGAGGCGCGCTACTTCGTCGAGCTGGTGACCGGCCAGATCTCCAAGAACATGATCCAGGCGTTCTTCTTCGACCTGCAGGCCGTCAACTCCGGCGCCAACCGCCCCAAGGGCATCCAGCCCCGCAAGGTCGAGAAGGTCGCGGTCCTCGGCGCCGGCATGATGGGCGCGGGCATCGCCTACTCCTGCGCCAAGGCCGGGATGCAGGTCGTCCTCAAGGACGTCACCCTGGACGCGGCGCAGAAGGGCAAGGCGTATTCCGAGGGGCTGCTCGCCAAGGCGCTCTCCCGGGGCCGTACGACCGAGCAGCAGCGCGATGAGCTGCTGGCCCGCATCACACCCACCGCCGAGCCGGCCGACCTCGCGGGCTGTGACGCCGTCATCGAGGCGGTCTTCGAGGACGTCGCCCTCAAGCACAAGGTGTTCAAGGAGATCCAGCACATCGTCGCGCCGGACGCGCTGCTGTGCTCCAACACCTCCACCCTGCCCATCACCCTGCTGGCCGAGGGCGTCGAGCGCGACCAGGACTTCATCGGACTGCACTTCTTCTCGCCGGTCGACAAGATGCCGCTGGTGGAGATCATCAAGGGCGGCCGGACCGGCGACGAGGCGCTGGCCCGCGCCTTCGACCTGGTCCGTCAGATCAAGAAGACCCCGATCGTCGTCAATGACTCGCGCGGCTTCTTCACCTCCCGCGTCATCGGCCACTTCATCAACGAAGGTGTGGCGATGATCGGCGAGGGCCTCGACCCCGCCTCCGTCGAGCAGGCCGCGGCCCAGGCCGGCTACCCGGCCAAGGTGCTGTCCCTGATGGACGAGCTGACCCTCACCCTGCCGCGCAAGATCCGCGAGGAGAGCAGGCGGGCGGTCGAGGAGGCCGGCGGCACCTGGCAGCCGCACCCCGCGGACACGGTCATCGACCGGATGGTCGACGAGTTCGGCCGCCCCGGCCGCAGCGGCGGCGCCGGCTTCTACGCGTACGGCGAGGACGGCAAGCGCGCCGGTCTGTGGCCGGGGCTGCGCGAGCACTTCGGCAAGGAAGGAGCCGGCATCCCGTTCCTCGACATGCAGGAGCGGATGCTCTTCTCCGAGGCGCTGGACACCGTCCGCTGTTTCGAGGAGGGCGTGCTCACCTCCGTCGCCGACGCCAACATCGGCTCCATCTTCGGCATCGGCTTCCCGGGCTGGACCGGCGGCGTGATCCAGTACATCAACGGCTATGAAGGGGGCCTGCCCGGATTCGTGGCCCGCGCCCGCGAGCTGCAGGCGGCCTACGGCGACCGGTTCGCGCCGTCCGCGCTGCTGGTCGAAAAGGCCGAGAAGGGCGAGAAGTTCAGCGACTGACCGGGCACGGGGGCGGGCCGCCGCGGCCCGCCCCCGTCACCCCTCGCTCCCGGCTTCTTTCCGCTCTTCCTTGCCGAACGACTCCCGCAGCTCCTGCTTCATCGACCGCTGGAAGGCGGTGACCAGTGCCTGCACCACCATCGGCTGCATATGGGCCGAGAGCGACTTCATCCGCGCCATCTCCTCCTCGTCCGGCCCGCCTTCCCGGTACGGCTCCCATACCTCGTCCTTGAAGAGCCGGCTCAGCTCGCGGGCCGCCGAGCGGGTGTGCTCGATGACGACGGTGCGCGCCGCCAGGATGGTCTCCAGCGCGATCGGGACGTCCAGCAGCCGGGCACCCAGATGCAGCAGCCCCGGGTCGACCCGGAAGACCCTCGGGTCATCGGTCCGTACGAGCACGCTCATGGCCGCCAGCCGGTCCAGGTCCTCCTCGGTCAGCTCCCGGCCGACCCGGCGCTCCAGCTGCTCCCGGGTCGCGTCCTCCGCCTTGTCCGGGATCCAACTCGCCACCAGCGCACGGTGGATGGCCAGATCCTGGGCGCTCAGATCGGGCGGCAGCTGCGCCAGATAGCGTTCGATCGCGGACAGCGTCAGGCCCTGGTGCTGGAGCTCCTCGATGAGCGCGAGCCGCGAGAGATGGTCCGGTCCATAGCGGCCGACCCGGCGCGGACCGATCTCCGGCGGCGGCAGCAGGCCGCGGGTGCTGTAGAAGCGGATCGTGCGGACCGTGACGCCGGCGCGGGCGGCCAGTTCGTCGACGGTCAGATCGGTGGCGGACTCCATCATGTTCAACAGTATTGCTGTCTCACCACTCTTGTGAAACCTTCTGAATCCTGCGCGATCGTGCAGAACCGCGCAGGGACTCCCCCCCCGTCCGGTCCGCAGCCGGCGGCCCACATCACCAGGAGGCCGCGTTGACCACGATCCTGCGTCTGCCCGGAGCACCGGACGAACTCACCCTCCCCGCCCTGTTGTTACGCAACGCCGAGGACCACGGAGAGCTGCCCGCGCTCTCCTGGCGCGCCCCCGAGACATCCGGCTGGTGCACGCTCACCTGGGCCGAGGCCCGCCGCCGGGTCGCGGAACTGGCCGCCGGATACCGCTCGCTCGGCGTACGGCGCGGCGAGATCGTTCTCCTCATGATGGGCAATCGCCCCGAGCACTGGCTCAGCGACCTCGCCCTGGTACACCTCGGCGCGGTCCCGGTGACCGTGTACGGGACCGCCGCGCCCGAACAGATCGCCCATATCGTCCGGCACAGCAGGGCCCGCTTCGCCGTAGTGGAGGGCGTACGCGAGCTCGGGCGCTGGGCGCCGCTGCTCGACGATGCCGCGGCCCGGCTGGAGAAGCTGGTGATCGTCGAGGCGGATGACGCCGGTGAGACGGGCACACAGGAGACGTATGCGGCACTGGCCGGGCGGGGCGCCGAGCTGTACGACCCCGAGGCCTTCGAGGAGACCTGGCGGCAGGCGGACGCGGCCGACACGCTGACCGTCGTGTACACCTCCGGCACCACCGGCGACCCCAAGGGCGTCGTGGTCAGCCATCGCAATGTGCTGCTCAACGCGCTGGCACTGGATGCCGTGGTGGAGCTGCCCGACCATGTCGAGCACCTCTGCTACCTCCCCTTCGCGCATATCGCCGAGCGGATGCTGGGCATCTATCTGCCGGTCTTCCGCGCCTCGCACGTCTATCTCTGCGCGGATCCCGCTGCTGTCGCGGAGAGCGCGCGCGAGCTGCATCCGGCGGAGTTCTTCGGCGTACCGCGGGTCTGGGAGAAGCTGGCGGCGTCGGTACGGGCCGCGCTGGCGCTGCTCCCCGAGGAGCGGCGGACGGCCGTCGAGGCGGCGGGTGAGTGCGCCCGCGCGTATGTCGCGTGCCAGGAGCGCGGGGAGCGCCCGTCCGAGGAACTGGCGGACGCGTACGCCGGGGCCAAGGCCGAGGTGCTCGATCCGCTGCTGGCGCCGGCCGGATTCGACCGGCTGGTGTGGGCGGCGAGCGCCGCTGCGCCGATGCCGCCCGATGTGGTGCGGTTCTGGGCCGGTCTGGGCATCGTGATCATGGATGCCTGGGGGCTGACCGAGACGGTGGGGGTGACCACGACGAACGGTCCCGGTGCCTTCCGGCTGGGCTCGGTCGGCCGCCCGATCGGCAGTGTGGAGGTGCGGACGGCCGCGGACGGGGAGATCGAGGTCCGGGGCCGGACCGTGTGCGAGGGGTATCTGCGGGCCGACGGGTCGGTGGAGCCGGCGACCGACGCCGACGGCTGGTTCGCGACGGGTGACCTCGGCCGCGTCGACGAGGACGGCTTCCTCTGGCTGACCGACCGCAAGAAGGAAATGATCGTGACCTCGACCGGCAAGAACGTCTCGCCGGCGCTGGTCGAGAACACGCTCAAGGGGCATCCGCTCATCGGGCAGGCGCTGGTGCACGGCGACGGCCGGTCGTATCTCGTCGCGCTGCTGGTCCTGGACGCGGAGCTGGCCCCGGCCTGGGCGGCGCGGCACGGCATCGAGGGCACTCTGCCGGAGCTGGCCGGGCAGCCGGAGGTACGGGCGGAGATCGAGCGGGCCGTCGCGGCGGCCAATCTGCGCCTCAATCGGACTGAACAGGTCAAGAAGTTTTCGGTTCTGGGCGAGGAATGGGGTCCGGAATCGGGCGAACTGACGCCGTCCTTGAAAATGCGGCGCCGGGTAATTCATGACAAATACGGACAAATCTTGGATGGCCTATACACGCTGTGATCTTGCCCACAGACGGGGGAGCACTCTTCGGGGAAGGTGTGCCGTCGGTCGTCCGCGCGATCCGCGGAATCCGGCCATCGCTAAGCGCCTGCCCGAAAGCGAGATACACCAGCAGTGAGCACAGAAACCGTCACCGAGACAGCCCACAAGTCACCTGACGGGGGGAGCGGCGCGCAGCAGGATGCGGGCGACGCGGGCTACAGCAAGGGCCTCAAGGGCCGGCACGTCAACATGATCGCCATCGGTGGAGCGATCGGAACCGGCCTTTTCCTGGGCGCCGGCGGCCGACTGCACTCCGCCGGACCCGCGCTGGCCATCGCCTACGCGGTCTGCGGCCTCTTTGCCTTCTTCGTCGTCCGGGCCCTCGGCGAGCTGGTGCTGCACCGCCCGTCGTCCGGTTCGTTCGTCTCCTACGCCCGTGAGTTCCTGGGGGAGAAGGGCGCCTACGTCGCCGGCTGGATGTACGTCGTCAACTGGTCGACGACCGGTATCGCCGACATCACCGCGATCGCCCTCTACACCCACTACTGGAGCCTGTTCACCGACATCCCGCAGTGGGTGATGGCGCTGATCGCCCTGGCGGTCGTGCTGACGGTGAACCTGATCTCGGTGAAGATCTTCGGTGAGCTGGAGTTCTGGTTCGCGATCATCAAGGTCGCCGCGCTGGTCGTCTTCATGTTCATCGGCATCTTCCTGCTGGCCACCCAGCACCCGGTCGCCGGGCACACACCAGGGCTGAATCTGCTCACCGACCATGGCGGTCTCTTCCCGACCGGCCTGCTGCCTGTGGTGATCGTGCTCCAAGGCGTGGTCTTCGCCTACTCCGCGGTGGAGCTGGTCGGTGTGACCGCCGGCGAGACCGACGAGCCGGAGAAGGTCGTGCCGAAGGCCGTCAACTCCATCATGTGGCGGGTGGGCGTCTTCTACGTCGGCTCGGTGATCCTGCTCGCGATGCTGCTGCCGTGGAACAAGTACGTCGGCGGCGAGAGCCCCTTCGTGACGGTGCTGTCCAACGTCGGTGTGCCGGCGGCGGGCGATGTGATGAACCTCGTCGTGCTGACCGCGGCGATGTCCAGCCTGAACTCCGGCCTCTACTCCACCGGCCGCATCCTGCGCTCCATGTCGATGGCGGGCTCCGCGCCCAAGTTCGCCGGCCTGATGAACCGCAACCAGGTGCCGTACGGCGGCATCATGCTCACCTCGGCGGTGTGTGTGCTGGGTGTCGGCCTCAACTACGTCATGCCGGGCGAGGCGTTCGAGATCGTGCTGAACATCGCGGCGCTGGGCATCATCAGCACCTGGTGCACGATCATGGTCTGCCACATGGTGTTTGTGCGTCGGTCCAAGGAGGGCCTGGTGGAGCGTCCGCGCTTCCGGCTCCCCGGCACGCCGATCACCGATATCGCCACCATCGCCTTCCTGCTCGGCGTCATCGTCCTGATGTGGTTCGACGACGGTGTCGGACGGCAGACCGTGATGATCATCCCGGTCATCGCCGTTGCGCTGGTCGGCGGCTGGTTCGCGGTCCGCGGCCGGGTGGCCCGGATCGCCAAGGAACGCGAGCTGTCGAAGTAGCCACGCACGTAGCGGGCGCCTGACGAATCAGGGGCGGTCGCGGAGGCCGGAAGGCTTCCGCGGCCGCCCTTTCGCGTGTGCGGCAGTCCTGGCGGTCCGGCGGTCCTGGGGGTCCTGACTGTCCCGGCGGCCCGCCGGTCCGGATCCGCCGCCGGTCCGGATCCGCCGGCCCGGCCGATTGTCAGTGGTCGCCCTTACCGTGGATTCATGACCGAGAACACGGGGATCTCCTACGTCAAGGGGGACGCCACCGCGCCGCAGGGCAAGGGCGTCAAGGTGATCGCGCACATCTGCAACGACCTGGGCGGCTGGGGCAAGGGCTTTGTGCTTGCGCTCTCCCGCCGCTGGCCGGAGCCGGAGGCCGCCTATCGCCGGTGGCACCGCGAGCGGGCGCGGAACGACTTCGGGCTGGGCGCGGCCCAGTTCGTCCAGGTCGGCGAGCGGCTCTGGGTGGCCAATGTCGTCGGGCAGCGGGGGATGGGTACGGGCAGCAAGGGCGTCCCGGTGCGGTACGAGGCCATCGATGCCGGGCTCGGCCGGGTGGCGGCCAGGGCTGCGGAGCTCGGGGCGTCGGTCCATATGCCACGCATCGGCTGTGGGCTGGCGGGCGGCAAGTGGTCCCGGGTGGAGCCGCTGATAACCGAGCGGCTCACCCGGCACGGCATACCGGTGACGGTCTACGACCGGTGAGGTCTGCGCCCGCCGGCCGCGGTTCAGCCGCCGATCAGCGGATAGTGATCGGAGAGGTTGGTGTAGGTGTAGTCCTTGCCCCAGCTGGAGACCGTCCAGGGCGCCGACTCCTCCTTGATCACCTCGTTCTGCCAGCCGGCGGGCCGGGCATGGCCGTTGCGATGCAGGACATAGTCCAGGTCCTCGCGGGGGTCGTCCGGGTAGCGGTACTTCGCGATGGAGTTGTCCTGGGTGTCGAAGGAGTACGGGTGCCCCGTGCGGCTGTCGGCGGGGGCCAGGTCGCCGTTGCTGAGCAGTGCGTTGTACTCGGCGCTGTGTGAGTCGACGTTCAGGTCGCCGGCGACCATGACCTCCTCGTCCGCCGGGATGTTCTTGGCGTCCAGGAAGGCGTCCATCTCCTTGAGCTGCTTGGCGCGGTCCGCGGCCGCCTCGCCCGCCTTGCAGCCCGAGTCGGTGGACTGGGTGTGGGTGCCGACCACATGCACCTTGGTGCCGTTGACGTCCAACACCGCATAGACGAAGCCCTTGTTGGAGAGGGAGTCCGCACCGCAGGCGTCCTTGTAGATGTACTGCTCCTTGCGCAGGACCGGCCACTTGCTCAGCAGTGTCACCCCGCCGTCCTCCGGGGTGACGGCCGAGTAGGCGCCGCCGGTGGCGTCCCAGCCGCTCTTGCTGCGGCCCATCACCGGAGTCTGGTGCGGGTACTGCGCGGCGGCCTGCGACTTCAGCGCGTCGGAGGAGGAGTTGTCGAACGCTTCCTGGAGCACGACGACGTCATTGCCCTGGAAGAAGTCCGCGGCCGCGATCGCCTGCGCACGGTGGTCCTGGCCCCAGTTGGGATACAGGTTCTTGCTCATGAGGAAGACGTTGTAGCTGAGCACCTTCAGATGGGGGGTGGTGGCGGCCGACGCGGTGGGGGAAGCGGCGGCCACGGTGACAGCGGCGAGGGCCGTGGCCATCGCGGCGGCACGGGCTGTGCGCAGCGTGGAGAGCGACACTGAATCTCCCTGTGGGGGTGGGGACTTGGTCCGGCGGCGCTTATCCAACCAGCTGGGGTTACTTCTAGGTAACCTCCCGGGAGGCAGGAGATGTACGGGTCACATCGGATTCAGAGAGCGAAGGCCTTGCCGATGATGTCGTGTGGGGTGCCGCCGGCGCCGCCGGTGCCGCCGTGGACGGTGGAGAGCGCGGCCGTGCGGAGTTGGCGCTCCCTGCCGTACTCGGTCGCGTAGCCGTAGCCGTAGCCGTGCCGCCCATCATCTGCCGCCCAACCGGGCTTTGTTCTGCGTCTACTACGATGCCGTGGTCCAGGACCGGCTGGAGTTGAACCGGTCCGTACGGGATGTGCTGGGCGAGCCGAGGCGCCCGCAGAGACCACCGGTGTGGTGGCTTCCCGAGGTGGGTGTCCGAGGGGCTGGTGGCCGTTCGCCCGGTCGGCGCGCTGTCTGGTGGCTCTGGTGCTGCCGCCGCTGCGGATCGCCCTGCGATGTTCATGGCGTACCGGAACACGCGCCGGCCCGGCATGGACCCCCGCTTCCGCCGGCCGCTGGGAGCCGCCGTATCATGATTAATGACATGATTACGGTGAATAATGACCCAAAGCCCCCACCCGTCGGAGGTGTCCTCTGGTCGATGGTCGGGGACATCCGGATGCTGCTCACCCTGCCGCCCGCGCTGACCATGCAGGTCGCGCACCCGGCGGTGGGCGCCGGCGTGGACGACCACTCCGTGTTCCGTACGGACCCCTGGGGGCGCGGCGAGCGGTCGCTGGTCTCGCTACAGCTGTGGGTGTACGGGGGCGAAGGCGCGGCCGAGGAGGGGCGCCGGCTGCGGCGGCTGCACAAGACCATCCAGGGCACCGACGCCCACGGCCGCAAGTACCACGCGCTCACCCCCGCCTATTACGCCTGGGTGCACGCGACCGGCTACCCCGTCTTCCGGTACGCGCAGCAGTACCTGGGCCGCCCCTTCACCGAGGCGCAGGAGCGAGCGCTGTACGCGGAGTGGCTCCAGGTCGGCCGGATCCTCGGCATCCGTGACCGCGATATGCCACAGACCATCGAGGAGTTCTGGCCGTACTACCACAAGGTCCTCGACAATGAGCTCGAAGCGACCGTGGTGGTACGGGAGTTGATCGCGACGGACCGGCCGGTGCCGGTCCCGGACCGCGGGCCGCGCTGGCTGCGTTTGCTCCTCCGGCTTACCTGGCCCTGGCTGGGCCCGCGGTTCGTCCGTTTCCGGCGCTTCCTCACCATCGGGCTGATGCCGCCGGACGCCCGGCAGGCTATCGGCCTGGAGTGGACGGACGCACAGGAGCGCCGGCTGCGCAGGTTCGGGAAGGTCGTACGCGCCGTGGTGCCAGTACTTCCGGAACGGCTGCGCTTCATGCCGATCGCGCGCCGGGCCCGACGGGCGGCGCGCGGGTAATCGGGGCGGGGCGGAGACGGATCCGGCCGGAGCCGGGGGATCACCCCGACTCCGGCCGGACCAGCGCCCGTGCAGCGGATCAGCGACTGTGCACCAGATCAGTCCAGATCAGTGGCTGAGCACCAGATCGGTCCACATCAGCGCCCGTGCAGCGGATCAGTGCCCGTGCACGTCGTGCGTCGCCGCGATCTGCTTCCACGACTTGGGCTGTGCGACCGGCGCGTGCGGTGCGCCGAGCGTCCGCTTGACCGCGCCCGCCGCCGGCTTGGACGGCTGGAACAGCCAGGTGTCGAAGAAGTCGGCCAGCGGCTTGCCGGACTTCTTCTCGGCGAACTTCACGAAGTCGGCCACCGAGGCATTGCCGTACTTGTTCTCCGTCGGCCAGGACTTGAGGAGGCCGAAGAAGACCTTGTCGCCGACCTTGTTGCGGAGCGCCTGGAGGGCCAGCGCGCCACGGTCGTAGACCGCGCCGTCGAACTGGTTCTCCGCGCCCGGGTTGCCCGGCTTGACCGTCCAGAACGGGTCATCGGCCGGGTGCTGGGCGTAGACATAGTCCGCCAGCTCCTGAGCGGTGCCCTCGCCCTCCTTCTCCGACCACAGCCACTGGCTGTAGGCGGCGAAGCCCTCGTTGACCCAGATGTCCTTCCAGTCCTTGAGTGAGACGCTGTCGCCGTACCACTGGTGCGCCAGCTCGTGCACCACGACCGAGACGTTCGTACCGCGGTCGAAGGCCTTCTTGCCGTAGAACGGGCGGGTCTGGGTCTCCAGCGCGTAGCGGGCCGGCACGTTGGGGACATAGCCGCCGACCGCGTTGAACGGGTAGGGGCCGAAGACGCTCTCCAGCCACTCGGTGACCTCGGTGGTGCGCTCGATGCTCGCCCGCGCCGATCCCTCGTTCGCGCCGAGGTCCGGGCTGACGGCGTTGATCACCGGCAGGCCGTTCGCGGTGGTGTCGGTGGTGATGTCGAACTTGCCGACGGCCAGCGTCGTCAAATACGTCGCCTGCGGCTTGTCCGAGCGCCAGTTGTAGCGCGTCCAGCCGAGCTTGGAGGACTGCGAGGCCAGTACGCCGTTGCTGAGCGCCTGGGTGCCGTCCGGGACCGCCACCGAAATGTCGTACGTCGCCTTGTCGGTGGGGTGGTCATTGCTCGGGAACCACCACACGGCGGAGTCCGGCTCCTGCGCCACCACGCCGCCGTCGGGCGTACGGGCCCAGGCGCTGTAGCCGTCGATCTTCAGCTCGGAGGGCTTGCCCGCATAGCGCACGACGACGCTGATCTGCTTGCCCTTCTCCAGCGGGGTGGCCGGGGTGACCTCCAGCTCATGCTTGCCGGACGTGGCGAAGGTGGCCTTCTTGCCGTTGATCCGGATCTCGCTGACCTTGAGGCCGAAGTCCAGGTTGAAGCGGGAGAGGTCCTGGGTGGTCTTGGCCAGCAGGGTCGCCGTGCCCTCCAACAGGTCCGTCTTCGGCTGGTACTTGAGTCGCAGGTCGTAGTGGGAAACGTCGTATCCGCCGTTTCCGCTCTCGGGGTAGTAGGTGTCGCCCACGCCCGGAGCGCCGGGTGTGAAGTCGGCCGCGGAAGCCGGGATCGCCAGCAGCAGACTGAGCGCGGCCGCGCCCGGGACGAGGAGTCTGTGACGCACGAGTCCTCCAACTCGTAGGGGGGATGGCTCTGTTCAGACCCTATGTACTTCGCCGGGCCAGCGTCATGTACATGGCCTGATCTGACACATGACCGACATGAACCACCATCTGCCCCAGTGGCTGTCCGGTCACCGTCCCTCCCTTACGCCACCGCGCGCACTCCCGCCGTCACCCGCACCCTTACGCACGGCAGTTGAGCCGCGCTACCGTCCGCCCGTGACCAATCCTGCGCGGATCCCCCGCATCCCCTTCACAGCGCTCGCGCTGGCGGCCGTCGTCGCCCTGCTGTCCGCCCTGATCGGGCCGGCCGCCGCGCAGGCGGCGCCCGGTGAGAGCAGACCCGTCTACTCCTACGACCGCGCGATACGCGAATCGGTCTGGGTGGACACACGGCTCGACGGCGACGCGGACGGAAAGACCGACCGCGTCGCCGTCGACATTGTGCGGCCCTCCGAACCCGCCCAGCAGGGTCGCCGGATACCTGTGATCATGGACGCCAGTCCGTACTACTCCTGCTGCGGACGCGGCAACGAGAGTCAGAAGAAGACCTACGACGACCACGGCCGGCCGGTCCAGTTCCCGCTCTTCTACGACAACTACTTCGTGCCGCGCGGCTATGCGACGGTCCTCGTCGACCTGGCGGGTACCAACCGCTCGGACGGCTGTGTGGACGTCGGCGGCCGCTCCGACATCCGGTCGGCCAAGGCCGTCGTCGACTGGCTGGGCGGCAGAGGCCGCGCCTATACGGCGCGTACCGGAGGCAAACCCGTCGCGGCCGGCTGGTCCAACGGCAGCACCGGCATGATCGGCAAGAGCTGGGACGCCACCATCGCCAACGGCGTCGCCGCCACCGGCGTCAAGGGGCTGAAGACCATCGTCCCGATCGCCGGCATCTCCTCCTGGTACGACTACTACTTCGCCAAGGGCGCCCCGCTCTACGGCTCCGGCCCCGACTCCCTCGCGGACATGGTCGACAGCCCCGACGCGCAAAAACGTTGCGCCGCCGTCCAGCAGAAGCTCGCCGACGGTGCGCCGCGCAGTGGCGACTGGACCGATCTGTGGACCGAACGGGACTACGTCCGCAACGCGGGCAAGGTCCGGGCCAGCGTCCTTCTCGTGCACGGCATGCAGGACCTCAACGTCCGCACCCGGCACGCCGGTCAGTGGTGGGACGCGCTCGCCCGGCACGGCGTCGAGCGCAAGATCTGGCTCTCCCAGACCGGGCATGTCGACCCCTTCGACTACCGCCGCGCAGACTGGGTCAAGACCCTGCACCACTGGTTCGACCACTATTTGATGGGCTACGACAACGGCATCGAGCGCGCGCCGATGGCCGATATCGAGCGCGCCCCCGGCACCTGGTCCACCGACCCGCAGTGGCCCGCGCCCGGCACCGCGGCCACCACCCTGCGGCCGCGCGCCGGCACCGCGCCCGGCGTCGGCGTCCTCGGCACCGCGAAGGCGCCGCAGGGCGCCACCGAGACCTTCACCGACGACCCGCGGCTGAGCGAGGCCGACTGGGCGTCCCATATCGATGAATCGACACCCGCCAAGGCCGGGTTCAGCACCGGGCCGCTGCGCGCGCCGCTGCGGCTGTCCGGCTCCGGCAAGGTGACCGTGACCGTGACCCCGAGCACCTCCACCGCCCACCTCTCCGCCGTCCTGGTGGACCTCGGCCCCGACACCATCCGCAACTACGCGGCCGACGGCGAGGGCATCACCACACTCGACCGGCGCACCTGCTGGGGCGCCGGCACCAAGGGCGACACCGGCTGCTTCAAGGAGACCGCCGCCGACACCCAGAAGGTGGCGCACACGGTCTTCAGCCGCGGCTGGGCCGACCTCGGCAACTACGCCGATCCCCACAAGGGCCGTCCGCTCACCCCCGGCAAGCCCTACACCCTCACCCTCGACCTGGCCGCGAGCGATCACATCGTGCCCGCCGGACACCGTCTCGCGCTCATCGTGGCCGGGACCGACGCCGGCCTGATCGACCCGCCCGCTTCCCGGCCGAAGCTCACTCTCGATCTGTCCCGCACCTCCGCCGAGCTGCCGCTGACCGGTGGCGCACCGGCCTTCGCACGCGCGACCGCCGGTGCGCCGCGGTATGCGGACGGTGCGGCGCCGCTCGACGGGATCGTCCCGCCGCGTTCGATCAGCCGGATGCCGGACGCGAGTTGACCGCCCGGGGCCGCCCCACCATGGGCGGCCCCGCCCGACCCCCACGTCATCCCTACCCCCACCGCTCGACCAAGGGAGGCACCTCCTCGTGATACTCCGCTCCCGCCGCCTCGTCCTGGGTGCGCTGGCCCTCGGCCTGACGGCCACACTCGGTGCGACCCTGCCGGCCTCGCCCGCCCGCGCCACCGGAGCCCGCACACCCCGTACGGGGTTCGAGACCAGCAACGGTGCCCGCTGGACCAGCCAGTCCGAGGAGCAGGAGTTCCTCGCCGCCGTCGATCACGCCTCGCCGCGCGTACGGATCGACCGGATCGGCACCACCCGGCAGGACCGCCCGGTGCAGCTCGTACGCATCGGCGCCCCGGCCCCCGAGCGCCCCGCGGACGTACGCCGCGGCAACTCCGTCCTGCTGATCTGCTCACAGCACGGCGACGAGCCCTCCGGGCGCGAGGCGTGTCTGACCACGGTCCGCGATCTCGCCTACGCCAGGGACCGGGCGACCCGGCGCTTCCTGGAGCGCACCAGCGTCCTGGTCGTACCGACCGCCAACCCCGACGGCCGGGCCGCGGACACCCGCGGCAACTCCGACGGCGCCGACATCAACCGGGACCACATCGCCCTCAAGACCGCCGAGGCCCGCGCGATGGCCGCGGTCATCCGCGACTACCGCCCCGACACCATCTACGACCTGCACGAATACGGCCCCACGGTCCCGTACTACATGAAGGACCTGCTGTCGCTGTGGCCCCGCAACCTCAACACCTCGCACGCGGTGCACCGTGAAGCCGGTGCGCTCTCCGAGGACTTCGTCGAACCCGCCGTCCACCAGGCCGGATTCACCACCGGCGTCTACGGCATCTGGACCGACCCGGACACCGGTGCGCCCGTCAAGCAGGTGGCGGGCGACGGCCAGGAGCGGATTCTGCGCAACACGGCGGGTGTGAAGGGTTCGGTCGGACTGCTCGTCGAGACCCGGGTCGACGCTCCCCCAGCCTCCGGCTGGGGGGACCCCCATCTCGCTGCGCTCGCCGATGCAGAGAAGGCGGATCCCGCGCTCAACAACCGGCGCCGGGTGGACTCCCAACTGGCCGCGCTGAAGGGTGCGTTCACCTTCTTCGACCGGCACCGCCCGCGCATCGAGGCGGCCACCACAGCCGCCCGGCTCGCCGGATACGCCGACCACGGCCCGGTCTACCTCGGCGGCGCGGACAACGAACCTCCCACCGACGCACAGATCCTGTCCGACCCGCCCTGCGCCTACCGCCTGGACGCGGCGCAGTTCGCCGAGGTCAAGGACCAACTGGCGCTGCACGGCGTGCGCTGGAAGCGGGCGGAGGGCGGCGCGGTCGTACCGCTGCGCCAGCCGCTGCGCCGGCTCGTCCCGCTGCTGCTGGACCAACGGGCCGGATATCACCTTACGGTCGCGACGCCCATGGACGTCTGCCCTCGCGTGGTAGGGGGTAACGGGTAGGGAAAATATGGCCCATCGAAAGGTTGACGCGTGCCGGACACAGTCAAAGCGGCCGGAGACGGGGGTGGCACGTCATCCATGACGGATCTCCCCGATGACCCGCAGCGGACCGGACCACCACAGACCGACCGCGTGGTCTTCGGAGTGACCGCGCTGCTCACCCTCGCCTTCATCGCCTGGGGAGCCACCTCCACCGAATCGCTCAAGAACGTATCGACCTCGATGCTGAACTGGGTGATCGACAACGGCGGTTGGGCCTTTGTGCTCTCCGCCTCCGGATTTGTGATCTTCGCGATCTGGCTGGCCATCAGCAAGTACGGCCGGATCACGCTCGGCAAGGAGGGCGAGGAGCCCGAATTCCGCACCGTGTCCTGGATCGCGATGATGTTCAGCGCGGGCATGGGCATCGGCCTGATGTTCTACGGCGTCAGCGAGCCACTGGGACACTTCACCAACCCGCCGCCGGGCACCGATCCCAAGGACGCCGCCCAGGCGATGGACACGGCGATGGCCACCACGCTGTTCCACTGGACGCTGCACCCATGGGCCATCTACGCCGTCGTGGGCCTGGCCATCGCGTACAGCTGCTTCCGGCGGGGGAGGCGGCAGACGATTAGCGCGGTGTTCACCCCACTGATCGGCACCCGGCGGGCGAACGGCTGGGGCGGTCAGGTCATCGACATCCTGGCCATCTTCGCCACCCTCTTCGGCTCCGCGGCCTCGCTGGGGCTCGGCGCGCTGCAGATCGGCAGCGGCATCAAGGTGCTCGGCTGGATGGACAGCGTCAGCACCAGCCTGCTGGTCGTCATCATCACCGTGCTGACCGTCGCGTTCATCCTGTCCGCGGTCTCCGGGATCGCCAAGGGCGTCCAGATGCTGTCCAACATCAATATGGTGCTGGCGCTGATCCTGGCGGTCTTTGTGTTCGTGGTCGGCCCGACCATCCTCATCCTCAACCTGCTGCCGACCTCCCTCGGCTCGTTCATCGGCGAACTGCCGCAGCTGGCCGGCCGTACGGAGGCCAGCAGCGGCGCCGATGTGGACAGTTGGCTGCGCAGCTGGACGGTCTTCTACTGGGCGTGGTGGATCTCCTGGACGCCCTTCGTGGGGATGTTCATCGCCCGGATCAGCCGCGGGCGGACGATCCGGCAGTTCATCGGCGGCGTCATTCTCGTGCCGAGCGTGGTCAGCCTGCTGTGGTTCGCCGTGTTCGGCGGCTCGGCGATGAAGCTGCAGGACTCCAAGCAGCTCAGCGGGTCGAGTACCCCCGAGGGCCAGCTCTTCGACGTACTGCACCAGTATCCGCTCGCCACGGTCATGAGCATCCTCGTCATGATCCTGGTCGGCATCTTCTTCGTCTCCGGAGCCGATGCCGCGTCCATCGTCATGGGCACCCTGTCGCAGAAGGGCACCTTCGAGCCGAGCCGGCTCGTGGTGATCTTCTGGGGCGTGGTGACCGGCGCGGTCGCCGCGATCATGCTGCTGATCGGCGGCGGCTCGGGCGATGCCCTGACCGGACTGCAGAATCTGACGATCCTGGTCGCGGTGCCCTTCCTGCTCGTGATGATCGCCATGTGCTGGGCGCTGATGCGGGATCTGCGCAGCGATCCGCTGATCGTGCGCGGCCAGAAGGGCGAGCAAGCCGTCGAGCTGGCGGTGATCGCCGGTCATGAGCAGTACGACGGTGATTTCGAGTTCCGGATCGGGCCCGTCGGTAACGGCAACGGCGGCGGCAGCGGCACTGCCGGTGGCGAGGGCGACAGCTAGCGGGACCTCCGTGGAGGGCCGAAGTCAGCGGCCCTCCACGGGGCTTCGTCAGCGCGATCGCCGACGTCGGACCGATCACGCCACCGCCGACCACGCAATACGTCACCTGTGTTGTTCGTCATGCCCGGCCGCTGACCGCGGGGACGGGGGTGACGGCAGTGCTCCCCGCCGCCCGTTCGAGATCTTGCGGTAACCCTCCGGCAGTGGTGCGGACAAACCCGGACCTTAGGCTGGTACCAGCACCGTCGGCCGATGTCGCCCCTCGGATTCGCTTGCCGCCGTCCGTACGCCGTCGTCTGAGGAGACCCATGCTCCGCGCGCAGCGCGCCGTGCCCGCCTGGCTGGCGCACCCCTTCCGCTGGCAGCGGCTGCCCGTGCCCTGGGCCGCCGTCGCCCGCGGTGCGCTGTGCGCGGGGCCGCTGCTCGGCGCGGGCATCGCGACCGGCCACCCGGCGCCCGGAGTGCTGGCCGGTCTCGGCTCGATGCTGGCCGGCGTCAACGACCGCCCGGGCACCCGCCGCACCGGCATCGTGCACATCGGCCTGCCCGCCCTCGCCTCGGCGCTCGGCATGCTGATCGGTGCCTCGTTGCAGGCGGCCGGCGCGGGCTGGTGGCTGGTGCCGGCGCTTTTCGCCGTCGGCTTCGTCTCCGGCGCGGGCAGCGTGGCCGGGCCGGTGCGCTCCAACGCCGGGATGCAGATGCTGGCCACCACCATCCTGGGCGCCGGGATGCCGCTGCCCGGGGCGCCCTGGGCGAAGGCGCTGTACGTCCTCGCCGGCTGCCTGTGGCTGCTTCTGCTGCGCCTCGTACTGCGCTCGCCCCGTCCCGCGGGCGGCGCGCTCAGCGGCGAGCGGGCGGCGGTCGCCACGGTCTTCGACGCGCTCGCCGACGCCCTGGGCGCGGCCGGCGGCGCG
>NZ_QUAC01000156.1 GCF_003389455.1 Streptomyces inhibens | reverse complement strand
ACAATCACCACCGCGGACACACCGCCCTGAAAGGCCAACCACCCGCCAGCCGCGTCCCCAACCTCACACGGCAATACACCTAGGTCAGGCCCGGCGCGTTGTTGCGTCTGCGCACGCTCGACCGGGTGCAAGGAGAGGACAAGGACTTCACCCGCTGGATCCGCGGCATCCAGCCCGACTCCGCGTGCTACGAGAGACCGATGCGCTGCCGGCGCAAGAACCGGGGGCGGGTACTGAGGCAGTGTCAGACCCAGGCCTTAAGGATCCGGCCGTGACGGACATCCAGATCATCCCTCAGCTGCCCGCGCTCAACGCGGGCGCCAAGACCTGCGAGGCATTCCCACTTTGATTCTCCCCGTACCCGCCGTGTGAACGGCCGATACGGTCCAACCGGCTGTGCGACGCCCACAACCAGCAGCGCGCAGCCGGCAAAGAGCTGCGCCCGATCCGACAGCGGCGGGCCATGCCGGAGTTCTGCACCGGGCCCGGGGCGGAGGGGTCCGGCACGCCGTGCGGCTTGCCCGCTATCGGCGGGGGGTTTTGCAACGGCCACTACCAGCAGGACAAGCGGGGCGGCGAGCTAGTGCCGCATCGGGCAACGTTTGCCCTGTCGACCACTTCGCGGAGGCGTTCGTTGGCGGCGTGCTTGTTTCGCCAGATGATGTAGCGGCGGATCACGCTGCCCTGCTCCTTGTGGCTGGCGTGGTCGGTGCCGTCCAGCGTGAAGTAGCGCAGGGCGGCGAACTGGGCCTCGATGCGGTTCAACCAGGAGCTGTTGGTCGGTGTGTAGGCGAACTCGACGTTGTTGGCCGCGGCCCAGTCACCGACCCGGGTGTCGCGTCTGGTGGTCAGGTGCGGGGAGAAGTTGTCGAGCACCATCGCGATGGGGATCTCTGGCGGGTGGAGGCTGCGCAGGTAGCGGCAGAACTGAAGGAACCTCGTTCGGTTCTTCCTCGGCTTGATGTGCCCGTAGAGCTTGTCTTTGCCCAGGTCGTAGGCGGCGAACAGGTGCCTGACACCGTGTGGGCGGGTGTAGGTCGCCCGCCGTCAGGGCCTCGGTTGCCGGTCGGGGTCCTTGTGCTTCCCGCCGCGCTCGGCCCACTGCTGCCCGGGGTGAGGCTGGAGGTTGAGCGGGCCGAACTCATCGAGGCAGTAGATGACTTCCGGCTCGCCGTACTCGGTTATGACCTCGCCGTCGGCGATCGCGTAGAGGTGCTCGACACGGGCCTTCTTGGCCGCATAGTCCGGGTCGCGGGAGCCCTTCCAGTGCGGTCGGCCGGGAGCGCGGTTCCAGGCTCTCGCCCGGCCCGTTTCTCCCGGCCGCCGACCCGAACCGGACGTGCCTGTTACCAGGCATCCGGCTCTCCACGAGTTTCCATCAGGGTGAAGGTTGCGGTTCCGGACGATGGTCCCACGGGGTGGGAATCCGCGACCCCCGATATCGATATCGCTCGATGTGCGTATCGACTGCGGGCCTGATTCGCACTCCATTTGCCTCCGGCCACCACCGGCTCTGCCGGAAGTAGTGCCGGGTAATCCATCTCATGCTTTGACGCGGGTGCTGCTTCGCCAGCCAGCGATTCAGCCTCCACCACAGGTGGTGGTCGAGGTCCTTGAACGCTTGGCTGGAGGCGCCGTGCTTGAAATAGAGGGTCCATCCGCGGGTTATTTGATTGAGGCGTTTGAACACCTCTTCTGCGGGCCTGTGGGTTCCCTGCTTGGTGACCATCTTCACCTTCCGCTTGACGGACGCAAGAGACTTGCCCGATGGGTAGGAGTAGATCAGTCGCCGTGTGCTTCCCCTCTGTTGGTGCCGCCGGATACGGAACCCCAGGAAGTCGAAGCCCTCATCGATGTGGGTTACCTGGGTCTTCTCCGGATGGAGTCGTAGCCCCATCGGAGCCAGAATATCGCCCACCTCACCCCACAGGGCTTCGGCCTGATCCCGACGGCCAAACACCATGACGACGAAGTCGTCCGCGTACCGAATAAGCCGATATGTGGCGCCTCCGCGTTTCCGGTGCCTGACCCGCTGGTTCGACCATTTGAAAGCCCTGTTCTTCGCAGCGAAGTGCTCATCGAGCACTTCCAGCGCGAGATTGGCCAGGAGCGGGGATAAGATCCCACCCTGGGGAGTGCCGGTATAGGACTCCCTGTTGACGCCCTCCTCGCTGAGCACGCCCGCCTTCAAGAACGCTTTAACGAGCGCCAATACGCGCCTGTCTCCGATTCGTCGCCGCAGGCGCTCCATGAGGGCCGTGTGGTCGATTTCGTCGAAGCAGGCCGCGATATCGCCCTCAAACACCCACTCGTAGCGGGATCGGGCGTAGTAACGGATCTCTTCGATCGCGTCCTGGGCTCTGCGTCTTGGACGGAATCCGTAGCTCGACGAGGGGAAGTCCGCCTCCAGAATCGGCTCAAGTACCAGCTTCAAGGACGCCTGCACGATGCGGTCGCGGATAGTAGGGATACCTAGGCGACGGACCTTGCCGTTCGCTTTGGGAATCGTCTTCTCCTGCACCGGGACCGGCTGGAAGGTTCGCGCCTTCAGCAAGGCACGCACGTCCTCCAGGAACCCCTCCGCACCGAGTACAGAGCGTTCGATCAGGGCGACAGACACGCCGTCTACCCCGACGCTCCGAGCACCCTTGTTCTCCCGGACCCTGTTCCAGGCCAAGACCAGGAACGCCGGGTCCGCCACGAGGTTGAACAGGTCCCCGAATTGGCGGTCCGGGGCCTCCTTCGCCCAATGATGCAGTTTCGTCTGAATCTCCAGTACCCGCCGTTCAGCCCGGTACGGGCTGTTCAGCAAGACGCCGATATTCACCGGCGTGTCTCCCGGCATGACAGTCCTTCCACTGCTCAACTCGCTGCCGTCCTTCGCCCTGTGGCCGGCTTTCCCGGCCTCCGACTACTACGACGGCTCCGCCCCGCCACGTCCCTTCGGGGGACGGTGCCCCTATCTGGTCGGACCACTGGCTGTGAGTCTGGCCAGATCGGAACGCGACGGTTCCCGTGTTCACTTGCTACCGATCGACGGGTTAGGTGCCCGGCTTTGCCCCGGCGGCCCCCATGCGTACGCCGCAGACCTTCCGCATGGACTGTGCACGCCAATGGCACTGGTGTGCACGGGTGTCGCTCCTCAACCCTGGTTGACACGCACCGCAGTACCAGCCCATATCCACCAGATTGGAGCTGGCTAACGCTTAACGAGGTGTTTTGCACCGGTTCCTCTCGTACACCTTCCCGTCTTGCTCACCGGGCCCGCACCGTCTGGCAGTACCGACGCGGCCCGACTTTGTCGGGGCTGCTTCCCACCCTCCCCAGCACCTCCTGGGTCAGGCTGCCCCCAGCTTCCCCAGGTCGCTGCGACAACCTGGGGGCGAGGTCTTTCACCTCCACTCGGCAAACAAGCGCCTCACGGCGCACGGTCTTCACGCGTTGAAACGACACGCCTTCCTCGCGGAGCAGCATGCGCAGGCCCTCGTGGCTGATGTCGTCGACCATCCCCTCGGCGACCAGGAAGTCGGCCAGCTTGGCCAGGCTCCAGGTCGAAAATGGCAGACCGTGCTCAGCGGGCCTGGACTTGGCGATCTTCTTGATCTCACGCCGTTCGGGCAGCGTGAAGGTTCTCGGCCGACCACCCTTGTACTTGGGGTGGAGCGCCACGAAGCCGTCGGTGTTGAAGTTATGGATCACATCGCGGACCCGGTCCGGGCTGGTGAAGGTAACCTCGGCGATCTTCGCGACGGGCATGCCCTGCGCGGACAGCAGCACCATCTGGGCCCGCAGCCAGGTCACCACCGAGCCCGTGCCCCTGCGGATGATCCGCAGTAAGCGCTGACCCTCGTCCTCATCAATCAGCCGAACCCGCACTCGTTCAGCCACCAGCACAGCTTCGCGGCCGCGGGCTGCCGGCGAGTGTTCATTTCGTCGGTGTGCCGATCCTCAGCCGATTGCCGTCAGGGTCGCGTAGCTCAATCTCACGCGCCCACGGAGCGTCCTTCACCTGCACACCGAACTCGGAGGCGATGGCATCGACATCACGAACAGGGATAGACCAGCGGGTCGGGGCGAGCGTCGCCCGTGTGCTCCGACAAGAACAACCGCACCCCGCCCCCGGCGACCTCGACGAACACGGGCAGTCCCGGTTCGAAGCGGTATTCCCACTGCTTGGCGAACCCCAGCCGCTCGTACCACCGGACCGCCGCCGCAGCGTCCTCGACGCGAAGAATGGGAATCTCGACGGTGCCCGGAGGTATCCGCTCCGACGCCGGCCCGGGGAGCAGATTCCTGATCATGCCCATGCCGTACACGCCTCGTCTACGCCGCCCGCCGCCTCGTCGTCCAGCCAGAATGGAGGACCGGGCTGTGGTCGTCTCCTGGCTGGGGATGTCACTCCGACGACTGCTACCAGGGCACGGGCTGGTTCTGGTAGTTGAGGAACTTCAGGCCCGGTTCGCCGCCGTGGCGGTCGATCGTGTCCGCCACGCCCGGGATGGACTGGTCGATGCTCAACGGTGCGTCCGGTCCGCCGAGTTCGGTGCGGACATGGCCGGGACACATGAGCAGCAGCGTGTGCGAGGTGTCGGCGTACCGGGCGGCGTAGCTGCGCATCAGCTGGTTCAGAGCGGACTTGCTGGCGCGGTAGACGTCCTGACCGCCGCGGGTGTTCAACGCAAGGCTGCCTTGGCGCGAGGACATGACGCCGATGGTCCCGGTCGGCGCGACCAGCGAGCGGAAGGACTCGATCACGCGCATCGGGCTGAGCGCATTGGTGACCATGACCTCGACGAACATCTCCGTCGGGACGTCGCCGACGGGAATGTTGCCCCTCGCGACGGCGGCGTTGACGAACAGCAGGTCGAGGGTGCGCTCCGCCAGGCGTTCGCGCAGCGCATCGATCTCCTCTGGCTTCGTCATGTCCAGCGACTCGACGGTGACGCGACCACAGGATGACTCGGCCAGGTCGTGGAGACCAGTGCGCCGATCGCCCCGGACGGTCCCGATGACGTCCCAGCCCCGGTGCGCGTACTCGGTGGCCAGGCCGAGCCCGAGGGCCCGGGACGCCCCGACGATGAGAGCGGTCCCGGCGCTCATGCCTGGACCGCCGGCTTGAGGACGTGCTCACACCACTCGCGGAAGGTCGTCGGGCTCGCGGTCTGCGGGGTGCGCCGCACCCCGTCGTCGAGCCCGTCGTCCTTGGCGCGCATCATGTCGAGGTAGCCCTGCACGAGCGCGTCCCCGACGCCGTGTCCGGCGAGTGCGGTGCGGAATTCGTCGAGCGTCTGCCGCTCGTAGCGGATCGGGCGGCCGAACACCTCGGACATGATGCGCGCCTGGTCGTTCGGCGAAAGGTCCTCGGGGCCCAGCACCGGGACCTCGCCCGTTCCCGTCCACGAGCGGTCGAGCAGCAGGCCGGCGGCGGCCGCGGCGATGTCCCGGGTGGCGACCGTCGGCGCCTTGCGGTCGGCGGCGACGGTACCGGTGAACACACCGTTGTCGCGGATCGAAGCCACCTGCCGCAGCAGATTGTCGAAGAACGTCGGGTTGGCGAGCGACCGGTAGGCCACCCCCGTACTTGCGATGAGATCGTCCATGGCCAGCGACGCCGTCACATGCCCGGCGCGGCTGGCGACGGGGGTGCCGCGGCCGAGTGCCGAGACGCCGACGACGTGTCCGACTCCATGGGTCGTGAACGCCTTCGCGGCGGCGCGGGTAAAGCCGGAGTACATGGCGTCCAGGCTCGGTTCCTGGGTGTTTGACGGAACCAGCCAGAAGACGGCGTCCGCGCCGTCGAAGGCCCGGTCGACGACCTCGGCGTCGCCGTGCGAGCCGGTGACGACATCGACGCGGGCGCCAACCCCGTCGGGGAGTCTTTTGGGGTCACGCAAGATGACGCGCAGCTCTTCGCCGCGCGTGCGGGTCTCGTCGAGGAGGATCTCCAGGAGCCGGCCGCCGATCTGGCCGGTGGGAGTGGTGATGACGATCATGCGTCGAGTCTCGGGCCAGCCGTCCGCGGCGTCCAATACCCTTCCCGACCATTGATACCTTCAGGGCATGGATCTCGATCTGCGTAAGCTCCGCTACTTCGCCGCGGTGGCCGAGCACCGGCACTTCGGCCGGGCGGCGGAACAGCTCTACATCGCCCAGCCGGTACTCAGCCGCCAAGTCAAGTCCTTGGAGCAGGAGTTGGGGTGCACACTGCTCGTGCGCACCACCCGCAGTGTGGAGCTGACCGCCGCCGGCAAACAGCTCTACGAGGAGGCGCAGCAGATCCTCCCGTCGATCGCCGCGGCGGTCCGGCGCGTCCACGACGTCGATCAGGGCGTCCAACGGCTCGTGGTCGCTTTCTCCCCGGGGCTGCCTGTGTCGGAAGCGATCCGGGCGTTCACGTCGCGCCACGCGGACGTCGAGATCGACGTCGTCCCGGCGCGCTGGTGGGAGCAGGACCAGCCGCTACGGGACGGTCGCGCCCAAGTCGGTTACCTGCGAAGGCCGTTCGATGAGTCGGGCTTACGCATCATTCCCATCGGCCACGACCCCAGGGTTGCCTGCATGCCCGTGGCACATCCCCTGGCGTGTCGTCAGGAGCTCACCTCCGCAGACCTCGACGGCGAGCGGATGCTCGACGTGCCAAATCGGCGGACGTCGTCGCTTGAAGAGAAGTTCGAGCTCATCGCCTCCGGCCACGGCATTGCGCTCATCCCGCTGAGCGTCGCGCGGTCCTACTCCCGCCCTGACCTCGCCAACATCCCCGTCACAGACGCGCCGGAGATCGAGACCTGCCTGGCCGTTGCCGCGGACCGGCGCGAGAAGCTACTGCGCGACTTCCTGGAGATCGCCACCGCGACACTGCGGCACGCATGAGCGGTCAGTGCGCGAGGCCACGGCNCCGCGACACTGCGGCACGCATGAGCGGTCAGTGCGCGAGGCCACGGCCAGCGGTGAAGACCAGCCGCTCCCGGGCCACCGGGCCGAAACACCCCGACCAACGTGCCACCGCTGGGGCCCAGCCCACCGCCCTGCGTCACTTCGGCCTCAACGGCACCGACCACGCCAGCCACAAAGGAGCAGGGCAGCATGATCCGCCCCTACACCATCTGGCGAAAACCGTCACGCCGACGCTCGGCGGCTACAAGCCGTGGTCGAGAGGGCGAACGTTGCCCGATGCGGCACTAGTGCTGCACCGCGTTAGATCGTTGAGGGTGCGATTGTCCAGGCAGTCGGGTCGTTGAGGTAGGGGCCGCACCCGCCGTCGAGGGCCTCTTCCGATGAGAGCCGCGCGAAGCCGCCGAGTAGCCCCACCGGGTTTATTCGCCGATGACCCCGTCGGCGAGCTCGCGCGCAATGTCGAGGTGGCCGACATGTCGCGCGTACTCCTGGAGCAGGTGGAAGAGAATCCAGATCAGCGTCGGGCGATCTTCGTCGGCCGGGACACGTCCGCCGAGAGTCGCTGCCTGGTCTTCCAAGTGCGCCTCAGCGACGATGGCGCGAGTGCGCGCACACTGCTCTCGGAAGAACTCCTTGACGTCCTCGACGGATTCATCCGGTCCGACACTCCACTGGCCGGGCCGGGAGTGGTCGCCCCACGGTTCTTCGATTTGTTCTCCGGAGAATCCCCACCGCATCCATCGCAGTTCTACGTAAGCCAGATGCTTCAGCAGGCTCAAGGGCGCCCAGCCGGAAGGCAATCGACTGTTCCGCAGCTCGTCATCGGAGAGACCCTCCAACTTACGAAGGACGGCTTCTCTGTAGAAGTCGAGGTAACCGGCCAGAAGCTCGCGCGGATCACTGAGCGTCACCGGAGGCTCCGATGGGGGAGCGACTTTGTGGATCATAGTGAGGACTATAGGTGTCCACGCCCGGCTGTCGTCGAGCGAACCTGCGCGTCCATGACAGCCACGATGACTCACCGCACGATGACTACCCAGCGCAACAAAGCAGCAAGGTCAGCCACCAATACGCGACACGCCCATATGCGGGCCTATCAGTCGAGCCGGAGCGGAGGTAGATAGCGAGGCCCCAGGTGTGCAGGACCCCGCCGAAGCGCAGACGGCACAGCGGCAGGGCTTGCCCGCTGGGCAACGTCCCTGCGACGTAGGCGAATCCGGCGCGAAAGCGCACGTCGACACCGGCCAGCTGCGACCATCGCGAGTGAGCGTGCTCGATCAGGCGCTGGCGCAAGTGGTGCTGCATCGACTCCGGCGGGCTCTTCGGTATGACGCCCATCGTGCCTGCTCCCGCCGGTGTCCGCCATGATCCACTCCTGTCGGTGGGAACAGGGGCGGAGGATGGTCGGAGTGGCACGGACCCACGCAGTGCTGGTGGTGTTGGACGAGCAGGTGCGCGCGAGGCTGGAGCGGACCGCTTCCGCGGCCAGAGCCCCGGTGCGGGAGGCAGTGCGGGCCAGGATCGTGCCGGCAGCGGCTGGGGGCGGCTCCAACGCGGTGATCGCCCGGGCCCAGGGCGTGAGCGTGAATACGGTGCGCAAGTGGCGCCGACGGTTTCGCGGTCACTGGCCTGGCCGGGCTGCGGGACGCACCACGCCCTGGGCGTCCCCCGCGTCCACGGGCCCGAGGTGCGCGTCGCCGTGGTGGCCACCGCGACCAGCGCCCCGCCGCATCCGGAGTCGACCTGGTCGCACCGGACGATCGCCGCGCACCTGGCCTCACGGGCGATCTCCGCCTCCCAAGTGGGCAGGATTCTCGCCGACTTGGACCTCAAGCCCCATCGGGTGCGTGGCTGGCTCACCCGCCGCGACGCCCCCAACTTCTGGGAGCGGACCGAGGACGTCTGCCACCTCTACCTCTCCCCGCCACCGGGAGCGGTCGTGCTGTCAACCGACGAGAAGACAGCCATCGCCGCCCGCTCCCGCCGCCATGCCGGAAAGGCACCCGCACCCTGCCGACCCGTTCGGCAGGAGTTCGAGTACCGCCGGCACGGCACAGTCTCCATCGCCGCCGCAATGGACGTGTGCACCGGTGAGGTCCTCACCCAGCCGATCACGCGCAACGACTCGGCGACCTTTGTCCGCTTCCTGAAGATGCTCGACCGAACCATTGACCCACGCCGCGAGATCCACGTCGTCCTGGACAACGGATCGGCGCACACCGCGAAGAACACCAGAGCGTGGCTGTCCGCCCATCCACGTTGGCACGTCCACTGGACTCCGCCCCACGCCTCGTGGCTCAACCAGGTCGAGCTGTACTTCTCTGTCCTGGCCCGCCGGGTCCTGCGGCACGGCGACTTTCCCAGCCGGGACGACCTCATTGACAAGATCGACACGTTCGCGATCCGGCACAACACGACCGCCAAGCCCTACCGCTGGACCTACGACGGTGCACCACTCAAGGCCGCATGACCCTCAACGAATCAACGCGGTGCGGCACTAGGTGTATTGCCGTGTGAGGTTGGGGACGCGGCTGGCGGGTGGTTGGCCTTTCAGGGCGGTGTGTCCGCGGTGGTGATTGT
>NZ_QUAC01000157.1 GCF_003389455.1 Streptomyces inhibens | reverse complement strand
CCGCGGGGTGCGGGCCGGGCTCACGGCTACGGAAGGATCTTCGGCTCACCCCTGCGGGCGCTCCGCCTCCACCCGCCGGCGTCCCTTGTCGTCGCCGGTCGCCGGCGCCTTGGGCGGCCCGGTCACCTTGCTCGGGGCGCCGCCCTTGCCCACTCCGGCCCCCGGCTTGCGCGGCGGGGCGACGGCCTGGGTGTCCTGCGGGAACGTCAGCTGCTGGCTCTGCCACTCCAGGGCCGGTACGACCTCGCGCCGCCAGGTCGCGAACTGGTGGCTGCCCTGGGGCAGGATGATCGAGTCGACCGTCATCGGCGACTTGGCCGCATGGAGGAACTTCATGGTGTCGCCGTAATCCGCCTCGCCCTTGCGGCTGCTGGCCACCAGGGCGGAGATCTGCGGCGCGGGCAGGTTCTTCAGGCGCCACAGCAGATCGTGCTCGCGCTCGCGCTGGGCGCCCGCCGGGCCGGCGCCGAAGAGGCTGCCGGTGGTCAGGTCGTCCTTGATCGCGTAGTCGCCGGAGAGCGAGACCGCCGAGGTGTAAGCCTTCGGGTTACGCATCGCCAGCTGCAGCGCGCACGTACCACCGGACGAGTATCCGAACGCGCCCCAGGCACTGGGGTCATGGCCCACCCGGTAGGCCGACTTCATGGCGTCCGGCAGGTCCTTGGTGAAGAACGTCTCGGCCTGCGGCCCGCCCGGCACATCCACGCACTCGGTGTCCCGCGGCGGCGCGATCGTCGGCCGGACCATCACGATCACCGTCGGCTGCATCTTGCCCTGTGCGATCAGCCGGCCGGCGTTCTGCGGCACCTGGAGGTGCTGCGCCAGGTTCATGATCCCGCCGGGGTAGCCGCTGATGACGACCATGACGGGGAACCGCTGCCGGCGGAACTGCTGCTGGAAGTACTGCGGCGGCAGATACACGAAGCCTGGGTTGATGGCCCGCGTACGGCGGCCGATGATCCGTACGGACTCGACCTTGCCCACCTTGTCGGCGGGGCCCTTCGGCAGCCCGGTCACCCGATCGAGGCCCTGCGGACCGGCCGGCTGGACCAGCCCGCCCTTCATGTTGCCGACCGCGGCGTACTGCCCGCCGCTCTGGCTCACGGACACCGGGGCCTTGTCATTGTTGCCGAGCAGCTCGTCCCAGTTGCCGTAGAACTCGAAGTTCGTATTCACGGCGAGGGCGAGCGCGCACACGATCGACAGCTGGGTGGCCGCAATGGCACCCAGCCGGCCCAGGACGGGGCCCACCCCGCGCCGGGACAGCCGGGGCCAGAGCCACACCGTGGCAACCACACAGGCCACCGCCAACACGACCACCGTGTATTCGAGCGACTGACTGGTCAGCCCCATGCGCCCACATCTCCCGTCACCCGCGAAAGGGTTCTTGCCTGCTATCCGGCCGCCTAAGGCACAACGGGCGGCTCGGGACAATGGTCACCGGAGAAGACGGGCACACCTGCGCATCGGATACCTGAACGACTCACTTCTTACCCTGCTCTTGCCACATCGTTTCCGCGGCGTGATGTGGGGGCGGGGTGGGCGGCCGCAATAGGGGCCGGTGGAAGGGCCGGCGGAGAGGCCGGTGGGACGGTCTGCGCGGGCGGGGCGGAGGCTGGTGGGAGGGGGCGTGGGTCCACGGGGCGAGCGCTGATCCCGCCCGCCCCACGGACCCTCACCCCGGCCTCACATTCCGATGTTCCGCCCGTCCTCCCGCCACACGCTCACCACGGAAGGCCGCACCAACTCCCCCTCGCCATCAGGCCATTGCGATGCGGGCTTCTCCACACTCGCCCCGTCCACCTCACCCGGGTGCTGCACGGCGACCATCACCCGCCGCTCCTGCACGATCGGCCCACATGTCTCGGCCCCCGTGGGCACGGTCAGGAACTGCTTGACCTCGCCGCGCCGTTCGCCCGAGGTCGCCACCCCGAACAGCCCGTCATGGCTGCCCAGCGCATTTCCGTCCGTCGATATCCACAGATTCCCGTGCACATCGAAGGTGATGTTGTCCGGGCAGGAAATCGGGCTGACCTGATCCTTGGGGAATCCACCGAAATACGTGGCCGGGTCCTCCGGGTCGCCACAAACCAGGAACAACCGCCAGTGGAAACGGTCGGCGGCGGGGTCGTCCCAGTGCTCGTTGAGCTCCAGAATCTGCCCGTGCTTGTTTGCGTTCCGCGGATTGACCTCATCCGCGGGCGCCTTCCCCGGCTTCCCCCGGTCACTGTTGTTGGTCAGCGCGATATAGACCCGTCCGGTACGCGGGCTGGGCTCGACATCCTCCGGCCGGTCCATCTTCGTGGCCCCGACCTTGTCCGCGGCCATGCGGGTGAAGACGTACACCTCTTCCGCCGTCATCCCCGGCACATACGACATGTCACCGCTCGCCAGCGGAATCCACTCGCCCGACCCGTCGAACTCCCCGTCCTTGGGCAGCTTCCCCGACCCGTCGATCTCGCCCGCCGAGCTGTCCCCGCTGAACTTGGCGACATACAGCGTCCCCTCGTCCAGCAGCGTCCGGTTGTGCTCCCGCGCGGCCCGCGAACTCCCCCGCTTCATCCGCTTGCCGGACACAAACTTGTAGAAGTAGTCAAACTTCTCGTCATCGCCCATATAGAGGACGGGCCGGCCATCGGCCGTCAGCCGCGGTTCGGCGGCCTCGTGCTTGAACCGCCCCAGCGCCGTCAGCTTCCGCGGCGTCGCCTCCGGATCGTACGGATCGATCTCGACGACCCACCCGAACCGGTTCACCTCATTCGGCTCACGCGCCACATCGAACCGCTTGTCGAACCGCTCCCACTTACGCTGGCTCGCTCCGCCGGTGATCCCGTACCGCTTGAGCCGAGCGGCGGTCGTCGGCTCGGTGACACCGCCCCCATTGGCGAAATACTGGTTGAAATTCTCCTCGCCGGACAGCACCGTCCCCCACGGCGTAATGCCGCCCCCGCAGTTGTTGAGCGTCCCCAGAATCCGGGTGCCCTCCGGGTCCGCGGACGTTTTGAGCAGCTCGCTGCCCGCCGCCGGCCCGGTCACCTCGAACGGCGTGGTGCCGGTGATCCGACGGTTGAGCCGGTGCCGGGTCACCGCCGTCAGCCGCCCGCTGCGCTGCTCCTCCTGCACGACAAGTACGGACAGCCCGTGCGCCGCCCAGCCGATCTCGGCCTGCTCCCGCGTCGGCGCCTCCGCGTCGTACCCGGCGAACATCAACTGCTCATCCGTGTACTCGTGGTTGATCACCATCAGCTGCCGATGCCGCTCGCCCGGCACGTCCAGCACAGCCATGTAGTCGTTGTTGTAACCGAACTGCCCGGCCTGCGCCTTCGCCGACTGCCGGTCCGGGTCGAAGGCCGGCGCACCACGCAGAATCGGGTCGCCCCATCGGATGACGACGTTCTGCGCATGCCCCTCGGGGACGACCACCGCGTCGGCCGTATTCGGCGCAACGGCCGCGAACCGCAGTCCGCGAGCGGCCTTGTGGCCCTTGCCTCCGTGGGGCTCACGGCCATGCCCCGACGGCGCGGCGGCGGCCGAAGGCGCCCCCACTCCGCCCACTACGCCCCCGGCCGCCGCCGCGGCCGTCACCACCGCGGCCGCCCGCACCATCGAACGCCGCGACAGCGCACCGGTGATGACATCGCCGACGTATTCGTTGTCGCTCACATTGGGCGTCTCGTGAAAACAGGCGTCACCACAGCGGTACCGGCACGTCATGGCCGAACGCCCACCAGGATGCGAGCCGATCAGCGGCAGGAACTTGCGCACGTTTTCCCCCTCCAGAACGGTGTCGAACGTTTTCGTTCGGTTCGCGGTGACGCTAGGAGGGCCGCCCCGCCGCACGACGACGCAAACATGAACACACGGTGAATCCGGGGACACGGCAGACCCGCCCGGCACCGTACGAGTGGTCAAGCGACGCTTTGGAAAAGGTCAAGCCGGCCCGCAGCACACCGAGCAAGCCACGTTTGCGCCTGCCCCCACACCTGTGCGTACATCTGCGCGTACATCTGCACACAGTTTTGCCCACACATCTGCACACACGTCTGTACGCACGTCTGCGCCCCGGGTCGAGAAGCCCGCCCAGGACCGAACAACCTCGTACGCAGGGCAAACGTCCGCACAACCCGTCGGCCGTCCGACGGCCGAAACCACATCCCTCCGCAACACCCCCGGATGGCCCACCACACAAGGCGCGGGGTCCCACGATGAGGCCGGTGCTGGCCGCTACCCTTACGTATCCGTCCTGGTCAGGGACATGTCTGTGCTTCACGGACATACGCCGCACCCACCACACACAAGAGAGGTTCGCCGATGGGCATTCGGAGTCTGCTGCGCAACGCTTTCGGTCGCTCCAAGGCGACCCGTGAAGAAACCGGCGCGGCCCCGAGCGGCGCCGACAAGCCGGAGTCCGCGACCATCCCCGAGGCCCGCGAGGAGTCCACCCCGGACTCCGCCACCCCGGCCCCTGAGGCCGAGGTCCCCGCCGCCCGCACGGCCCCTACGGAGACCCCGGACACGGCCCCGGCGCCGACGACCGCCACCCTCCCGGCACAGGCCGGCCCGACGGACCGCGCCCCGGAGACCCCCGCGGCACCTGAGGAGCCCGCCGCACAGGACGAGCCTGCCGCCGAGCCCACCGAAACGGCCACAACTGCCGCCTCGGAGACGACCGAGACGGCTGAGACGACTGAGACGGCTGAGGCGACTGAAACGGCCGCCAAGGACGCACCCGAGGCCAACGCATCCGTCACCACCGACGTCGTCGCCGACCTCGTAAGCCAGGCCTTCGACAACCCGAACCCGGCACCGGCCCAGGCGGCGGCTCCGACGGCAACCCCTGAGCCCGCGACCGAGTCCGCGGAGCCGGAGGCTGAGGCGAAGTCGGAGGTGGAGGCGAAGGCGGAGCCTGAGGTGGAGGCGAAGCCTGAGGTGGAGGCGAAGCCCGCGGAGACCGAGGCGAAGTCGGAGCCGGAGGCCGAGGCGGAGGTCAAGCCGGAGACGGTGGCGGCGCCTCAGGCCGAGCCCGCCGACGAGGCCGAGCCGGTCAACGAGGCCAAGCCCGCCGCCGAGGCGGAGGTTGAGCCGGAGACCGAGGCGAAGCCCGAGGCGGAGGCGAAGTCGGAAGCCGTCGCCGAGCCGGAGACCCAGCCCGAGGCAGTGGCAGAGGCGGAGGCGAAGCCCACCCCCGACGCCGAGCCCGCAGCAAAGACGGAAGCGAAGCCCGAGGCCGAGGTCGAGGCCGAGCCCGAGGCAACACCCGCCCCCGCAGCCACCACCCCCACCCCCGTCTCCGCCCCCCTCTCCANCACCGCCCCCGCCCTCCTCAGCCTCTACAAGTCCGCCGCCGCAACCCTGGACAAGCACGGCCTCGCCACCCAGCGCGCCGCCGTCTACCTGGTCCTCGACCGCTCCGGCTCGATGCGTAACTACTACAAGGACGGCACGGTCCAGAACCTCGCCGAGCAGGCCCTCGGCCTCTCCGCCAACTTCGACGACGACGCCACCGTCCCCGTCATCTTCTTCTCCACCGACATCGACGGCACCGCAGACATCGACCTCACCAACTACGAGGGCCGCATCGAGGAACTGCACGCCGGCCTCGGCCACATGGGCCGTACCAACTACCACTGGGCCATCAACGCGGTCGTCGAGCACTACAAGAACTCCGACACCGACGCCCCCGCCTTCGTCATCTTCCAGACCGACGGCGCCCCGACCTCCAAGCCGGCCGCCGAAAAGGCCCTGTGCGAGGCGGCCGAACTCCCGATCTTCTGGCAGTTCATCGGCTTCGGCGACCCGGAGGCCAAGGGCTTCGACTTCCTCCGCAAGCTCGACGACCTGGCCGTCCCGGAGAAGCGCGTCGTCGACAATGCCGGCTTCTTCCACGCCGGCCGCGACCCTCGCAGCCTCACCCACGACGAGCTCTACCAGCAGCTGATGGTCGAGTTCCCCGAGTGGCTCACCGAGGCCCGCAGCGCCGGCGTCCTCAAGGAAAACTGACCCACCACAACACGCTCCACGCACCACCCCCACCGGCCGCGGCCGGGCCCGCCACGGGCCCACCGCGGCCGCCCCCATTTCGGCACAGTCCGGCCGGTTTCCTCGGCGCCCCTCAAGCGCCGCATGACAGGCTGGAGCCATCGAGCGGGGGCACCGGGGGCGGGAATCGGGCGCACCGAAAAACTATCGATGCAGAGAAATCGATACAGAGAAATGGCACCTCCCAGGCCGGGCTGATGCCGGTGCATGAACAGGCGCGGAAGCAAAACATTCGGACCAGACCTGCCTGGCCCTCAGCGGCAAGAACTTTTGAGCGAAGGAACGAAATGAGTACACCGCAGCAGCCGCACAATGGTTTTGGCGGCGCACCGGGATACGGCGCGCCGTCCGGTCCGCCGCAATTCGGCCAGCCGGGCGGGTATCCGCAGCAGGTTCCGGGAGGTCAGATGCCCCCAGGACCTGGACCGTACGGGCCGCAAGCTCCCTACGCGGGGCCGCCTCAAGGGCCTTACGGGGCGCCGCCGCAGGCCCCATTCGGGTTCGGCGGGCCGAGTATGCCGCCGCCGGCTCCGCCCAAGGGGAATGCCGGCAAGGTGTGGGGAATCATCGGCTCGATCGTCGGCATAGTGGTCATCGGGAGCGTGATATCGGCCGTGGCTTTCAGTGGCGCCGGCCGCGCCGGCGGTGGTTCCACCGGGCCGAAGTACAAGATCACGGTGCCGCAGACGCTCGCCGGGGGCGAGTACAAGCTCGACAAGGACATCACCCAGCAGGCCGATGGCGCCGTGCCGCACGAAGGGGCGAATGAGCACGGCATAAAGACGGCGGGTGGGCAGTACACCAGCGGCACAAAGTCCTTGGTGATGCTCGGCCTTTATGGATCCATCGATGATCCGAGCACGACCGTCGACCATGCCATCCGTGGCATGACGAAAGACGGAAAGACCGAAGTCGCCGTAGCGGACAAGAAGTTCACGCCGAGTGGGGGCGGGGATCCGCTTACGTGCGGAGTGGATGTGCGGCAGGAAATGGGCCAGAAGATCACGCTGGCGTTCTGCGTCTGGGCCGATTCCAGTACGGGTGGGAACGTGGCACAGACCGATGCCGCCGATTTGGCGAAGGACCCGCAGTCCGTGGACCTTCAGGCGTTCGCGGATACGACGGACAAGATACGCAGCGAGGTCAAGAAGCCGCTGGGCTGATCCGCCCATCCGGATGCCGGTTCACCACGGGAGGCGAGTCTTCGCCCGGCTGCCTAGGCTGAATGGGTGTTGCGCGCCGATTCGGGCGGTCTGGGCGGCCGGGGTGCCGTGAGGGGGTGTGCCGGGGCCGATCGGGGCGATGGCCGACTGCCGGCGGAGGCGGGTCGCGATGAGCCACGCGAGCCAAGGGGAAGGGCCCGCGCCCCCTCCTGCCCGCACCACGCCCAGCTGGGCCGGTGGCGCCGAGCCTGATCCGCGGCGTTGGTGGGGGCTGGTGGTGATCGCGATTGCACAGTTGATGGTGGTGCTGGACGCGACCATCGTGAATATTGCGCTGCCGTCGGCTCAGCGGGAGCTGGGGATGTCGGATGCGAACCGGCAGTGGGTGATCACCGCGTACACGCTCGCGTTTGGCGGGCTGCTGTTGCTGGGCGGGCGGATCGCGGACCTGGTGGGCCGGAAGAAGACGTTCATGATCGGGCTGGTCGGGTTCGCGGTCGCATCGGGTTTGGGCGGGGCGGCGACCGGGTCCTGGTTGCTGTTCGGGGCGCGGGCGTTGCAGGGGGCGTTCGGCGCGTTGCTGGCGCCGTCGGCGCTGTCGTTGCTGACCACGACTTTCACGATCGGGAAGGAGCGAAGCAAGGCCTTTGGCATTTACGGGGCCATTGCGGGTGGAGGTGCGGCCATCGGCTTGATCGCAGGTGGGCTGCTGACCGAGTACCTGGACTGGCGCTGGTGTCTGTATGTGAATGTGCCGATCGCGGTGATCGCGTTCGTCGGTGCGGCCGTGTTTCTGCGGGACACGCCCGAGCGGGGGCGCGTCCACCTGGACATACGGGGCGTGGCGCTCGGCTGCGGTGGGCTGGTCGCGATTGTCTACGGGTGCAGTGAGGCGAAGCCGCGGGGGTGGGGGGACGGGCTGGTCATCGGGTTGCTGGTGGGGGGTGTGGTGCTGCTGGCCGTCTTTGCGTGGTGGCAGACGCGGGCCCGGCACCCCCTGTTGCCCCTGCACATCGTGCGGGACCGGAATCGTGGTGGCGCTTTCCTGACCATGGCGCTGGCGGTGATCGCCATATTCGGGATGTTCCTGTTCCTGACCTATTACTTCCAGACCGTGCTCGGGTATTCGCCGGTCAAGGCGGGGCTCGCCTTTCTGCCGATGGTGGCGGCGATCGTCGTCGGGTCGACGCAGATATCGGCGCGGCTGCTGCATCTGCTGCCGCCACGCTTCCTGATGGTTCCGGGGGCGCTGCTCGCCTCCGCGGGGCTCTTCACGCTGACGTTCCTGACCGCCGAGCCCGCGTATGTCGCGCAGGTGCTGCCGGCCGAGCTTCTCGTCGGTCTCGGTATGGGGCTGACCTTTATGCCGGTGATGGCGACGGCGACGACGGGGGTTGCGCCGTATGACTCCGGAGTCACGTCCGCGACGGTCAACACGGCGCAACAGGTGGGGGGTTCGATCGGTACGGCGCTGTTGAACACGATCGCGACGTCGACGAGCGCGACGTATATCGCGGGGCAGGTGGCGGACGTGGCGCGCAGGAGCGGGGCGCGGGGGCTCACGCCGGCCGTCCGGGACGGGATCGTGAAGGACGGGGTGGTGCACGGGTTCACCCTGGCCATCGGGGTCGGTTCGGCGATCATGCTGCTGGCCGCCCTCGTAGCCGGCCTGCTGGTCAATGGGCGGGCCCCGAAGCATGGCCCTGTCCCGGCGGCGGACAGTGCGAAGTCGGCGGATGCGGTGTGACGGCCCGGCGGTGGGGCCCATGGTGGCCGTGTGGCGCCGGTGACGACAGGGCAGGCTTGCTACGGAGGCTACGGAGTCCCTGTCCTGCCCGGGATCCGGCGTCCGGCGCACACGTCAGCGGCGGCCGTCCCGCACATCCGCCGGCTCCCGTCTCGCGCCGCCCCCGCCCGCCCGAAAAGCCCGCGACGGTGCCCCCACCCCGTCCAGTACGATATTGACGTTCCGTAAAGCAAATCCTCACTCACCGTAGCGACTTGGGAGCAGCCGGCAATGGCTCGACACCTCATCACCAGCGCCCTTCCGTATATCAACGGGATCAAGCACCTGGGCAACATGGTGGGGTCCATGCTCCCGGCGGACGTGTATTCGCGGTATCTGCGGCAGCGTGGACACGACGTCCTCTACATCTGTGCGACGGATGAGCACGGAACCCCCGCCGAGCTGGCGGCGAAGGAGGCGGGCCAGTCGGTCGACGCGTTCTGTGCCGAGCAGCACGACAAGCAGAAGGCGATCTACGAAGGCTTCGCGCTGGAGTTCGACTACTTCGGGCGGAGCTCGTCGCCGGAGAACCGGGACCTGACGCAGCACTTCGCGCGCAAGCTGCACGAGAACGGGTTCATCGAGGAACGGGCGATCCGCCAGGTCTTCTCGATCACCGACGACCGCTTCCTGCCGGACCGCTACATCGTCGGTACGTGCCCGCACTGCGGCTACGACAAGGCGCGCGGCGACCAGTGCGAGAACTGCACCCGGGTGCTGGACCCGACCGATCTGATCGACGCGCGCTCGGCGATCAGCGGCAGCGGTGATCTTGAGGTGCGGGAGACCAAGCATCTGTTCCTGCTCCAGTCGAAGCTGCAGCACGAGGTCGAGGGCTGGCTGGACGGCAACGGCAGCAAGGAGTGGCCGACCCTCGCCTCCTCCATCGCGCACAAGTGGCTGACCGAGGGGCTCCAGGACCGGGCGATCACCCGTGACCTGGACTGGGGCGTTCCGGTGCCGGCGGATGTGTGGCCGGAGCTGGCGGCCGAGGGCAAGGTCTTCTACGTATGGTTCGACGCGCCGATCGAGTACATCGGCTCGACGAAGGAGTGGGCGGACGTCGACCCGGAGAACCGCGACTGGAAGTCGTGGTGGTACGAGGCCGAAGACGTCCGGTACACGGAGTTCATGGCCAAGGACAATGTGCCGTTCCACTCCGTGATGTTCCCGGCGACGCAGTTGGGCACCCGCGAGCCGTGGAAGAAGGTCGACTTCCTCAAGGCCTTCAACTGGCTGAACTACTACGGCGGGAAGTTCTCGACGTCGCAGCGGCGCGGCATCTTCACGGACGCGGCGCTGGAGCTTCTGCCGGCCGACTACTGGCGCTACTTCCTGATCGCCAACGCCCCGGAGTCGGACGACACCTCCTTCACCTGGGAGCTGTTCTCGTCGTCGGTCAACAAGGACCTGGCGGACACGCTCGGCAACTTCGTCAACCGGGTGCTGTCGTTCTCGCGGAAGCGGTTCGGCGACGAGGTGCCGGCGGGCGCGGAGGCCGGGGCCGCGGAGCAGAAGCTGGGCGAGGAGATCGCCGGGCTGCTGGACGAGTACGAGGGCCACATGGAGGCGCTGCAGTTCCGTAAGGCGGCGGCTTCGCTGCGCGCCCTGTGGAGCGCGGGCAACTCCTACCTGGAGGAGAAGGCCCCGTGGCTGGAGATCAAGACCGACGAGGACGCGGCGGCGCTGACGCTGCGTACCGCGATGAATCTGATTCATCTGTACGCGGTGGTCTCCGAGCCGTTCATTCCGGCGTCGGCGAAGGCGATGCGCGGTGCGTTCGCCCTGGAGAACGACACGGCCGTGTGGGTCTCCCAGGAGGAGGCCAAGGCGCTGGCCTCGGTGCCGGCCGGGACGCCCTTCACGGTGCCGCCGGTGCTGTTCGCGAAGATCACTGAGGACGACCTTGAGTCGTACCGCGAGCGTTTCGGCGGCGCGGAGCAGTAAGCGTCCGTAGGGCCGGAAGGCCAACAGGACCTGTAGGACCGCAAGACCTGTGAGACCCGCCTTCCGTCCGGCCCGAGAGTCGGAGGGAAGGCGGGTCTTCGTCGTATGCGCCGGGGTGTGGACGCCCGGGCCGGGCCCGCGGTACCGCCCACCTCAGCGTCGGGCCGCCGTGGACACATACGCGCGGAGCGGGCCGAGGCCCGCCACCGGCGGCAGCGGGACCGCCCGCCAGCCGTGGGCGTAGTCCGGCGCCTTTTCGCCGTGGGTCAGGATGACGGCGGCCGGGCGGGTCGCGCCCAGCCGGGCCAGGGCCGCCGGGGTGATGCTGGCGTCGTGACCGCCGGGCTGGCGGGAGGCGCAGCCGGCCCGGTACGCCACCCGTACCGCCTCCGCGCCGGTCACCACGCACGCCGGTCGCACGCCGGCGTCGCGCAGCGAATCGGCGAGCCGGTCGATGTCGGCCTGGACCCGTGCGGTGCCCCCGACCATCTTGTGCAGGATCGCCAGCTGGATCGCCTCATGGCCCAGCAGCGCGAGGACCAGGGCGCCCACCGCCCAGGCGGGCCGGCCGCGCAGCAGAAGGGCCAGCCGGTACAGGAACCAGCCGGCCGGCATCAGCAGCAGGGCGTAGGCGGGCAGCAGGAAGCGCGGCGCGGCGTAGTCGACCATCAGCAGATAGGGCGCCGCCAGGCAGACGCCGAGGAGCGCGGGGAGGAGGACGGGGGCCGGACCGTAGCGAAGGGGCTCGGCGCCGGGGTTGTGGCCGCTGGGCCAGACGGGATCCGGTGTGTACCACTGCCGCCCGTCGTCGGGCTCGCGATCGACGGTCTCCACGGAGGCGTTCCGGTACGGGGGCAGGAAGCCGTTGGGGTCGCGGGCGCCCGCCTGCACGGGATCCAGCCCGTACGGGTGCCGCCCGCCGCCGAGTTCGCGTACGCGCAGCGCCGCCCACACCGCCCCGGCGACCGCCAGGGGCAGCGCGAACCACCACACCGCCGTCACCGGATGCTCCCAGGACATCTCGCAGGGGCGGCACAGCGTCTTGCCCTGGAGCGCCCGTACGTGGTCGTAGAAGGATGGGTGCCAGCCAAGGCCGCCCTGGATCTCGCCGGCCTGCCGCAGCCGGGCCGGCAGGCCGCCGTAGGACGCGTACGCCTCCGCGACCCACTCGGCACACCCCAGCGCCAGGCCGGCCGGTACCGCCAGCAGGACGGCGGGGCGCCGCCACGACCGGACGAAGAGCGCCGCGGCGAAGAGCGGTACGGCCAGCCATACGGCGTCGATGGGGCGCATCAGCGCGGCGAGGGCCAGCGTTATGGCGAGACCGACTGCCGCGCCCCGGCCGGTGCGGGGACGTTCGCCGGACAGGTGGCGGGCCCGCGGCCGTACCGCCAGCAGGAAGCAGCCGGTGGCGGCGAGTACGGCGTAGGCGACCCACAGGTTGGGCATCGCCTGCGGGCCGTAGAAGAGCGTGATCCACAGACCGGCGAACAGCGCGCCGCCGAGCGCCGTCGCCGGGGCGGGCAGCAGGTGCCGCCAGATCCACAGGGTGAGGAGGAGCCCGAGGCCGGAGAGCACCGCCAGGTAGCAGTGCAGGACGGTGGCCGAGGTCGTCAGGGCGGCGACGGGGGCGAGGAGGAGGGTGATGCCGCGGGCGCGTGGGGCGCTGAAGAACGCGGCCTGCGCATCGGGATCGACCTGGCTGACGTACACCGTCTCGTCCCAGCCCAGACCGGAGACGGCGAGCGCGGAGTAGAGCTGGCAGGCGGTGAACGCGAGGGCCACGACGACGAGCCACCGAAGGTCGTGGGCCGGACCGGAGTACGCCGCACGGGTCCGCGGCCGCCGCCCGGACGTGGCGGGGAGGAGGATGGCTTGCTGCATGGGCACCACATTGCGGGCGGTGCCCGGGAGCGGCCACACGTGTGGGGCGGTTGGAGCAGCGGGATCCCCCTGCGCGGCGGCAGGACCCCCGAGCAGGCACGCGAGGCATCGAACGGGAAGGGGCGGCGTTTCACATGAAACGCCGCCCCTGCGAGCCTTTTTGAGGCCCCGTACTGTCGCTGGTGCTACTTCACCTGCGGCTTGCGGATCGAGAGGTGCAGCTCCTTGAGCCGGGCCTCCTCGACCTCGGTCGGGGCGCCCATCAGCAGGTCCTGGGCGTTGCCGTTGAGCGGGAAGGCGATGGTCTCGCGGATGTTGGGCTCGTCGGCCAGCAGCATGACGATGCGGTCGACGCCGGGGGCGATGCCACCGTGCGGCGGAGCGCCGAACTTGAAGGCGCGCAGCATGCCGCCGAACTCCGCCTCGACGGTCTCCTTGTCGTAGCCGGCGATCCCGAAGGCCTTGTACATGACCTCGGGCTCGTGGTTACGGATCGCGCCGGAGGACAGCTCGGTGCCGTTGCAGACGATGTCGTACTGCCAGGCCAGGATGTCCAGCGGGTCCTGGGTCTCCAGCGCCTCCAGGCCGCCCTGCGGCATGGAGAAGGGGTTGTGCGAGAACTCGATCTTGCCGGTTTCCTCGTCCTTCTCGAACATCGGGAAGTCGACGATCCAGCAGAAGCGGAACTCGCCGTCGACGAAGTGGCCGGCGCGCTTGGCGGCCTCGACGCGGACCGCGCCCATGATCTTGGAGACCTCGTGGAACTCGCCGGCGCCGAAGAAGACGGCGTGGCCGGGCTTGAGGTCCAGGGCGACGACCAGCGACTTGATGTCGTCCTCGGTGAGGAACTTGGCGATCGGGCCGGTCAGCGCGTTGTCGTCGCCGACGCGGACCCAGGCCAGGCCCTTCGCGCCCTGCTGGACGGCGAAGTCGCCCAGCTGGTCGAAGAACTTGCGCGGCTGGTCGGCGGTGTCCGGCACGGCCAGAGCGCGGACGTGCTTGTCGGCGAAGGCCTTGAAGCCGGAGCCGGCGAAGACGTCGGAGACATCCACCAGCTCCAGCTCTGCGCGCAGGTCCGGCTTGTCGGAGCCGTACTTGAGCATCGCCTCGCGGAACGGGATGCGCGGGAAGGGGGAGGTGACCGTGCGGCCCTTGCCGAACTCGGTGAAGAGCTCGGTCATCAGCTGCTCGACGGGCTGGAAGACATCCTCCTGCTCGACGAAGCTCATCTCGATGTCGAGCTGGTAGAACTCGCCCGGCGAGCGGTCCGCGCGGGCGTCCTCGTCGCGGAAGCACGGCGCGATCTGGAAGTAGCGGTCGAAGCCGGCGATCATCAGCAGCTGCTTGAACTGCTGCGGGGCCTGCGGCAGCGCGTAGAACTTGCCGGCGTGCAGACGGGAGGGGACCAGGAAGTCGCGGGCGCCCTCGGGGGAGGTCGCGGACAGGATCGGGGTCGCCATCTCGTTGAAGCCGAGGGCCACCATCTTGTGGCGGATGGCGGAGATCACGGCGGTGCGCAGCATGATGTTGCGGTGCATCCGCTCGCGGCGCAGGTCGAGGAAGCGGTACTCCAGGCGCTTCTCCTCGTTGACGCCGTCGTCCGCGTTGATCGTGAACGGGATCTGCTCGGCGGTGCCGAGCACCTCGACCTCGGAGACCTCGATCTCGATCTCGCCGGTCGGCAGATCGGGGTTGACGTTGTCGGCGCCGCGCGCGCTGACCTTGCCGTCGATACGGACGACGGTTTCCTTGGTCAGCGAGCTGAGGGCCTCGTTGGCCGGGGTGCCGGGGCGGGCGACGAGCTGCACGAGACCGTAGTGGTCGCGCAGATCGATGAAGAGGATGCCGCCCAGGTCACGTCGATTGTGCAGCCAGCCGCTGAGGCGGACGTCCGTGTCGACGTCCGCGGCTCGGAGCTCGCCGCAGTTATGGGACCGGTACCGGTGCATCGCTCATCCAAGTCGTCGCGAGTGTCGAGGTGAAGAGGGAACGGAGGAGAGGGAACGGAACACGGGCTCGCACGCCCGGTCGCTCTCCTCGTGGATCACCCGAAAGGCCACCCCAGGATTGACATAACCGCTCCAGGTTACCGTCCCGACCCCCAGCCCTTGGTTGACATATACGCATCAGCGTTTTCGGAGCCCGAAGTGAGGGCCTCCGGCTGGGACGAGGGTCACGTCCGGTTCACTGGTCGCGTCCCGCCAAACGCCCATAAAGTGATGCAATGCGCACCAAGGATCTCCTGGCTGCCATCGCGACGGGCCTGTGGCGCTGGGACAACGCCTCGGGACGGGTGACCCTCGATGCGGAGGCGGCCCGGCTGCTCGGGCTGCCCGCCGAGCCGGTGGAGCTGACCGAGGCCGCGGTGCGCTCCCGTTTTCATCCCGTCGACTTCGCCGAGATCAACGGGGTCGTGCAGCTCGCGGTCAGCGAGGAGACGCTCGCCGAGGCCCGGCTGCGCATCGTGGACGAGCGCGGGCGGGTGCTGCGCATCGTCCGCTCCCGTTCCCGCCCCCGGATCGTCGACGGCGACTTCGAGCTGGTCGGCACCCTTCAGGAGGTCCCCGAGCCGCAGCCCGGCACCTCTGCCGCGCACACCCCGATAACCGGCGACTGGCGCCGTTCCCGCGAGGCGTTCCTGCTGGACGCGGGCCGGGCGCTGGCCGAGGCGCGGTCCACCGCCGAGGTGCTGCGGGTCGCGGCCGGGCTGTCCATGCCCGGGTTCATGCCGGACGGCCTGGCGGTCTTCGGTATCGAGGGCGACCGGCTGTCGGTCATCGGCCATCACGGCCACCGTCCCGGCGATGAGCAGTCCTTCATGGACATGGCGCTGGAGATCGACTATCCGGCCGCCGAGGTCGTCCGCACCGGCCGGGCCATCTATCTGCCCACGCCCGAGGACTACAGCCGCCGCTACCCCGCCACCTGGCCGCTGGCCGCCCGCTTCCGCCGTACGTCATGGGCGTTCCTGCCACTGGTCAACGCGGGCCGGACGATCGGCGCCTGGATGGCGGGGTTCGCCCAGCCGGTCGCCTTCACGCCCGACGAGCGCTCGGTGCTCACCACCGTCGCCCGAATGCTGGCCCAGGCGCTGGCCAGGGCCGGTATGCAGGAGGAGCAGCAGGAGCTGGCCCTCGGTCTGCAGCGCAGCATGATGCCGACGGTGCAGCCGGACATCCCGGGGATGACGGTCGCGGCCCGCTATGTGCCGACCGGCGGCGGGCTGGAGGTCGGCGGCGACTGGTACGACATGATTCCGCTGCCGTCCGGCCGGATCGCGCTGGTCATCGGGGATGTCCAGGGGCATGACGTACGGGCCGCGGGTCTGATGGGGCAGCTGCGGATCGCGCTGCGCGCCTACGCCTCCGAGGGCCACCACCCCGATGCGGTGCTCTCCCGTGCCTCCCGGTTTCTGGCCGGGATCAACGAGACCGAGTTCCGCGGCCACGGCGAGGACCAGCGGTTTGCGACCTGTCTGTACATCGAGGTGGATCCGGCGACCGGGCTGCTGGACATCGCACGGGCCGGCCACCCCGACCCGGCGATCCGGATGAGCGACGGCACGATGCTGGTCCGGCCCACCGCGGGCGGGCTGCCGCTGGGCATCGTCCCGGACACCGACTACCCCACCACCCGGCTCGTCCTGGAGCCCGGCGAGACCATGATGGTGTGCACCGACGGGCTGATCGAGACCGGCGGCCACGATCTGGAGACCGGCTGGGCGCGGCTGCGCGACATCGTCGAGGCGCATGAGGTCGGCGGGGAGGACGAGAGCCTGGAGCGGCTCGCCGATGCGCTGGTGCAGGCCGTGCACGGCCCGCCCTCGCACCACACCACGGGGCCGCTGGTGGACCGCCGTGAGGACGACATCGCCGTACTGCTGCTGTCCCGCGAGGGCGGCAGCTGCGGGGTCGGCGCCGGCGGTCTGCCGGCGCCGCAGCCCGTACGGCGCACCGTGCTCTCGGTCGCGCAGGCCGAGCCGGAGCGGATAGCCGAGGCGCGCCGGCAGATCCGCGATGTGCTGCACGACTGGGCCGACCCGGACCAGGTCGACTCGGCCGTGCTGATGGTCTCCGAGATGGTCACCAACGTCCTGATGCACACCGACGGTGATGCGCTGCTGGTCGCCGAGATCTCCGGTGAGCGGGGCGCCCGGCGCATCCGCGTCGATGTCGCCGACAGCAGCGACGAGCTGCCGCACCGCCGCTGCCCCGGCGAACTGGCGTCGTCGGGGCGCGGGCTGGTGCTGCTGGAACTGCTGGCCGGGGCGTGGGGCGTGGATCCGCGCGGGGACGGCAAGTCGACGTGGTTCGAGCTTTACGAGGGCGCGGGGGAGGCCGTGGGTCCGGCGGGCCCGGTGTCGTCGGAGCCTGAGCCGGACCCGGAGTCCGAGCCGGACCCGGAGTCGGAGTCCGAGTCCGCCGCGTAGTGCTTGCGCAGCTCGTGGAGCACGCCGGAGACGGCCGCGGTCAGCGGTACGGACAGCAGCATGCCGAGGATTCCGGCGACGCTGGCGCCCGCCGTGATCGCCAGCATCACGGTCGCCGGATGCAGCTGGACCGTACGGCTCTGGATCATCGGCTGGAGCACATGGCCCTCCAGCACCTGCACGGCCAGGACGACGCCGAGTGCCCAGAGCGCGATCACAAAGCCGCGGTCGGCGAACGCCACCAGGATCGCCACGGCGCCCGAGATGAAGGCGCCGAGATAGGGGATGTAGGCGCCGACGAAGACCAGCGCGCCCAGGCCGAAGGCGCCCGGCACCTGAAGGATCAGCAGTCCGACGGTGATGCAGATGGCGTCGATCAGCGCGATGAAGGTGGTGCCGCGCATAAAGCCCTCGATGGCCTGGAAGCCACGGCGGGCCATTCCCTCCAGCTGAGGCGCCGAGTCGCCGGGTGCCCACTCGTGCAGTGCGCGCACGGCCTTGCCGGAGTCGCGCAGGAAGAAGAAGGTCAGCAGCAGGGCGAGGATCGCGGCGGCGATGAACTGGCCGACGAGGCTGAAGCCGGCCAGCAGCCCGGAGGCCGCGGTGCTACCGAACTTCGTGACCAGTTCCTTGGCGTTGGTGGCGAGGTCGTCGAGTGAGGTGCCGGCCATGCCGAAGTGCTTGGTCAGGTCCTTGGCTGCGTCCTTGAGCGAGGCGATGATCTGGTCACCGGTGTCGACCAGCGCACTGATGACGATGTACCCGGCGCCGCCGACCACCACCACGAGGACGGCGCAGGTCAGTCCGGCCGCCAGCGAAGCGTTGAGCTTCATCGCCACCAGCCGCCGGTAGAGCGGCCCGAGCAGCCCACTGCCGAGCAGCGCGAGCAGTACGGGCGTGACCGCGGCGCTCAGCATGACGCACAGCCACACCCCGAGGGCCACCACGGCTGCGATCAGCAGCCCCACCAGACACCAGGCCGCGACGCGGCGGGCCTCGATCGGGAGCAACGGCTGTCGGGGCAGCGGCCGTTCACGCTCGGCGCCGTGCCGGTCTTGATCCGAATCGTTTCGCACCCGGACAGTCCACCATGGCCGGCAGCCCGGGTGCGGGCCCTGGAACGGGCCGGGGGCGGTGTTTCACGTGAAACACCGCCCCCACCCCGCCGCCGTTCCCGATGGGAGCCGGCTGCCGACGCGGCGTCAGTGCTCGCCGGCGGGGATCGTCCCGAGCCGGCCGGCCTGGAAGTCCTCGAAGGCCTGGGCCAGTTCGGCGTGGGTGTTCATGACGAACGGGCCGTAATGCATCATCGGCTCGCGGATCGGCTGCCCGCCCAGCAGCACGACCTCGAAGTTCGGGCTGCGCGACTCCTGGGTCTCGTCCGCCCGGATCGTGATCGAGTCTCCCCCACCGCCGAAGACGACCGACTGCCCCATCCGGAACGGGCGTCCCTCCGCACCGGCCGAGCCACGTCCGGCCAGGGCGTAGGCAAGGGCGTTGAAGTCCTTGCGCCAGGGCAGGGTCAGCTCGGCGCCCGGGTTCACCGACACATGCAGCATCGTGATCGGCGTGTGGGTGACGCCCGGTCCGTGGTGGCCGTCGACGTCACCGGCGATCAGCCGCAGCAGCGCGCCGCCGTCGCCGGAGGTCAGCAGCTTGACCTGACCGCCGCCGATGTCCTGGTAGCGGGGGGCCATCATCTTGTCGCTCTTCGGCAGGTTCACCCACAGCTGGAGGCCGTGGAAGAGGCCGCCGGACATGACGAGCGACTCCGGCGGCGCCTCGATGTGCAGCAGCCCCGAACCGGCCGTCATCCACTGGGTGTCGCCGTCGTTGATGACGCCACCGCCACCGTGCGAGTCGCGGTGCACGAACGTGCCGTCGATCAGATACGTCACGGTCTCGAAGCCGCGGTGCGGGTGCCAGGGCGTGCCCTTGGGCTCTCCGGGCGCGTACTCCACCTCGCCCATCTGGTCCATCATGATGAACGGGTCGAGGTGCTTGTAGTCGATGCCGGCGAATGCCCGGCGCACCGGGAAGCCCTCGCCCTCGAATCCGCTCGGAGCGGTGGCAACGGCCAGCACGGGACGGGTGTGCGCCGCGACGGGTGCCGCCACACGCGGCAGGGTCAACGGGTTCTCTACGGTCACTGCGGGCATGACGGCCTCCTCGGTCGTTCATTCAACTTAGTTGAATACTGAACAACCTGCAAGGCGTGCGGCATTCCCGTCTGCGTTTTCGCAGGTCAAGTGGGGGTTATTCGGCCCTCGGTCCGGCACCGCGGCCGGCCGTCCGGGCGGCGCGGGCAGCTCGCCGACCGCACGGCGACGGCGAACGGCTGCCCGCGCATGGCGATGGCGTTAGCCGTACATCCGCCGCATCGCGAAGTCGACCATCTGCTCCACGGCCTTCGCGTCGAAGACCATCCGGTGGTCGCCCTCCATGTCGAGGACGAAGCCATAGCCGGTCGGCAGCAGGTCCAGCACCTCGGCGCCGGTGATCACGAAGTACTTGGACTCCTTGCCCGCGTACCGCCGCAGCTCCTTGAGCGAGGTGAACATCGGGATCACCGGCTGCTGGGTGTTGTGCAGCGCCAGGAAGCCGGGGTTGTCACCGCGCGGGCAGTAGATCTTGGACGTGGAGAAGATGCCCTGGAAGTCCTCGGCCGACATCGAGCCGGTGGTGAAGGCGCGCACCGCGTCGGCGAGCGAGGGCGGGGACGGCTCGGGATACAGCGGCTGCTCGCCATAGCCCCCGGGGGCCGGTTGCTGCGGCGGGGGCGGTGGCGCGCCGTACTGCTGCTGCCCGGCGCCCGCGTTCTGGTCGTAGCCGTACATGCGCCACAGCGTACTGAGTCGGCGATTCACAGGGGGACGCTCGTCACAGATGGGCAGAAGGGGTTGATTCTTATTACCCGTGGGTAGCATCATTTGGCTACTAGCCGGTATTGCGTTTGAGGTCCCTCCCTGAGGCACCTCCTCCCGAACACTTACGGAGCCGTACCCATGGGCCACTACAAGTCGAACCTCCGCGACATCGAGTTCAACCTCTTCGAGGTACTGGGCCGAGACAGCGTGTACGGCACCGGACCGTTCGCGGAGATGGATGTCGACACCGCCAAGAGCGTGCTGTCCGAGATCACCCGGCTGTCCGAGAACGAGCTGGCGGAGTCGTTCGCCGACACCGACCGCAACCCCCCGGTCTTCGACCCGGACACCAACACCGCGCCGGTTCCGGACACGTTCAAGAAGAGCTACCAGGCCTTCATGGACGCCGAGTGGTGGCGTCTGGGCATCCCGGAGGAGCTCGGCGGCACCACCGCGCCGCGCTCCCTCCTCTGGGGCTTCGCCGAGACGATCCTGGGCGCCAACCCGGCCGTGTGGATGTACGCGTCCGGCCCCGCCTTCGCCGGCGTCCTCTACGAAGAGGGCACCGAGGAGCAGCACCGCATAGCTCAGCTGATGGTGGACAAGCAGTGGGGCTCCACGATGGTGCTGACCGAGCCGGACGCCGGTTCGGACGTCGGCGCCGGCCGCACCAAGGCCACCCAGCAGGAGGACGGCTCCTGGCACATCGAGGGCGTCAAGCGCTTCATCACCTCCGGTGAGCACGACATGTCCGAGAACATCGTGCACTTCGTTCTCGCCCGCCCCGAGGGTGCCGGTCCGGGCACCAAGGGCCTGTCGCTGTTCATCGTGCCGAAGTACGACTTCGACTGGGAGACCGGCGAGCTGGGCGAGCGCAACGGCGCCTACGCCACGAACGTCGAGCACAAGATGGGCCTGAAGGCCTCCAACACCTGCGAGATGACGTTCGGCGCCAACCACCCGGCCAAGGGCTGGCTGCTGGGCGAGAAGCACGACGGCATCCGCCAGATGTTCAAGATCATCGAGTTCGCCCGGATGATGGTCGGCACGAAGGCCATCGCCACCCTCTCCACCGGCTACCTCAACGCGCTGGAGTACGCCAAGGAGCGCGTGCAGGGCCCGGACCTGGCGGCCTTCACCGACAAGACCGCCCCGCGCGTCACCATCACCCACCACCCCGACGTGCGCCGCTCGCTGATGACGCAGAAGGCGTACGCCGAGGGCATGCGCACCCTGGTGCTCTACACGGCGACGGTCCAGGACGAGATCCTCATCAAGGAGGCCGCGGGCGAGGACGCGAGCGCCGCGATCCGCCTCAACGACCTGCTGCTGCCGATCGTCAAGGGCTACGGCTCGGAGAAGTCCTACGAGCAGCTGGCGCAGTCGCTGCAGATCTTCGGCGGCTCCGGCTACCTGCAGGAGTACCCGATCGAGCAGTACATCCGGGACTCCAAGATCGACACCCTCTACGAGGGCACCACCGCGATCCAGGGCCAGGACTTCTTCTTCCGGAAGATCGTCCGCGACCAGGGCCAGGCGCTCACCGCCCTCTCCGACGAGATCAAGAAGTTCCTCGCCGACAACATCGGTGGCGCGGAGCTGGAGCAGGCCCGCGGCGAGCTGGCCAAGGCCGCCGCCGACCTGGAGGCGATCGTCGGCACCATGCTGACGGACCTCGCCGCCACCGAGAAGGACGTCAAGTCCATCTACAAGGTCGGTCTGAACACCACCCGCGTGCTGATGGCCTCCGGCGATGTCGTCATCGGCTACCTCCTGCTCAAGGGTGCGGCCGTGGCCGCCGAGAAGCTGGCCGGTGCCTCGGCGAAGGACAAGCCGTTCTACACCGGCAAGATCGCCGCGGCGAAGTTCTTCGCGCACAACGTCCTGCCGGGCGTCGGCGTCCAGCGTGGGCTGGCCGAGTCCATCGACCAGTCGCTGATGGAGCTCGACGAGGCCGCGTTCTAAGAGCGTTCTCCGCGGCCCGGTCGCGGCGTTCTTAGAGGTCTCTCAGATTGGCCGTACAGACTGACGTTGCCCGTCTCCCTTCCCCCGGGGAGGCGGGCTTCGTCATGTCTTCTTCCGGGGAGCCGGCGCTCCGTCACTCCGGCGCCGGAGGCGCGCCGTACGCCAAAGCCGTGCGAACGGCGCGTGGCCCGTGCGGCGGGTGTGGCGGCCCGGAAATCCGGAATCGTTCACTCCAGTGGGGTTTTCGGTCTGGAATGCAGAAATCCTGGCCGGAAGGGAGCGGAGTCACGTCGCACACGCACGGGGAATGCGGGGTCCGGCTCCTTATGCTGAATCCATGACCAACTCCGCCCGCTTCGATCGCGGCCACACCGACGACCTGATGTCCTTCCTCGCCGCCAGTCCGTCGCCCTACCACGCGGTGGCGAACGCGGCGGCGCGGCTGGAGAAGGCCGGTTTCCGGCAGGTCGCCGAGGTCGACGAATGGGACGGCACGAGCGGCGGGAAGTATGTGCTGCGCGGCGGCGCGATCATTGCCTGGTACGTCCCCGAAGGCGCGAGCGCCGCGACTCCGTACCGAATTGTCGGGGCTCACACCGACTCTCCCAATCTGCGAGTCAAGCCGATTCCGGACACCGGCGCCCGCGGCTGGCGGCAGATCGCCGTCGAGATCTACGGCGGCACCCTGCTCAATACCTGGCTCGACCGCGACCTGGGGCTGAGCGGCCGCGTGACGCTGCGGGACGGGAGCAATCGACTGGTCAATGTCGACCGGGCGCTGCTGCGGGTGCCGCAGCTGGCCGTACACCTCGACCGCTCGGTGAACTCCGACGGCCTGAAGCTGGACAAGCAGCGCCATATGACGCCGATCTGGGGCCTGGGCGAGGTGGCCGAGGGCGATCTGATCGGATTCGTCGCCGAGGAGATCGGCGTCCCGGCCGAGGACATCAAGGGCTGGGACCTGATGGTGCACAGCATCGAGGCACCCGCCTATCTGGGCCGCGACCGTGAACTGGTCGCCGGTCCACGGATGGACAACCTGCTGTCCGTGCACGCCGGTACGGCCGCGCTCACCGCCGCGGCCGCCGCCGGCAGCGAGCTGACCAGCATTCCGGTGCTGGCCGCCTTCGACCACGAGGAGAACGGCAGCCAGTCCGACACCGGCGCGGACGGCCCGCTGCTGGGCACGGTGCTGGAGCGCTCGGTCTTCGCGCGCGGCGGCTCGTACGAGGACCGGGCGCGGGCCTTCGCCGGCACTATCTGCCTGTCGTCCGACACGGGGCACGCCGTACACCCCAACTACAGCGAGCGGCACGAGCCGGGCCACCACCCGATGCCCAACGGAGGACCGATCCTCAAGGTCAATGTCAATCAGCGCTATGCGACGGACGGCAGCGGCCGGGCCGTCTTCGCGGCGGCCTGCGAGCGGGCCGATGTGCCGTGGCAGAGCTTTGTGTCGAACAACTCGATGCCGTGCGGGACCACGATCGGGCCGATCACCGCGGCCCGGCACGGCATCGCCACGGTCGACATCGGTGTCGCGATCCTGTCCATGCACTCGGCGCGCGAACTGTGCGGCGCCAAGGACCCGTATCTGCTGGCGAATGCCCTGACGGCCTTCTTGGAGGGCTGAGTTGGAATTCTCACTGCTCGGCCCGATCGCCGTGTCGACCGGCTCCGGGGAGCTGTCGCTCGGGCCCGCCAAACGGCGCAGTGTGCTGGCGCTGCTGTTGCTGCAACCCAACACCACCGTTCCACTGGAGCAGTTGATCGATTCCCTGTGGGAGGACGAGCCGCCCGAACATGCCCGTACGGTCGTCCAGGGGCATGTCTCACGGCTGCGCGCCACGCTCGCCGAGGCCGGTGCGGAGGCGTACGGCATCGAGCTGACCACCCATGGCTCCGCCTATCTGCTGCGGATGCCGGAGGAGCTGATCGACGCCCATCGGTTCGGTGAGCTGGTGACGCTGGCCCGCCCCGAGGCGGCGCCGGCCGATGCCGTACCGCTGCTGCGCGAGGCGCTGGGGCTGTGGCGCGGGCCGGCGCTGACCGGCACGGTCACCAGCCCGCCGTTCGCGGCCGCGGCCCATGCGCTGGAGGAGCGCCGGCTGACAGCGGTGGAGGCGCTGGGGCGGGCGCACGGCACGCTCGGCGAGCACGAACAGGCCGCGGCCATCCTCTACTCCGCGGCCGTCAACCACCCGTTGCGGGAAGGGCTGATCGCCGGGCTGATGCGGGCGCTGTTCCGTACGGGGCGGCAGTCCGATGCGCTGGAGTGGTTCCACCGCACCCGGCGGCTGCTCAACGAGGAGCTGGGTGTCGATCCCGGCGAGCGGCTGCGCGGCGCGTACGAGGAGATTCTGCGGGCGGAGGCGGCGGACGGGGGACGCAAGGGCGCGACGAAGCCGGCGGGCGGGGCGCGTGGGGCGGGTGGTGCGACGTCGGGCGGGACGCGGCCCGGTGCGCACCCCGGCCGGGGCGCCGGTACGGAGGGTGTGCCAGGTGCGGACGGTGCACCTGGTGCGGGCGGGATGGCGACGCGCGGTGCCGACGGGGCGGCGGCGAGTGCGGCCGACGGTGGTGCCCGGGGCGGGTCCGGGCGGGCCGGTGCGGCGCC
>NZ_QUAC01000161.1 GCF_003389455.1 Streptomyces inhibens | reverse complement strand
CCGGATCCGGCGCCGCCGCGCCGCCGCCGCGCTCGTGCCGTACCCGACCAGCACACTCCCGGACCCGGAGTCCGCCGCGCCCGGCGACGCGGAAGCCGCCCCGGAAGCCGGCGCCGCGGCCGAAGCACCCGCCTCAGGCGCCCCACCCGGCGCACCCGCCCCGGATCCCGGCCCAGCTCCCGGCCCGTCGCCCACCAGATCGTCCGGTACCGCCCCCACCGCGACCGTCACCAGCGGCGCGCCCACGGGGACTTCCGCCCCCTCCTCGCCGAAGCGGGCGGTCACCACGCCCCCGTACGGGCACGGCACCTCCACCATCGCCTTGGCGGTTTCGACCTCCACCACCGGCTGGTCGATGGCCACCACCTCGCCGACCTCGACCAGCCATTGCACGATCGTCGCCTCGGTGAGGCCTTCCCCCAGGTCGGGCAGGGTGAATTCGCGGACCACGGCCATCACTCACCACGTCCCTCGGTCCAGTCCGACTCCCACTGGAGGCGGGCGACGGTGTCCAGAATCCGGTCCACGCCCGGTAGATGGTGTCGTTCCAGCATGGGCGGAGGATAGGGGATGTCGAAGCCGGCGACACGCAGCACCGGCGCCTCCAGGTGGTGGAAGCAGCGCTCGGTGATCCGTGCGGCGATCTCCCCTCCGGGACCGCCGAACCCGTTGGACTCATGGACGATCACAGCCCGTCCGGTGCGTCGCACCGACGCGCAGACCGTGTCGTCGTCGAACGGCATCAGCGAGCGCAGATCGACCACTTCCAGGTCCCAGCCCTCGGCGCGGGCGGCCTCGGCGGCCTCCATGCAGACCGGGAGCGACGGGCCGTAGGTGATCAGCGTGGCGCTGCTGCCGCGGTGCCGTACCTCGGCGCGGCCCAGAGGGGCGACCGGTGTGGGTGCGTCGGGCGACCAGTCGGCCTTGGACCAGTAGAGCCGCTTGGGCTCCAGGAAGACGACCGGGTCGTCGGAGGCGATGGCGGCGCGCAGCAGCCCGTAGGCGTCCTCGACGGTCGCCGGGGTGACGACCTGGAGCCCCGGGGTGGCGAGGTAGTACGCCTCGGAGGAGTCGCTGTGGTGCTCGACCCCGCCGATCCCGCCGCCGTAGGGGATCCGGATGGTCAGCGGCATCGGCAGCGCGCCGCGGGTGCGGTTGCGCATCCGGGCGACATGGCTGATCAGCTGCTCGAACGCCGGGTAGGCGAACGCGTCGAACTGCATCTCGACGACCGGCCGCAGCCCGTACATGGCCATGCCGACGGCGGTGCCCAGGATGCCGGCCTCGGCGAGCGCGGTGTCCGTGCAGCGGTCGTCGCCGAACTCCTTGGCCAGTCCGTCGGTGACCCGGAAGACACCGCCCAGGGTGCCGACGTCCTCGCCCATGACATGGACGGACGGGTCCTCGGCCATGGCGTCGCGCAGCGCGCGGGTCAGCGCCTGCGCCATCGTGGCGGGCTTGCGCGCGGTCGCCGGAGCGGTGGTCGTCATGGCCTGGCCTCCTCGGCGGACCTGTCGGTGCCCGCTGCGTCCTCGGTGTGTCCGGCGGCCTCGGCGTCCAGCTCGGCACGCAACTGCGCCGCCTGTGCACGCAGTTGGCTGGTCTGCTGGGCGAATACGTGGGTGAACAGGTCCATCGGGTCCAGCTGCGGCTCGGCGTTCATCCGCTCCCGCAGGCCGGCCGCCAGCTGCTCGGCGCCGTCCCGGGTGGCGCGGACGAATTCGTCGGTCAGCAGATCGCGGGCCGCCAGCTCGCGCTCCAGAAGGGCTATCGGGTCGTGTGCCCGCCAGGTCTCGACCTCGGCATCGGTGCGGTAGCGGGTGGCGTCGTCGGCGTTGGTGTGTGCCTCGATGCGGTAGGTGACGGCCTCGATCAGGGTCGGTCCGCCGCCCCTGCGGGCGCGCTGCACGGCCTCGGTGAGCACCTCGTGCATCGCGGGTGCGTCATTGCCGTCGGCCAGGCGGCCCGGCATGCCGTATCCGACCGCCTTGTGGGCGAGGGACGGCGCGGCGGTCTGCTTGGCGAGCGGCACGGAGATCGCGAAGCCGTTGTTCTGTACGAGGAAGACGACCGGCGCCTGCCAGAGCGCCGCGAAGTTCAGCGCCTCGTGGAAGTCGCCCTCGCTGGTGCCGCCGTCGCCGACCATGGCCAGCGCCACCACCTCGTCGCCCTTGAGCCGGGCGGCGTGCGCCAGGCCCACGGCATGCGGGAGCTGGGTGGCGAGCGGGGTGCACAGGGGGGCGATGCGGTGTTCGTGCGGGTCATAGCCGTTGTGCCAGTCGCCACGCAGCAGGGTCAGGGCCTGTACGGGGTCGAGGCCGCGGGCCACGGCGGCCAGGGTGTCGCGGTAGCTGGGGAAGAGCCAGTCCCGGTCCTCCAGCGCCAGAGCGGCAGCGACCTCGCAGGCCTCCTGCCCCGTGGAGGACGGGTAGACCGCCAGCCGCCCCTGCCGGGTCAGGGCCGTGGCCTGGGCGTTGTACCTGCGGCCGCGCACCAGCTGGACGTAGAGCCGGGTCAGCAGTCCGGAGTCGAGCCGGGCCGCGGCGTCCGTCCCCAGGAGGCGGTACGGCTCCGCGTCGGGCAGGAGAGGCGCGGGATCGACGCGCGGCCGCCAGGCGGGCGGCGGGCCGGCCAGGCTGCTCTTGTTCCTGCTGCTGCCCGGCTGCTCAAGGACCGTCATGTCGAGCACCTCCTTGGTTGGAAGGGGGTGGCGCGATGCGCCTCATGTGGGTGGTGGGCGGACGGCGGATGGGCAAGATGGAATCGGTCGGGGCGGGTTCGCCCTTCCCTACCGATTGTTCGGTCGTCGATGCATTTTGGCTACAGGCGGGCTCAGCCTGTGGACAAACGGTTCTCCACAGCTTGAGATGAAGACAGGGCGTCCACAAAGGGGAGGCGGGACCATATGCCGGACGAACAGATGGCCAACGCCGGCGGGCAGCCGCCGACAGCACCTACCGCGCCATCACCGGCCGCGCGCCCGCTGGACACCATCGACCGCTCGATCCTGCGCATGCTGCAGAACGACGGCCGGGCCTCGATACGCTCCGTGGCCGAGCGGGTGCATGTCTCGCGCGCCAACGCCTACGCGCGGATAAACCGGCTGATAGACGACGGGGTGATCCGCGGCTTCAGCGCCCTCGTCGACCAGGAACGGGCAGGTCAGGGCGCTTCCGCATATATCACGCTGAAGATCGTGCAGAACTCCTGGCGGACCGTGCGCAAGCAGCTCACGACGCTGCCCGGCGCCACCCACATCGCGCTGGTGAGCGGTGATTTCGATGTGCTGCTACTGGTCCACACCAAGGACAACCGGGAGCTGCGGGAGCTGGTCCTCACCCGTATCCAGTCGATACCGGAGGTGCTCAGCACTCGCACCCTGCTGGTCTTCGAGGAGACCGACCTCGGGCCCGAGCGGGAGTGACCCGGTCTTTCTTCCCCGGACGCCCGCGGAGAGGGCCCCTACGGGCGCCTCAGGGCTTGCGCAGCCCCGCGAACGCCGTACGCACCACGGCCTCGGCGACCTCGTCACGGCTCGCCGCGCCACCACGGCCCGGCCGGTACCACTCCACAATCGAATTGATCATGCCGAAGAGCAGCCGGGTGGCCAGCCGGATGTCCACGTCGTCGCGCAGATCACCGTCGGCCGCGGCCTGCTTGAGCAGATCGGCGACCTCGTGGTCGAACTCCCGGCGCCGCTCCATGGCCCACCGCTCGGTGTCCGTATTTCCGCGCACCCGCAACAGCAGCGTCACATAGGGAAGTTCGTCCATCAGCACCTCGGCCTCGCGCCGGGTGACGTACTCGAGGCGCTCGATCGCCCGTCCCTCGACGGCGCCGGGCTCCTCCAGAACGCCGAACAGCCCGTCCAGGGCCCGGCTTATAGCGCGGCGCAGCAGCTCTTCCTTGCTGCGTACGTGGTGATAGATCGAGGACTTCGAGATACCGGCCGCCTTGGAGAGGTGCTCCATGGACGTGCCGTCGTAGCCCCGCTCGATGAACACCTCGACGGCGACCGCGAGCAGCGAATCGGGCGTATAGGTGTCGCGCTTGGTCATGGTCATGAGGGAACCACATCCTGTGCCGCGTACGCACGGCGGAGCAGGCCCAAGGACGGGGCATAACGCCCGGAGGGGATCCGCTGGTGCATCTCTTGCAGCAGGTCACACGCCCAGGACTCGCCCAGCCGCTGCTCCCACTCCACAGGACCCAGCGGGTAATTCACACCCTGCCGCATCGCGGTGTCGATATCGGCCGGGGAGGCGACCTCCTTGGCGGCCGCATCGAAGGCGAAGTCGATCAGCATGGCGACCGTACGGGCCACGATCATGCCGGGGACGTCCCCGATGACGCTGACCTGCTTGCCGAGCGCCTGGAACAGCCCCGTGGCCTCCTGGACCGTCCGCTCGGGGGTGTCCGGCGAGGCCGCCAGCGCGATCCGGGTCGCCGCGCCGTAGTCGAGCGCGAGGTCGAAATAGACCACGTTCTCGAACTCCACCGACGTCATACCGTCCGCCAGCACCAGCTCGCCGCCACCGGGCAGCTCGAAGCGCGCGCCGTCCTCATCCCCCTGCCGCACCTCGATGCCGGCCGCCTCGATGAGCGCCACAAGGTCCGCTGCGGGGCCCAGGTCCCCGTGAGCGATGACAAAATCCGGGGCTTTTCGGGGTGCCTCCGTATGCGGCTTTGGCCGCTCCGCTCCGGAGCCGTCCGCGCCGCCGTAGTCGAACCAGCCGCGGCCCGACTTGCGGCCGAGCAGCCCGGCCTCGACCAGCCGACGCTGCGCCAGAGAGGGCGTGAACTTCGGGTCCTGGTAGAAGGAGTCCCAGACGGACCGTGTGACGGCCTCGTTCACGTCCTGCCCGATGAGGTCGGTGAGCTCGAAGGGGCCCATCGCGAAGCCGCCGCATTCGCGCAGCACGGCGTCGATGGTGGCGGGATCGGCCGCCCGCTCCTCGTAGACGCGCAGCGCCTCGGCGTAGAAGGGGCGGGCGATGCGGTTGACGATGAAGCCGGGGGTGTCCGCGCAGCGCACCGGTGTCTTGCCCCAGGCCGCGGCCGTCTCGTACGCGCTGGTGGCGGCGGCCTCGTCGGTGGCGAAGCCGCTGACGACCTCGACCAACGGGAGCAGCGGTGCGGGGTTGAAGAAGTGCAGGCCCACACAGCGGCCGGGGTGGCGCAGCCGGCCCGCGACGGCGGTCACGGACAGGGAGGAGGTGTTGGTGGCCAATAGGCACTCGGCCGGGACGATGTCCTCCAGGGCGGTGAACAGCTCCTGTTTGGCGGGGAGTTGCTCCAGGATCGCCTCGATCACCAGCGCGGAGTCGGCCAGCTCCGCGAGAGTGGCGGCGGGGGAGAGGCGCGCGCGGACGGCGTTCCGCTCATCCGCCGAGATCCGGCCTTTTTCGACGAGCCGGTCCAGTCGCCGCACGATGGCCCCGGCGGCCTGCTCGGCGCGGCCGGGCGCGGCGTCGTAGAGGCGTACGCGATGGCCGGCGACCAGCGCGACCTGCGCGATTCCCTGCCCCATGGTGCCGGTGCCCACCACTGCCACGGTGCTGCCGATCCCGATTGCCGTCATGACAGACGATCCTCCCCGACCGAGTTTTCCACAGCTTCGCCGGGCCCTCTTGCCCCGACCGATCGTTCGGTTACTCTAACTCCGTTGCCCCGTCCGCTCCCAGTCCTCATCCACTCTCCGCCCAGCTCGACGAGGAGTTGGTCATCGATGGCCGCCGAAATGACCGTAGCGCAGTTGATCGAGAAGCACCGTCCGACCCTCGACCAGACGCTGGAGGCGATCCGCACCCGCGCGTACTGGTCCCCGCACCCCGAGCATCCGAAGGCGTACGGCGAGAGTGCCGGGCCCGACGGAGTGGCTGCCTTCGAGGCGCTGCGCGGCAAGCGCTTCGAGCTCGACCAGCCCGGCACGGACGACTGGGCGGGCGAGGAAGTCTCGCCGTACGGCCCGGAGTTGGGCATCAGCTATCCGCATCCGGATGTGGAGGTGCTGCTGCCGGCCATGCGGGCCGCACTCCCCGTCTGGCGGGACGCGGGCCCCGAGGCGCGCGCGGCGGTGTGCCTGGAGATCCTGTCCCGGATCAGCGCGCGCACCCATGAGTTCGCGCAGGCCGTGATGCACACCAGCGGTCAGGCCTTCATGATGGCGTTCCAGGCGGGCGGCCCGCATGCCCAGGACCGCGGCCTGGAGGCGGTGGCGTATGCGTACGCCGAGCAGGTCCGCACCCCGGAGCGCGCGCAGTGGTCCAAGCCCCAGGGCAAGCGCGACCCGCTGGAGCTGACCAAGAACTTCACGCCCGTGCCGCGCGGCGTCGCCCTGGTGATCGGCTGCAACACCTTCCCCACCTGGAACGGCTACCCGGGCCTGTTCGCCTCGCTGGCCACCGGCAACCCGGTGCTGGTCAAGCCCCACCCGCGCGCCGTGCTCCCGCTGGCGCTGACCGTCAAGGTGGCCCGCGAGGTGCTCGCCGAGGCCGGCTTCCCCGCCGACCTGGTGTGCCTCGCCGTGGACAAGCCGGGCGAGGGCCTGGCCAAGACGCTGGCCGTCCGCCCCGAGGTCCGGATCATCGACTACACCGGCTCGACCGCCTTCGGCGACTGGCTGGAGACGCACGCCCGGCAGGCGCAGGTCTTCACGGAGAAGGCCGGCGTCAACACCGTCGTCATCGAGTCCACCGACGACTACAAGGGCATGCTCAGCAACCTGGCCTTCTCGCTGTCGCTCTACAGCGGCCAGATGTGCACCACCCCGCAGAATCTGCTGATCCCGCGCGAGGGCATCACCACGGACGCCGGGCCGAAGTCGTACGACGAGGTCGTCGGCGATCTCGCGGGCGCGGTGAGCGGACTGCTGGGCGATGACGCACGGGCCAACGCCCTGCTGGGCGCGATCGTCAATCCGCAGGTCAAGGAGCGGATCGACGCCGCTGTCGGGCTGGGCGAGGTGGCGCTGGCCTCCCGTGAGGTGGCCAACCCCGAGTTCCCCGGGGCCACCGTCCGTACGCCGGTGATCGTCAAGCTGGACGGCGCCAAGCCGGACTCCGAGGCGGCCTATCTGTCGGAGTGCTTCGGCCCGGTGTCCTTCGCGGTGGCCGTGGATTCCGCGGCCGACGCGGTGGACCTGCTGCGGCGCACGATCCGCGAAAAGGGCGCCATGACGATCGGTGCGTACACCACCTCCACCGAGGTCGAGCAGCTGGTGGAGGAGGCCTGCCTGGAGGAGTGCGCCCAGCTGTCGCTGAATCTGACCGGCGGGGTCTATGTGAACCAGACCGCGGCGTTCTCGGACTTCCACGGCTCCGGTGGCAACCCGGCAGCCAATGCGGCGCTGTGCGACGGCGCGTTCGTGGCGAACCGCTTCCGGACGGTGGAAGTGCGTCGACCGGCGTGACAGCGGGGGCTGTGGGGCCTGGGACGCCGTCCCGGGCCCCGCGGGCCGTCAGCGGGCGTCCGGCCCCTCGATCCGCGCATGGCGGCCGATCCAGGCGTGCATGGCGATGGCGGCCGCGGCCCCCGCATTGATCGAACGGGTCGAGCCGAACTGCGCGATCGAGCAGACCAGCGAGGCATGCCGGCGCGCCTCCTCGGTCAGCCCCGGCCCCTCCTGGCCGAACAGCAGCACACAGCGGCGCGGCAGCTCGGTCGTCTCCAGCGGCACGGAACCGGGGAGATTGTCGATCCCGATGATCGGCAGCTCCTCGGCCGCGGCCCAGGCGGTGAGGTCCGCGGTGTCCGGGTGGTGGCGGACGTGCTGGTAGCGGTCGGTCACCATCGCGCCGCGGCGGTTCCAGCGGCGCTGCCCGACGATATGGATCTCCTTGGCCAGGAACGCGTTCGCGGTCCGCACCACCGAGCCGATGTTGAAGTCGTGGCCCCAGTTCTCGACGGCCACATGGAAGTCATGGCGGCGGGTGTCGAGGTCGGCGACGATCGCCTCGCGCGTCCAGTAGCGGTAGTGGTCGACGACATTGCGGCGGTCACCGTGCGCGAGCAGCTCGGGGTCGTAGCGGTCGTCCTGCGGCCAGGGCTCAGGGTGCGGACCGACGCCGATCTGGGTCCCGAAACCCTCGTCGTACTGGAGGGGCTCGGCGGGGGCGGTTTTCTCGCTGCTCACCCCACGAGCGTATGGCCACCGCCACCGTGCTCGGTACGAGCCTCCGGCGCACCGCCCCCGGACCCGACCGCCGGCCCGGCCGAGCCGCCACGCGAAAACAGCCGTTTGCGCAGGCCGGAGAGGCGCGCGGAGAGCCAGGTCAGGAAGTTCGTCGGCAAGAAGACCGCGTCCGCTGCGACCATCGCGAGCGAGAAGAACGGCAGCCCGAGCAGGAACGCGATCGAGAGGTGCTCGCAGATCATCACGACCAGCAGCACATTCTTCAGCCGTCGGTTGAAGAGCGTGAACGGGAAGGCGACCTGCACGATCACCGTGCCGTAGGTGATCAGCATGACCATCAGGCCGTTGCTGCCGAGCAGCTCGGACAGCGCCGGCCAGGGGGAGAAGTAGTCCAGGTGCATCGGGTAGAAGACCGCGGTGCCGTCCTGCCAGCGCGAGCCCTGGATCTTGTACCAGCCGGCGGTGGCGTAGATCAGGCAGACCTCGACCATGATCACGAGCAGTGCGCCGTTGTGCGCGAGCTTGGCGAGGGTGTCCAGGACGATGCGCGGTTCACCGGGCGCATAGCGCTGCACCGCCCACCACAGGCCGTGCGCCAGCCACAGTCCCCACAGGACCAGGCTCCAGCCGATGTGCGGGAACGGGCCGTTCTCGAACCAGTTGAGGCCGTAGCTGCCGCCCAGCTGGGCGACGGCCAGGCCGAGGCCAAGCACGGCCCACAGGACGACGCCGGGCAGATCCCGGGCGGGAGCGGCGCCGGCGGCGGAGCGCGCCCGCTTCGTGCGGCGCGCATCCAGCGACCAGACCTGCCCGCACCGGGTCAGCACGAGATACATCGACATCAGGTGGATGACGTTGTCGCCGCCGTCCCCTATGAAGACGCTGCGGTTCTGCAGCGAAATCACGCCGATCATGAAGAGCACCGACATGGTGCGGGTNTTCTGCAGCGAAATCACGCCGATCATGAAGAGCACCGACATGGTGCGGGTGCGCCAGCCGAGCATCAGCAGCGCGCTGGACGCGATGGCCAGGAGGTACACGAACTCGAACCAGCCGCGGCCGTCGGACCAGGGCAGCACGGAGAAGGCGTGGTTGCCGGCCAGGAGGCGGCGCGCCATCTCCAGGCTCCAGGGGCCGTCGGGCCCGTAGAGGTCCAGGCGGTGCGGCCATTCGCGCAGCAGGAACAGCAGCCAGGTCGCCGCGAAGCCGATCCGGATCACGGCGGTCTGGTACGGGGCCATCGCCCGGCCGGTGAAGCGCTGGAAGCCGCGGCCGATGGCGCGCTCGATGCGGGTCTCTTGGTAGGGCGCGGTGGACGCCGTGGGGGCCTGGGGCTCTTGGGAGTCCTGGGGTGCGTGGAGTGCCTGGGCTTGCTGCGGCACGAGGGCCGGCTCGGGGTGCGGCGGCTGCTCAGTGGCGTGCGGCGGCTGCGGCGCTCCGGGCATCTGCTGCGGCTGCTGCGGCGTCGGTGAAGTCACTGGTTCGTCGCCCCCTTGGGCAGGTCGTCTGCGGTGACCTGCCACCAGGGCAGCACGCGGTACACGGGCTTGTCGCTGATCTTCTCGGCGCTCCACGACGGCGGGCTGACCGCCGTCGTGGACGAGCGGACCTGGATCTGCTCGACCCGGCCGCCGCCCTTGGTCCACTCCGCGTCCATCCGGAGCATCACGATCCGCCGGATGTAGCGCTCGGACAGCTCACCGCGCGCCCCGATCGGCCGGTTCTGCGCGTTGTGGGTGTTGAGGAAGAGCTCCCAGCCGCGGCGCAGCTGGTTCTGCTGGGTGTGGCTGGGCAGCGGGTTGTGGAGTATGGCCCGGCCGTCGCGGGCGGTCAGATCGGTCCAGCCGGTGAGCCGGGTGGCGCCGTCCTCGGTGCGCAGCTGGGCGCGGACCTGGACCGCGATGTTCTGCTGCAGGGGATTGGGTGCGAACAGCTTCCAGTTCTGTTCGTACTCGGGGTAGACGTATTCGCTGATCAGGGCGCCCTGCTGCTTGCTGAGCGTGTTCGACGGCGCGACATGCAAAAACATCATGACGAGATGAATCGCGACGACGACCGCGATGGCGCAGGCCGCCATGCCTATGACGATCCGCGAGGGCAGCGAGAGCGCGGCCAATGGCCGCGTTTCGTCCCCGTATGACTGCATTCCCGCCCCGTTCCCAGAATCCATGCGGCTGACTCCGCCTCGGAACCGTACCTACGCGGCCCCGCCGGGCACACCCTTCCCCGAGTTATCCACAGGCTTGACACCCGCGGTCCGCCCACTCACCATTGAACCGAACGATCGGTCGGTCGGGAGCGAGGGGGCACCACATGACGACGATCGCGCCGGAGGAGACGGCATACGAAGCCGTATTCGACGCCACCGTGGCCGCGGACGAGCGCATCGAACCGCGGGACTGGATGCCGGACGCCTACCGCTCGACGCTTGTACGGCAGATAGCGCAGCACGCCCACTCCGAGATCATCGGCATGCAGCCGGAGGCCAACTGGATCACCCGGGCGCCGTCACTGCGGCGCAAGGCGATCCTGATGGCGAAGGTGCAGGACGAGGCCGGCCACGGCCTGTATCTCTACAGCGCCGCCGAGACCCTGGGCACCGGCCGTGACGAGCTGCTCGACAGGCTGCATACCGGCCGCCAGAAGTACTCCTCGATCTTCAACTACCCGACCCTGACCTGGGCCGACGTCGGAGCCATCGGCTGGCTGGTGGACGGCGCCGCGATCACCAACCAAGTCCCGCTGTGCCGGTGTTCGTACGGCCCCTACGCCCGCGCGATGGTCCGCATCTGCAAGGAGGAGTCCTTCCACCAGCGACAGGGCTACGAACTCCTGCTGACCCTCAGCCGCGGCACCGAGGCACAGCACGCCATGGCGCAGGACGCGGTGAACCGCTGGTGGTGGCCTTCACTGATGATGTTCGGCCCGCCGGACGACGAGTCGGCGCACTCCGCACAGTCCATGGCCTGGAAGATCAAGCGGCACTCCAACGACGATCTGCGCCAGCGCTTCGTGGACATCTGCGTCCCTCAGGCCGAGGCCCTCGGACTCACCCTCCCCGACCCGGACCTGACCTGGAACGACGAGCGCGGCCACTGGGACTTCGGCCCGATCGACTGGACCGAATTCCGCGAGGTGCTCAAGGGCAACGGCCCCTGCAACGAGCAGCGGATCGGCCGCCGCCGGCAAGCTCACGAGGAAGGCGCCTGGGTGCGCGAGGCAGCCGCCGCACACGCAGCCAAGCACGGGAAGGCCACCCGATGACCACACCACGCCCCGCCGAAACCCCCGCCTCCGCGACGGAAGCGACCCCGCAGCCCACCGACTGGCCCCTGTGGGAGGTCTTCGTACGCAGCCGCCGCGGCCTCTCGCACACCCACGCCGGCAGCCTGCACGCGCCGGACGCCGAGATGGCCCTGCGCAACGCCCGCGATCTCTACACCCGCCGCTCGGAAGGCGTCTCCATCTGGGTGGTGCCCTCCGCCCAGGTCACCGCCTCCTCGCCGGACGAGAAGGACGCCTTCTTCGAGCCGGCCGGCGACAAGCCCTACCGCCACCCGACCTTCTACGAGATCCCGGACGGGGTGCATCACCTTTGATGAACGTCACGGCCACCCCGGCCCTGCCCCTCGGGGACGACGCCCTGATCCTCTCCCACCGCCTGGGCGAGTGGGCCGGCCGCGCCCCGGTCCTGGAGGAAGAGGTCGCGCTGGCCAATATCGCGCTGGACCTGCTCGGCCAGGCCCGCGTGCTGCTCTCCCTGGCCGGCGACGAGGACGAGCTGGCATTTCTGCGCGAGGAGCGGCAGTTCCGCAACCTCCAGCTCGTCGAGCAGCCCAACGGCGACTTCGCCCACACCATCGCCCGCCAGCTGTACTTCTCCACCTACCAGGAGCTGCTGTTCGAGCATCTCGCCGCGGGGGAGAGCGAGTTGGCGCCGCTGGCCGCGAAGGCCGTCAAGGAGGTCGCCTACCACCGCGACCACGCCCACCAGTGGACGCTGCGCCTGGGCGACGGCACCGACGAGAGCCACGCCCGGATGCAACACGCCCTGGACGCCCTCTGGCGCTTCACCGGCGAGCTGTTCGAGCCGGTCGAAGGCCTCGAAGCGGCGCCCTGGCCGACCCTGCACGACACCTGGACGACACGCATCACCAGCACCCTGGAGCAGGCCACGCTCACGGTCCCCGAAGGCCCCCAGCGCGGCGGCTGGGCTGCCGGCGCGGGCCGCCAAGGCCTGCACACCGAGCCGTTCGGGCGACTGCTCGCCGAGATGCAGCATCTGCACCGCAGCCACCCGGGGGCGACATGGTGACCACCACCGCCCTCGAAGAGGAACTGCTGGCGCTCGCCGGCTCCGTTCCCGACCCCGAGCTGCCGGTGCTCACCCTCGCCGAGCTGGGCGTGGTGCGCGGTGTGCAGCTGACGGCCCCGGGCCGGGTCGAAGTGCAGCTCACCCCCACCTACACCGGCTGCCCCGCCATCGAGGCGATGTCGGCCGACATAGAGCGCGTGCTGCACGACCACGGCATACCCGACGTCGAGGTCCGTACGGTCCTCAGCCCGCCCTGGACCACGGACGCGATCACCGCCGAGGGCCGCCGGAAGCTGGCCGAGTTCGGTATCGCGCCACCGCGCCCCACGGGACCGGCCGGCGGCCCGGTCGCCGTCGACCTCACAATCCGCTGCCCGCACTGCGGATCGACCGACACCACCCTGCTGAGCCGGTTCTCCTCCACGGCGTGCAAGGCACTGCGCCGCTGTGAGTCCTGCCGCGAACCCTTCGACCACTTCAAGGAGTTGTGATGTTCCACCCGCTCCAGGTCCGGGAGATCGAGCGCCTCACGGACGACGCGGTGGCCGTCACCTTCGCGGTCCCGCCCGAGTTGCGCTCCACGTTCCGGCACACCCCCGGGCAGCACATCGCGCTGCGCAGAACGGTCGACGGCCAGGAGATCCGCCGTACGTACTCCATCTGCACCCCGGCCACCGGCGAGCCCGTACTCCGCGTGGGCATCCGCCTCGTCGAGGACGGCGCCTTCTCGACGTACGCGCTCAAGGAGCTGGCGGTCGGCGACACGGTGGAGGTCATGGCCCCGGCCGGCCGCTTCACCCTCGCACCGCGCCCCGGCCACTTCGTCGGAATCGTCGGCGGCAGCGGTATCACCCCTGTGCTCTCCATCGCCGCCACCCTGCTCGCCCAGCAGCCGGACGCCCGCTTCTGCCTCATCCGCAGCGACCGCACGGCGGCATCGACGATGTTCCTGGAGGAGGTGGCCGACCTCAAGGACCGCTATCCCCAGCGCTTCCAGCTCATCCACGCCCTCTCCCGCGAGGAACAACAAGCCGGCCTGCCCTCCGGCCGCCTGGACGAGGCCCGGCTCCGCTCCCTCCTGCCTGCCCTCCTGAAGATCGACTCCGTCGACGGCTGGTACCTCTGCGGCCCCTACGGCCTGGTCCAGGGCGCCGAGCGCGCCCTGCGCGCCCTCCAGGTGCCGCGTAACCACATCCACGAAGAGATCTTCCACATAGACAACGGCACCCCCACCGCCCCCGCCGCCTCCACCCCCGCGCACAGCACCGTGACCGCCACCCTCGACGGCCGCTCCGGCACCTGGCCGGTCCACGACGGCGAACCGTTGCTGGAAGCGGTACTCCGCAACCGCGCGGACGCCCCGTACGCCTGCAAGGGCGGCGTCTGCGGCACCTGCCGAGCCTTCCTGGTCTCCGGCGAAGTCCGTATGGACCGCAACTTCGCCCTGGAGTCCGAGGAGGTCGACACCGGTTACGTCCTGGCCTGCCAGTCCCACCCCGTCACGGAGAAGGTCGAGCTGGACTTCGACCGCTGAGGCCGTAGCTCGGTACCGCCGCCGTACCCGAACAAGAGCCGAGGCGCGCGGCCCGACGACAGACCAACGGCAGACCGACGACAGCCGATGAGTCGGCCACGGCGTCACACCGGTCGTCGGCCCGCTCACCCTTTTCCGCCGCCCCCGCCCCTCCGCTCACACCACCCCTCCCCTTCACACCACCCCTCCCCTTCACACCGCCCCTCCGCTCACACCGTCCCGCTCACACCGTCCCTCCCGAGCCGAAACCACCTCAACTTTCCTCAGCTCTCCCTCCCTTGCACGACGGCGCCATTCCCAATTCCTGGAACCTGTTCTACCTTGACGCTTCGTCAGATCGAGGCAGGCCGCGTGGGAGGACAGACCAGTGGACTTCACCTTCACCGAGGAGCAGCAGGCCGCCGTCGAAGCGGCGAAGGCCGTCTTCTCGGGGGTCGCTCCGGACGGCGTGCCCAGCCCCGCGCTCACCGCCGGGGCGGTCGCCGACGACTTCGACCGCGCACTGTGGCGCAAGCTCGCCGACGCCGATCTGCTCAGCCTGCCGATCGCGCCCGAGCACGGCGGCGCGGGCCTGGACCCGATCGCGCTCTGCCTCGTACTGCGCGAGTCCGCCAAAGTGCTGGCGCGGGTGCCACTGCTGGAGTCCGGCGCCGCCGCGCTCACCCTCCAGCGTTACGCGACCGACGGACTACGCGCGGACGTACTGCCCCAGATAGCCACCGGGAGCCTGGTCGTGACCGTCGCCGCCGGCGGCCGTACGGGGCATGAGCCGGCCGAACTCGCCGTGGACGCCCGCCAAGAGGGCACCGACTGGATCCTCGACGGCACCCAGACCGCCGTCCCCTGGGCCCCGACCGCAGACCGGATCCTGCTCCCCGCCCACACTCCCGACGGCCGCGCCGTCCTCGCCCTCGTCCCCCGGACCCACCCCGGCGTGACACTCGACGACCAGTTCTCCACCAGCGGAGAGCGCCAGGCCGAGGTCCGGCTGGATTCCGTACGCCTCAGCAACCGAGAAATGATCACCGATCCGAGCGCCTGGGAGTCGCTGCGCAACGTCCTGACCACCGGCACCTGTGCGCTCGCGCTGGGCCTCGGCGAGCGCGTACTCGCCATGACCAGCGACTACACCGGCAAGCGTGAACAGTTCGGGTTCCCGGTGGCCACCTTCCAGGCCGTCGCCGTCCAGGCCGCCGACCGATTCATCGACCTGCGCGCCATGGAGGCCACGCTCTGGCAGGCCGCCTGGCGGATCACCACCGACGCGCCCGGCCCACTACCGTCCGCGGGAGATGTCGCGGTCGCCAAGATCTGGGCCTCCGAGGGCGTACGCCGCGTCGTCCAGACCGCCCAGCATCTGCACGGCGGCTTCGGCGCCGACACCGACTACCCCCTGCACCGCTATCACGCCTGGGCCAAACAGCTCGAACTCTCCCTCGGCCCCGCCGCCGCCCACGAGGAGGCTCTCGGCGATCTGCTCGCGGCACATCCGCTGGGCTGAGTAGGGCGGCCGCAGCGCGCTCGTCGGTGTCCGGGGCCGCCCGGCGACCGAGCGAAGACTCTCCGACGGCCTTCAGGCGGGTTTCCGACGGCCTTCCGGCGGCTTTCAGGCGACCCTTCCGGGGGCCTCTGGCGCCCGCCCTGCCAGCCCTGGTCAGCCCGCCGGGCCCAGCCAAGGGTCGGTTCAGCCCGGCCCTGCCTGAGGACCGGCGCCCGAATGCCCGGCTAGATCACCGTGCCCGAGCCGCCCTTGCCGTCCGATACGGGGCGGCCGGTGGCCTCCCACGCCTGCATACCGCCCGCGACGTTCACCGCGTCGATGCCCTGCTGGATCAGATACTGCGCCACCTGCGCCGAGCGGCCACCGACCCGGCACAGCACGTACACCTTGCCGTCCTCGGGCGCAGCCTCGGTGAACTCACCGTAACGGGCGACGAATTCGCTCATCGGGATGTGCAGCGCGCCCTCGGCGTGACCTGCCTCCCACTCGTCGGCCTCACGCACGTCCAGGAGGAAGTCCTCCGGCGCGAGAGCGTCGACACCAACCGTGGGCACAGAACCAAATTGCATACTCACGACGCTACCCGACCAGCTGCGCGAGGTACGCCTCGCGTTCCGCAACATCGGCGAGCAGCTTCTCGGCGATCTCGTTCAGCAGCGCGTCCGGATCTTCCGGCGCCATCTTGATCATCGCGCCGATCGCGCTCTCCTCCAGCTCGGCCGCGGCAGCGGCCAGCAGTTCCTTGCGCGCGGCCAGCCACTCCAGCCGGGCATAGAGCTCCTCGCTCTCGCTGAGCCGCTCCTCGGCCGGCGCGGGGCCGGCCTCCCACTCCCGTGCGAGCTCCCGCAGTACCGCCTCGTCACCCTGGCCGTACGCCATGTTGACCCGCGCGATGAACGCGTCCCGCCGCGCCCGCTCCGCATCGTCCCGTGCCAGGTCCGGGTGGGCCTTGCGCACCAGATCGCGGTAGACCTTGCGGGCCTCCTCGCTGGGCCGCACCTTCTGCGGCGTCCGCACGCTCTGCCCCGTGAGCATCGCCTGCGCCTCCGGGAACAGACCGTCCGACCCCATCCAGCCGTGGAACAGCTCCTCCACGTCCGGCATCGGCAGCACCGAGGCCCGCGCTTCCTGCGCCTTACGGATGTCCTCGGGAGCGCGGGTACGCGCTGCCACGGCCTCCGCGATCTGCGCGTCGAGCTCGTCCAGCCGTGCGTACATGGGGCCCAGCCGCTGGTGATGCAGCCGGGAAAAGTTCTCCACCTCGACCCGGAAGGTCTCCACCGCGATCTCGAACTCGATCAGCGCCTGCTCCGCAGCCAGCACCGCCTTCGCCAGCCGCCGCGTCGCCTCGTCCTGAGCCGCCTGCTCCTCCGCCGCACGGCCACGGCCGTCCTCGGCCCGCGCTTCGGCCGGATCTCCGGACCGCTCGGCCCGCGCTTCGGCCTGGTCGCCGGACCGCTCGGCCTCCGCTTCGGCCGGGTCGCCAGGACCTTCGGCCGCCGAGCCGTCGGCACCGTCGAGACCCTCGGGCTCAACCCCTGGGTCGACGCCGAGCCCATCGGTGCCCGCGACCTGGTCTTCCTGGCTACCGCCGTACCCGATCCGGGCTTCCTGACCGCCGCCGCGGGCGTCCGGTGCCTGCGGATCGACCTGGGCGTCCGGTGTACCCGGTACGTCCGGTCGGTGCTGGCCGTCCTGCGCGTTCTCCGCGTGCGAGTTCGTCACCCGGTCAGCGTACGGCCCACGCCGGCCCCGGCCCTCCGCCACCATCCGGCCGCTTCCTCTTGGGACCCCTCCCCCCCCGCCCCACCCACCACCCCCTCACTCGACCGGCGTCCCGGCAGGCCTCCGTCCCACAGCCCCCACAGCCGTGAGCCATCGATGTCCAACGCACCCCGAGTCCGTGGACCCCGAGTCCGTCGACCCCGGTCTGTGGACCCCGCATCCGTGGACCCCGCATCCGTAGCGAGCCCCATATCCGTGGGTCCCACACATCCGCGAGCCCCATATCCGTGGGCCCCATATCTGTGGCCGCCCCCGACCGAGCCACGTCGGAGAGACCGACGGGGCGAGGACACCGTCGAGCCGCAGCAGCGGGCCGGAGGCCGGGCCACCATGGATCACGCCCACACGACGCCCCTCAACCCTCCTCAGCCTCCCCAGCTCTCCCAAGGGCCCGGTCAGCCCCCCAGCCCTCCCCAGGCCCGGTCAGCCCACCTCAGCCCTCCCCAGCCCCCTCAGCTCAATCAGCATTCCCCAGATCCATCAGCCCTCCTCAGCCCGTCAGGCCTCCGTACGCACCAGCCCTCCCAAGCCCGCCCGCCCCAACAGGCTGGGCACCCGGCGCCAGCGGAGCGCCCCGCCCGCCTGTCCCTCACACCCCCATCTCTGCCGCGATCCGTCCGTTCTTCACCGCTGTGGTCAAAGCTGCGTGATCCGCTTCCATGCGGTCCGCGTAGGACATGGCGAATTCCGCTATCGCCTCGTCCAGTTCCTCGCTCTTGCCGCAGTAGCCGGCCACCAGGCGCGGGTCGGCGCTGTGTGCATGGGCCCGGGCCAGCAGGGCACCGGTCATCCGGGCGTAGTCGTCCATCTGATCGCCGGACAGCTGCGCCGGGTCCACGCTGCCCTTGCGGTTTCTGAACTGGCGGACCTGGAAGGGGAGCCCCCCATCACGTCGCCCGGGCCCGGAGGTCGCGCCGCCCGCACCGCCCGGCGCCACGTCCTCCACCGTCGTCCAGCCCAGCAGTATGTCGCTGACGACCTGCATCCGACGCTGCCCGAGCACCACCCGGCGCCCCTCGTGCGCCACCGACGGCACCGAGAAGCCAGCCTTCTCCACGTACGGCGCCAGCACCGAGCCGCGCGCCTCCTTCACCTGCAGCACCAGCGGCTCGCCCCGGTGGCCCAGCAGCAGCACCACATACGACCGCAGGCCTACGCTGCCCGTGCCGACCACTCGGAAGGCCACATCGTGCACCGCGTACCGGGCCAGCAGGGGCAGCCGGTCCTCGGGAAGCGTCTCCAGATAGCCCGTGAGGGAGGCGGCCACGGCTGCCGCTTCCGCGTCCGGCACCCGCCGCAGCACCGGCGGCGCGTCCACGAACCGGCGGCCGCCGTCCGCCGCCGGCTCCGTCGCCTTCGCCGCAAACCGCGCGCTGGTGTTCTTGCGCGCCTTGGCCGACACCTGCTCCAGCGTCCCCAGCAGATCCCGCGCGTCGGTGTGCGAGACCAGCTCCTCGTCGGCGATCGCGTTCCACGCCTCGGTCACCGGCAGCTTCGCCAGCAGCCGCATCGTGCGCCGATACGCGCCCGCCGCGTCCTGCGCCGCCTTGCGGCACTCGTCCTCGTCGGCGCCCGCCTCCCGGCCCGCCAGCACCATCGAGGTCGCGAGCCGCTTCACGTCCCACTCCCACGGCCCGTGCAGGGTCTCGTCGAAGTCGTTGAGATCTATGACGAGACCGCCGCGGGCGTCGCCGTAGAGCCCGAAGTTGGCGGCGTGCGCATCCCCGCAGATCTGTGCGCCGATGCCGGTCACGGGGTCGGCCGTCAGGTCGTACGCCATCAGGCCCGCGGTTCCGCGGAGGAAGGCGAAGGGGCTCGCGGCCATCCGGCCGACCCGTATCGGCGTCAGCTCGGGCAGCCGGCCGGCGTTGGACTCCTCGACCGCCGCAACCGCATCCGGTCGCCCGGCCGCGATCGACAGCGCGGCCTGCTCGGAACGGGGCAGCCGCTCCCGCAGCGCCCGGCCGGCGGCCTTGGGCGACGGCCCCTGCACATCCGCCTTCGCAAACCCCGGTACATACGGCACACGCGACATAGCGGGCCACCTCCCCCTTCACGACCTGCGCTTCTTGTGTCCTGCTGTCCTTGCGTTCCTGCGTCCTGCGCCTGTGTCCTGCATCTCGCTCGGCGCGATGAGCGATGTCGGCTCACCGAGCGGTGCCGGCCTGCCGACGCGCAATGACGTTACCGATACCCCGTCACGGCTCGCAGGGCCTGTGGATAACTCTCCGCATCCTCCGCAATTTCCTGGCAAGCGCCGCGCCCCTCCCGACTGAACTGTGCAGGTCGAGAGGGGCGCAGGTCGTGGCGAGGGGTTCGCGGCGCCGCAGTTGAGGGGTTCACAGCCTCATGGTTGAGAGGGCTACGGCTCCACGGCGGCTGAAGGGCTACGGCTCCGTGGCTCCAAGTCCCAGCCGCTGGACCGCCGTACAGCTCGGTCGCTGCACGCCCCGGCCGCTGAACAGCCCGGCCGCTCCGCCGCTACACACCCACCGCCTCCTCCATCTCCTCCTCCGCAGGCCCGCCGTCACCGGCCCCCACTTCCCCATCCGTACGCGCCGACTGCGCCGACCGCGCCGTCCGCCCCCTTCCCCACGGCTCCGGCTCCGGCACCGTCGCCGCCACCGCAGCGGCCGCCACCGCCGCGGCGTTGGCCACCGCCTCCGCCTCCGCGGTGCGCCGCCGCTTCTCGGCCAGCGCCGCCACACCGACCGTCAGCAGGCCGACGACCAGCCACAGCGCCAGCGTCCAGAGGTGTCGGGACAGGCCGTAGCCGTCGAAGTAGACGTGACTGCGGGTGCCTTCCACGAAGCCCGCGCCGTTCCAGAAGGAGTGCAGTGCCGCGAAGAACCCGTTCTGCATCTCGGGGCGGAAGATCCCGCCGGAGGAGGTGAAGTTGAGCATCACGAAGAGGGCCATCACGCCGAGCGTGGTCCAGCGCTTGAGGAACGTGTGCAGGCCGGTACCGATCAGCAAAATGCCCGCGGAGTACAGCCAGGCCATGCCCCACAGCCCCCACAGACCGTGGTCGACGAGGTGGAAGACCGGACCGGCGAACGCCGTCCCGATGAGGCTGACCACGAAGGACGTACCGATCGCCAGCGCCGCCCGCAGCCGGAGCGGCAGCACTGCTCCGGCGCCGCCGATCACCGCCACCGACGCGTACGAGCCGATGCTGATCGCTACCAGCAGGAAGAAGATGCCCTGCCCGGTGGGGTCGTCCTCGGCGGGCGGCGCCACGTCCGTGACCTTCAGCGGGGCGCCCTGTTGCGCCGCGATGGGAGTGAAGATCTTCTGTACGACGGAGGCGCTGGTGTCGGAACCGGCGGTCGCCACGAGCAGTTCAGGGGCCGGCTTCACGGAGCCCACCGCCGCCTCATTGGCACCGGCCGCACCCGTCGAAGATCCCGCCCCACGCGACGAACCGGCCCCACCCAGCGCACCGTTCGCACCGTTCGCGCCATGCCCGCCGTTCGCGCCATGCCCACCGTGCGCACCCTGCCCCCCACGCGCATCGATCACATACGCACCGAAGATCTCCTGACGCCTGAGCTGGTCGACCGCCGCGGACCGGTCGACCACGGTCCGTACCTCCAGGTCACCGCCCGCCTTGTCGTTGATCGACTGGGCGAGCAGCTGTGCGCTCCGGCTCGATCCGACGATCGCGGCGGGCAGGTGGTGCGGTGCGGGATTCGCGAACGCGCCCAGGTACGCGAATCCCATACCGATGCACATCAGCAGCGGGGTGATCAGATGCGTCAGGACATGACGCAGACCGGCGGAGTGGGCGGGACGCGCGGAACGGTGACCGCTGCGCCGCCCGCTTCCGTGTCGTTCGCTCCCGCCCCGCTCGCCGTCGTTCCACTCGCTTCGACGTCGTTCGCTTCGATCTCGTTCGCTTCGATCTCGTTCGCTTCGGCGGTCAGGGCGACCGACCGTATTCGTCCGGGCCGTATTCGTCCGGGCCGTACTTGCTCGTACCGCACTCGTTCGGACCGTACTCATGGGCAGGCCTTCTCAGCTCGTCGGCTCAGCTGTCGCCACCAGGTGGCCGGCGCCAGTCAGGCACCACCAGCCGCTAGTTGGCAAATACAACTCTCAATTCACGTTGTACTATACAACTACCTCTACGAAAGGCAACCCGTGGCTCACCGCGATGACTCCGTCGAGACCATCCAGCAGGAGATGACCGCGTTCGCCCGACGGGCCCGCGCAACCGCCGCCCGGATGCATCCCGAGCTCTCACTGGTCTCCTACACCCTGCTTGCGCACCTCGATGACCAGCGCGGATGTCGCGCCACGGACCTCGCGGCGCACTACTTCCTGGACAAGTCCACGGTCAGCCGGCAGATCGCCGCACTGGAGAAACTCGGCTTCGTCGAGCGCCGCGTCGACCCGGACGACCACCGCGTCCAGGTGCTCCACCCCACCGAGAAGGGCGCCCAGGTGCTCGCGAACGTCACCGCCAGCCGCCGCCAGGCGTTCCACGAGCGACTGGCCGACTGGGACGAGGCCGACCTCGACCGCTTCGCCACGTATCTGCTGCGCTACAACGCCGCCCAGGAACGACTGGGGTAAGGCAACCGAAACCCGGCCGCCGCCACCCGGCACCCGCCAAGCCCCCGGCTCACCCCGCCCGCCCCCTCACCTACTTCCGAAACCGCTCCGGACACTGCCCGCCGTCGGTCAGATACGTCTCCGCCCAGCGGCCGAGCTCCTTGAGCGAGGGCTCCATCGCCAGACCGGCTTCCGTCAGCCGATAGGAGACGCGCAACGGCGGCCCCGCATCCACCTCGCGTACGAGCAGACCGGTCGCCGCCAGCTCCATGAGGCGGTCGGAGAGCATGCGCTCACTGATCCCGGGGATGGCCCGCCGCAGATCGGCGAAGTGCACGGGGCCGGGCATCAGGGTCGCGACGATCAGTCCCGTCCAGCGCTTCCCGAACAGCTCGAAGACGCGCGCCATGCCGTCGTCGACCTGTCTGCACATCGCCTCGCTGTGGTCCGCCATACACCCAGAGTACCGCCCTCTTCTTGGCTACTGCAGAAAAGTAAGCTCCTGTGCTATTAATAGCTACGTACGGAATTCAACCAGTGGCCGCGCACCGTCGGCCGCGAACCGAAGGACCGATCCTCATGGCCACGCTTCTTCTCATCGACTCCTCCGTCTTCCCCGAGGGCGGCTCCGCCTCCCGCTCGGTCACCGCGGCCTTCCGCAAGGCCTGGGAGGAGCAGCACCCCGACGGCACGGTGATCCACCGTGACCTGGCCGCCGACCCGCTGCCGCACCTCGACGGCGTCGCCGCCTCCGCCGGCTTCTCCGACCCGGCCACCCACACCCCCGAGCAGCAGGCCGCCTTCGCGCTGCGCGTGAAGCTCGCCGAGGAGCTGGAGCAGGCCGACGCGATCGTCATAGCCGCGCCGATGTACAACTTCACGATCCCCTCGACGCTCAAGGCGTGGCTCGACCAGGTGATCCTCATGGGTCGTACGGCGGGCGAACAGCCGTCCGCCAAGGGCACCCCGGTCACCGTCATCGCCAGCCGCGGCGGTTCGTACGCGCCGGGCACGCCCCGTGAGCCCTTCGAGTACGTCCAGAACTACCTGGAGGCGGTGCTGAACGGCGGAATGGGGCTCGACGTCGACTTCATCGTCCCCGAGCTGACCATGGCCCCCAGCAACCCGGCGATGGCCGACCTCGTCCCGCTGTACGAGACCTCCCGCGACAAGGCCCACGAGGACGCGGCGGCCAAGGCCAAGGCCCTCGCCGAGCGCCTCGCCGCCTGAGCCCAGGCCGGGCCGAGTCGGGCACCCGCGCCCGCCCCGGCCCGCACCCCACGCGCCCACCCCGGGGGCACCGGCACACGCGGACCGCC
>NZ_QUAC01000153.1 GCF_003389455.1 Streptomyces inhibens | reverse complement strand
GGTCGGCGGTCGGCGGTCGGCGGTCGGCGGTCGGCGGTCGGCGGTCGGCGGTCGGCGGTCGGCGGTCGGCGGTCGGCGGTCGGGCTGTGGCCGGCATACGGGCGGTGGCCGGCAGAGGTGTGGTGCTACCTCTCCAGCACCACGGCGAGCCCCTGCCCCACGCCGATGCACAGCGTCGCCAGCCCCGTACCGGACCCGGCGGCCGCCAGTTGGTGGGCGACCGCACCGGTTATCCGAGCCCCGGAGGCGCCGAGCGGGTGGCCGAGGGCGATGGCACCGCCGTACGGGTTGACGATGCCGGGGTCGAGGTCGGGCCAGCCGGCCAGGCAGCCGAGCGCCTGGGCGGCGAACGCCTCGTTCAGCTCGACGGTGTGCAGCGCGTCGAAGCGGCGGCCGGCCTTTTCCAGGGCCAGTTGGGCCGCCTGGACCGGACCGAGCCCGAAGTACTGCGGCTCGATGCCGGTGACCGCGCTGCTGCGGATCCGGGCGAGCGGTTCGCATCCCGAGGCGCGCAGCCCCCGCTCATCCATCAGGAGCAGCGCGGCCGCACCGTCGTTGAGCGGCGAGGAGTTGCCGGCGGTGACGGTGCCTCCCCCCGCCTTCGGCCCAGGGGACTCCCGTCTCTCTTCGCTCGCCTTGCGGAAGACCGGCCGCAGCTTCCCCAGGGCCTGGAGGGAGGTGTCCTCACGGATGCATTCGTCGCGCACCGGGGTCGCTTCACCGGCGCCGTCCGGGGCGGTCGCCCCGTCGCCGTACGGCACCACCTCCGCGTCGAAGGCACCGTCCTTCCAGGCTCGTGCCGCCTTCTCATGGCTGGCCAGCGCATAGGCGTCCTGCTGTTCACGGGTGATGCCGTACCGGTCGGCGATCAGCTCCGCGCCCTCGCCGAGGGCGACGGTCCACTCGTCGGGCATCTTGGGGTTGGTCAGCCGCCAGCCCAGGGTGGTGGAGTGCAGGGTCTGCGGCCCTGCGGGAAAGGCCCGTTCGGGCTTGGGCAGCACCCAGGGCGCGCGGCTCATCGACTCCACCCCGCCGGCGACGGCCACCGAGGCATCGCCGAGCGCGACGGCCCTGGCCGCCTGGATGACGGCCTCCATGCCGGAGCCGCAGAGGCGGTTGACGGTGACGCCGGGCACGGTCACCGGCAGCCCGGCGAGCAGCACCGCCATCCGGGCCACATCGCGGTTCTCCTCGCCCGCGCCGTTGGCGTTGCCCAGGTAGACATCGTCGATGGTGGCCGGATCCAGCCCCGGCGCGCGGTCCACGAGGGCCTTGACGACATGTGCGGCGAGGTCGTCGGGGCGGACGCCGGACAGCGCACCGCCGTATTTGCCGATGGGGGTGCGGACGGCGTCGACGATGTAGACGTCCCGGGGGCGGTCGGTGATCATGAGGCGTCCTTCCGGGAGCCGTGGGCGTCGGGCGTTGCGGTGTCGGGGGTAGCGGTGTCGGGGGTAGCGGTGTCGGGGGCGTCGGGGGCGTCGGGGGTTGCGGCCTTGGAGGTACTGGTCTCGGGGGTGGTTGCCGCCTTCAGGGCGCGCAGGGCGGCGAGTTCGGCATCGGTGGGCGGGGCCGTGACGCCGATCCGGGGGGCCTCCTTGAGGTCCCAGCCGGTGGCCTGCCGCACCTGCTCGACCGTCACCCCCGGGTGCAGATCGGTGAGGACGAGCTCCGCGGTGACCGGGTCGGGGCGCAGCACCCCGAGGTCGGTGATGACCGCGGTCGGGCCGGCGCCGGGCAGCCCGAGCGCCGCGCGGTCCCGGGGACCGCTGCCGTGGCCGAGGGTGGTCACAAAGTCCAGCGCGCCGACGAAGTTACGGCGGCTGTGCCGGAGGACCATCAGCACCTGCCCGCAGTTGGCGGCGATCTCGGGGGCACCGCCCGCGCCGGGCAGTCGCCCCTCGGGCCTGCCGGGGCCGCGCCGGACGACGGTGGTGTTGATGTTGGCGAACCGGTCGACCTGCGCGGCACCGAGGAAGCCGACGTCGATCCGGCCGCCCTGCAGCCAGTAGTTGAACATCTCCGGCACCGACACCACCGAGTCGGCGGTGTCGGCCAGTTCGCCGTCCCCGATGGAGAGCGGCAGCCGGGTCGGCTTGGAGCCGATGGTGCCGGACTCGTAGATGAGCACCAGGTCCGGATTGACGGTGCGGCGGGCGAGGTTGGCGGCCGTACTGGGCAGCCCGATACCGACGAAACAGGTCCGCGCGCCGGCCAGCGCGCGGGCGGCGTTGACCTCCATCAGCTCGTCGGGGGTGCAGTCGGGGACGGGGCGGGGCACCTGGGAGGCGGCCTTGGTGGGGAGGGGCGCCGGGGTGGCGGGGACGGGCGCCGCGGTGGCCGCCTTGGCGGGGGCAGGAGCTCGGGTGGCTGCCCCGGCGCGGACAGGGGCTCGTACGCCGGACACCGCAGCCGCTTCCGCCGCCGGGGCCACCTCGCCGGCTGCCGCCGCCGGGATGATCGCCCGCCGCTCCTCCCCCCGCACCCGGCCCACGCTCTCCTCAAGCCATCGCCCGAACGCCGCCCGGTCCCGCGAAATGCCGTCCCACTCCCGGTAGAAGGCGTTGTCACGGACCGAATACCCGGCCGCGTACGACGGATGGGCGCCGCCCGGGACGACCGCGACCGCATCGACGACCCATGTGGGCAGGACGACGCCGCCGGGACGCGGCTCCAGGGTGTCGACGAGCTCCTCGACGGTGACCAGGACGCGGCGGGCGGCCAGCGCCGCTTCCTTCTGCACACCGGTCAGGCCCCACAGCTGGACATTGCCGGCCTTGTCGGCCTGCTGCGCATGGATGACCGTGACATCCGGGTTGAGGGCGGCGACGGCGGCCAGCTCCTCGCCGGTGAACGGGCAGGTGACGGTGGAGACCGTGGGCGTACGGGCCGGGATGTCGCTGCCGCGGTAGCCGCGCAGCACCGCGAACGGGAGCTTGGCGGCGCCGGCGGCATAGCGGTTGGCCATCCCGGCGTGGCTGTGTTCGTCGGTCTCCAGCGGGGCCGGCCAGCCGTTCTCGACCGCGTCCCGGAAGCGGTGCAGCGAGCCGACGCCCGGGTTGCCGCCCCAGGAGAAGACCAGCTTGCGCGCCGTACCCGCGCCGATCAGCTGGTCGTAGACCACGTCCGGGGTCATCCGGGCGAGCGTGAGGCCCTTGACGCCCTGACGGATGATCTCGTGCGCCGCGGCGAACGGGATGAGGTGGGTGAACCCCTCCAGCGCCACGGTGTCTCCGTCATGGATCAGCTCCGCGACGGCATCGTGCAGGGAACGGATGTCGGCCATGTCCTCGCCCTCGGGTCGTACCGGGGCGTGGTCCCGCGGACCGCCCCGCACCATCTCGTTCAACTAGGTCAACCGGTGCAACACGTCGAGTTGTTCGCACAGTGAACTTAAGTTCATAATCGAACTGCCTTGAGTTTGGACCCCGTCCCCGGCCCTGTCAACGGTCCGCCGGGTACGGTTCCGACGAGATCGCCGCACGATGGAGAGGCCATGACCCGTTCCGCCCCCACCGCCCCGTCATCGCCGACTCCGCCACCACCGGAAGCGGTGGGGCCGCTGATGCGCAGCCTGTCCGTGCTGCGGGAGCTGGCGGTCGGCGGCGGCCGGCAGTCCGTCGGCGACCTGGTACGCCTCACCGGCCTCGCCCGCTCCACGGTGGACCGCGTGCTGAGCACCCTCGCCCGGCTCGGCTACGTACGGATCGAGGGCCGGGACGCGGTGCTCGCACCGCGCCTGCTGGAGCTCGGCAACGCCTATCTCGCCGCCTCCGAACTCCCCGACCGGCTCGGCCCGCTCGCCGACCGGCTGGCCGACGAGCTCGACGAGTCGGTCTCGCTCGCGGTACCGGACGGCGACGGCGTGCGCTTCGTCCATCAGGCGACCCGCCGCCGCGCCATGTCGCTCGCCTTCCGCATCGGCGATCTGCTGCCCGCCGAGCGGGGCGCGCCGGGCGCGCTGTTCGCGGACCGGTGGGACGCGGCGGACTGGCAGCGCTGGCGGCTGCGCCGCGCGGCCGACCCCACGGACGCCGGATTCCCCGCCGTACCACCACGCCCCGCCGCCGACCGGCCCCTCGCCCACCGGACCCCTGACACCTCGACCCGTGGCACCTCGACCCGTGACACCGCGGCCCACGACGCGTCGGCTGCTGACACCTCGGCCGCCGACTTCGAAGCCCGGGTGGCCGCCGCGCGCACCGCCGGCTGGTCGCTGGACGACCAGCTCATCGAGCCGGGCCTGGTCGCGGTGGCCGTGCCGGTCCGGGACGCTTCCGGGCGCACGGTCTGTGCGCTCAGCGTCGTCAGCCACACCAGCCGGCTGAGCGCGGCCGAACTGCCGGACGCGGTACTCCCCCGGCTCCGCGAGACGGTCTCCGCCATGGAGTACGCCCTCAGCGCACCCCAGGACGGACCGCCCGCCGCCACCACCGCCTCCGATGCGGCCCCGGGCCCGGCCCACCCCGCCCATGCCGGCTGGATGCGGGCGTCGAAGCAGGAGCTGGGCCCCGAGTTCGTCGAATCGTTGGCCCGCGGGCTGATCACCCTCACCGCCTTCGGCGCCGGCCGCGCCGAACTCCCGCTCACCGCCGTGGCGGAGGCCACCGGACTGGCCCGCGCCACCGCCCGCCGGGCCCTGATCACCCTGGAACACCTGGGCTATATCGCCACCGACGGCAAACTCTTCCGCCTGACGCCGAAGGTGCTGGAGCTGGGCTTCGCGCACCTCTCCGGCCTGACGCTGCCCGCCATCGCGCAGCCCCATCTGGCCACGCTGGTCGAGCGGGTGCACGACTCCGCCTCGATGGCGATCCTCTCCGGCGACGACATCCAGTACGTCGCACGGGTCCCCACCGTACGGATCATGAGCGTCAACATCACCCTGGGCACCCGCTTCCCCGCGTACCCCACCTCGATGGGCCGGGTCCTGCTCGCCGGTCTGCCCCCGGCCGAGCTGTCCGCCCGACTCGCCCTCACCGACCTGAGGCCGCTCACCCGGCACACGGTGACCGACCCCGACCGCCTGATCGCCCTCGTGGAAGGGGTGCGCGCCGACGGCTACGCCCTGGTCGACGAGGAACTGGAGGAGGGCCTGCGCTCCCTCGCCGTCCCCGTGCACGACCGCACCGGCCGGGTGGTCTCCGCCGTCAACGTCTCCACCCACGCGGGCCGTTGCAGCCCCGACGAGGCCCGCGAGACCCTCCTCCCCGCCCTCCGCGCCACCGCCGCCGCCATCGAGGCCGACCTGTATGTCGCGGGGCGGTACGCCCGGATTCCGGCGCTGTGAACGCTCATGACTCGGCGCCGACCGGCGCCGGTGCCGCGGGGGCCGGACGGCCGATGCGGCGTGCGAGCGGGACCAGGCCGATGGCGAGCGCGCCCAGCAGACCGGCCAACGCGAAGGCGGTGAAGCCGAGTTGGTCGTTGCCACCGGCGGCGAGGGTGCCGCCGAGCCAGGGGCCGACCACCGCGCCGGTGCGGCCGATGCCGGTCACCCAGCCGATGCCGGTGGCGCGTTCGGCGGCCGGATAGACGCGGTCGGCGGCGGCGTAGACCATCACCTGGGCGCTGAAGAGCCAGACACCGGTGACGGCGACGACGACGTAGGTGAGGGCGAGCGGCAGATGCGTGCCCAGGAGCAGCGCGCCGGCGGCGGTGAGCAGGAACCAGAGGGCGGAGACCTTGACCGGGCCGTAGCGGTCGGCGGTGCGGCCGGCGATCAGCATGCCGACGATGCCGCCCGCGTTGATGATGAGCAGGAAGCTGACCGAGGACGTGAGGCCGTATCCGGAGGCGCGCATCATCTGCGGCAGCCAGGTGCTGACGCCGTAGACCAGGAGCAGACCGCAGAACGAGGCGAGCCACAGGAGCGGGGTCGCCCAGCGTGCGCCGGGGCGGAAGAGGGCGAGGACCGCGGCCAGCCGCCCCTTGGCGCCCTGGGTCGGCGCGTCGGCGGGTACCGGGCGGGCCATGGCGTAGCGGTCGGCGACCGCGGCGGCCTCGGCGGTACGGCCCTTGGCGAGCAGCACGCCCGGGGATTCCGGCAGCAGCCGCAGCAGCAGCGGGGCGGCGACCACCGCGGGCAGCACACCGGCCCAGAAGACCCAGCGCCAGCCGAACGCGGGGGCGAGCGTGAGGCCCAGGCCCGTGGCGAACATGCCGCCCGCGTGATACGAGGTCATCAGCAGCCCGGTGGCCAGCGCGGCCCGGCGCGGCGGGGCGAACTCCATCACCATCGACAGGCAGATGGGCATCAGACCGCCGAGGCCGAGGCCGGCGAGGAACCGTCCGGCGCCGAACGGCCCGGGTGAGCCGGACAGCGCGCAGACCGCGGACCCGGCGGAGAACAGCAGCACGCTGGTGACCAGGACCGGGCGGCGGCCCAGCCAGTCGGTGAGGGTGCCGGTGCCGAGGGCGCCGATCAGCATGCCGAAGGTGGTCCAGCTGCCGATCGTGCCGGCGGTGCCCGGGGTGAGGCCGAGGCCGGGGTCGTCGAGCATGTGCGGCATGACGGCGCCGTAGACGTTGACGTCCATGCCGTCGAAGAAGACGGCCAGCCAGCACAGCGCCAGGACGGGTGCGACGGAGCGGAAGGTATGGCGGCGGCCGGGGGCGGCGGCCGCGCCGGGGGCGGGCGGAGAACCGGGGTTGGACATGGGGACCTCGGATTCACGATTCGCGGAGTGCCGATCCGGCACCGGGTGCGCATGGCGCCCAGCTGAAGTTCGCCTGGTGAACTTTCGTTCGCGAAGTGGACGGCAGGATCATCTGCCCGAGTCCCGAGGCTGTCAATGGTTTGCGCGCGTCTTCAGTCGTCGCGCTTGCCGCCGGCGCCGTGGCCATCGCCGTCGCCACGGGCGTCGCCGCGGCCGTCGCCCTCGCCGCGCTCATCGCCGTCCGCCGAGGCGTCGCCCTCCTCGCCGGCGCCCGCCTTCGCCCGCGACCGCCGGGCGATCTCCTCGCGCGCCGCGGCGGTGGCGACCGACGGCCACACCCGGTCGAGCGAGGCATTCATCGCGGCCCCGACCAGCACCGCGAAGGCGGACACCCCGATCCACAGCAGTACGGCGACCGGCGCCGCCAACGAGCCGTAGATCGTGGGCCCCTCGACCGTCGAAGTGAGATAGAGCCGCAGCAGAAAGCTGCCGAGCACCCAGATGCCGAGCGCGACCACCGCGCCGGGAATGTCCTCCGGCCAGGGCGAACGGACGGGCACCGACACGTGGTAGAGCGTGGTCAGGAAGGCGACCGACAAAATCAGGACGACCGGCCAGTACAGCGCCCGGATGATGTGCTCGCTGCCCGGCAGCCAGCTCACGACGGTGTCGGGGCCGGCCACCATCAGCGGCAGCGCGACGGCACCGACGACCAGCGCGGCCAGGTACAGCGCGAACGACAGCAGCCGCGTCTTGACGATGCCGCGCCGCCCGTCGAGGCCGTACATGATCGTGATGGTGTCGACAAAGACGTTCATCGCCCGGGAACCGGACCACAGGGCGATGNAAGACGTTCATCGCCCGGGAACCGGACCACAGGGCGATGGCGAAGCCGATGGAGATGACGTCCGGGCGGCGGCCGGTGAACACATCGTTCAGCAGCGGCCGGGCGATCTCGGCCACGCCCTTTTCGGACAGCACGGTGCCGGCGGCGCCGAGGATGTGCTGCCGCACTCTGTCGATGGTGTCGTGCCCGATCCAGGCGTCCGTATAGCCCAGCGCACCGAGCAGTCCGAGGATCAGCGGCGGCAGCGACAGCAGACACCAGAACGCCGCCTCCGCGGCCAGACCGGTGACGCGGTAGCGCATGCAGGAGTTGACGATGTCCTTGAGCAGCAGCCAGGCCAGCCGACGCTTGGAAACATTGCGGTAGAGGACGCGGGCCCTGGTCAGACGGCCCGCGCGCTCGGTTGATTCGTTTGCCGGCTGCACCTCCTTACCGTATCTGGCATGGCAGCCACCACTCACACGGTCACGAACCAGCCCCCGCCGCTGGTCGGATACGACGTCTTCGCCGGCGACCCGGCACTCACCGAAGGCATCACGCGGTATGTCGCCGACATCCGTCTCGACGAGGTACGGGAGGAATTGGGCAGGCTGGGGCAGGCGGCCGGCTCGGCGCACGCCCAGCGCTGGGGCGAGCAGGCGAATACGCATCCACCGGTCCTGCGCACCCACGACCGCTACGGCCATCGCATCGACGAGGTGGAGTTCCACCCAGCCTGGCACCGGCTCCTCGGGCACGCCGTCTCGGCCGGCCTGACCGACGCCTGGTCCCGGCCGGACGGCCATGTCCGCCGTACCGCCGGCTTCCTCGTATGGACCCAGGCCGAGGCGGGGCACGGCTGCCCGCTGTCGATGACCCATGCGGCGGTGCCCGCGCTGCGCGCCGAGCCGGAGCTGGCGGCCGAGTGGGAGCCGCTGCTGACCTCGCGGATCTACAAGCGGGAGCTGCGGCCGGTCGCCGAGAAGGGGGGTGCGCTGGCGGGCATGGCGATGACGGAGAAACAGGGCGGCAGCGACGTACGGGCCAATACGACGCGCGCCGAGCCGCTGGCCGCACCCGGCGAATACGTACTGACCGGGCACAAGTGGTTCTGTTCGGCGCCGATGTCGGACGCCTTCCTGGTGCTGGCCCAGGCGCCCGGAGGGCTCACCTGCTTTCTGCTGCCACGGGTGCTGCCGGACGGCAGCCGTAACGCCTTCCGTATCCAGCGGCTCAAGGACAAGCTCGGCAACCGCTCGAACGCCTCGGCGGAGGTCGAGTTCGACGGGCAGAGCTGGGCGCGCCGGGTCGGCGAGGAGGGGCGCGGGGTGGCGACGATCATCGAGATGGTCGCGGCGACCCGGCTGGACTGTGTCAGCGCGTCGGCCGCGGTGATGCGGCAGGCGGTCACCCAGGCGCTGCACCACGCCGCGTACCGGGAGGCGTTCGGCGACCGGCTGATCGACAAGCCGCTGATGCGCAATGTGCTGGCCGATCTGGCCCTGGAGTCGGAGGCGGCGACCACGCTCGCGCTGCGGCTGGCGGCGGCGTACGACGGCGGCACCGAGCAGGACCAGCACTTTCTGCGGCTGGCCATCCCGACGGCGAAGTACTGGGTGACCAAGCGGTGCACACCGGCGGTGGCCGAGGCGCTGGAGTGTCTGGGCGGCAACGGCTATGTCGAGGAGTCGGGGCTGCCGCGGCTGCTGCGCGAGGCGCCGCTCAACTCGATCTGGGAGGGCTCCGGCAACGTCCAGGCGCTGGACGTCCTGCGGGCCCTGCGCCGCGAACCCGATGCGCTGAACGCCTTTCTGACCGAGATCGGTACGGCGCGCGGCGCGGACCACCGGCTGGACCGCGCGATCCGGGGGATGCTCACCGAACTCGCCGATCTGGAGGGCATCGAGGCCCGGGCCCGGCGCCTGGTGGAGCGGATGGCGCTGGTGCTCCAGGGCTCGCTGCTGGTGCGCCACGCACCGCCCGAGGTCGCGGACGCGTTCTGCGCCTCCCGTCTCGGCGGCGACGCGGGCGCGGCGTTCGGGACGCTGCCGCACACGCTGGATCTTGCGGCGATCGTGGCGCGGGCGCGGCCGGTGGTGGAGGAGGGCTGACGGCGGCAGCGGCCCCGGCCCGGAGGGGTCATCGGCGCGGCGGCGGCTCCCCGTCGCCTCGGGCCAATGCCTCGCGAGGGGACGGGGACAGGGGGTTACCGCCGCCGCGCCGGTCAGGGAGCGGTGCCGCGCCGACTCGGCGCCGCTCCCGGTATCAGGGGCCGCTGGGGCCTGTTCGCCAGGGCAGGTCCGGCGGGTCCGGTGGGTCCGGCACGGTGCGCCCGCGCAGCGCCGCGTCGATGGCCACGATGATCTCGCCGTCCGGTGTGTCCGGCAGGAAGGTGACCAGCACCCCGCGCGCCTCGTAGTAGCGCAGCACACGGCAGGCCTCGTCCGCGCCGGTCCACTCCTCCCCGCGCAGCACCACGACGAGGTCGGCGAAGGCGAGCGCGGGCAGCAGACCGCCGACGCCGGCCGCCCGGTCCAGCAGGCGCGGGGTGCTGTCGATGACATAGCCGTCGACAGGCAGCGGCTGACGTCTGATCAGGACGTCGACCGCGGGCAGCCGGGGCACCCCGTAGTGGTCCGCGAGCCGTGCGGCACGCGCGATTCGTACCCCCTCGCTCGCTCCGATCAGCACCACACGCGCAGCAGCGGCCACCATGGTGAGCCCCCTCCCACACCGTGCCGATGTCGCGCGCGGCGGCCGATGGAATCCCCGGCGACAACCGGCGGGTACTCCGACGGGTGACCGGCGAGCCCGCGGTGGCGAGACGCCATCGGCCGCTCGCACCAGATTCCCCGTACGCGTCATAGGCCACAACGGTTGCAGTCCGTTGCAGTTCATCCCGGCCGATCTGGACAATGGCGCCTCCAGGACGGCCTGGTGACGGCACGATGGGCAGCGACCGGGCGACAGTGGCACAACGGAGAGCAGCGTGAGCGACAGACCGATCGACAGCGCCATCTGGTCGGCCCGGGACATCCGCGCGACCACCCGTCGCCTCGCCACGGCCCACGAGGCCGCGCTGTCGGGCGAGCCGCCGCCCGACCCGCCGCTGGACGCACCACGCGCGGTCATCGGCGAATCCTGGCGCCGGGTACTGATCTCCGGCGTGGACCCGGACCGCGATCAGCCCCAACACCTGCTGTCCGTGGCGGAGTTGGAGCACCGTCGGCAGAAATCCCAGCTGACGGCGGTGCTGCCGGTGCTCAACGAGGGGCTGCTGGCGGCCGCCGACGCCGCACAGCAGATCATGGTCGTCACCGATGCCGAGGGCCGGGTGCTGTGGCGGGAGGGCAGTGCGCCGGTCCGGCGGATGGCCGACCGGCTCGGCTTCGACAAGGGCGCCGACTGGACGGAGGAGGTCGTCGGCACCAACGCCATCGGCACCGCCCTGGTGGCCCGGCGCCCCGTGCTGGTGCACTCCGCCGAGCATTTCGTCCGCAGCCACCACCAGTGGACCTGTGCGGCGGCACCGCTCCACGACCCGCGCGACGGGCGTCTGTTGGGCACCGTGGACGTCAGCGGTCCGGCGCACACCTTCCACCCCACGACGCTCTCGCTGGTGTCCGCGGTCGCCCGGCTCGCGGAGGGCGAGCTGCGTACCCGCCATCACGCGTCCCTGGAGCGGCTGCGGTCGAGCGCGGCGCCGGTGCTGGCGCGGATCGGCGGACGGGCGCTGGCCGTCGACCCGAGCGGCTGGACCGTGGGCGTGACGGGGATGACCCCGCCGGAGCGGGTGGCGCTGCCCAAGGCGCCCGCGGCCGGGCCGCTGTGGCTGCCGCGGTACGGCATGTGCACCCTGGAGCCGCTGCCCGGCGGCTGGCTGATCCGCGTCGGCCGGCCGGAGCGGGACGTGGGGCCGGGCCGGGTGGTGCTGGATGTCAGCGGGCGCGACGGCTCGACGGTCACCGTCAGCGGGCCGGCCGGCAGCTGGTCGCACGAGCTGACCCCGCGCCATGCCGAGCTGCTGTTCGTGCTCGCCGCGCATCCGCAGGGCCGCACCGCCGCCGAACTCGCCCAGGACCTGTTCGGGGACGGCAGCCGTACGGTCACGGTGCGCGCCGAGCTGTCCCGGCTGCGCCGCCATCTCGCGGGCGTACTGGCGCACCGGCCGTACCGCTTCGCCGACGGGGTGGAGGTGGAGCTTCGGCTGCCGCCGCGGCCCGCGCTGCTGCTGCCGCAGTCGTCGGCGCCGGCGGTGGCGGCGGCGCGGCGGGGGTGAGCGCCCTTCGGGGTACGGGGCAGAAATAAATGCGGTGCGGGCGCGCATCCCGTTCTCGTAGGGTGGCCGCACTCTGAGGACAGCTCTCCAGAAGGACGTCGCAGAACGGGAGCAGCCCGCGCGTACGGCACGCGCGTGGTCAAACGAGTGGGCGACACGACAATCCGTGCTCACGCATGCCCACATGCTCTTCTGGAGGACTCTCCATGTCCGTAGGCCTTGGCCTTCCCATCGGCGACCCCGCACAGCTGCTGAGCTGGGCCCGGCGCGCCGAAGCCGCCCCGTTCACCACCGTCGCCCTGCTCGACCGGCTGGTGTTCGGCAACCCCGAGCCGCTGATCACCCTGGCCACCCTGGCCGGCGCCACCTCCCGGATCCGGCTGCAGACCGAGGTGCTGCTCGCCCCGCTGCACCGCACCACGCTCCTCGCCAAGCAGGCCGCCACGCTCGATCTGCTCTCCGGCTCCCGTTTCACCCTCGGCATCGGCATCGGCGGACGCGTCGACGACTACCTGGCCACCGGTGTCGATGTCCGCACCCGCGGCCGCCGGCTGGATGAGCAGATGGCCACCCTGCGGCACATCTGGTCCGGTGAGCCGCTCTCCGAGGACATCGGCCCGATCGGCCCCGCCCCCGCCCGGCCCGGTGGGCCCGAGGTGCTGTTCGGCGGCTTCGTGCCCGCCGTGGTGGAGCGCGTCGCCCGCTGGGGCGACGGCTTCCTGGGCGCCGCGCTGCCGCCCCGGCAGATGGACGGGATGTTCCGCCGGGTGGAGACGGCCTGGTCCCTGGCCGGCCGTACGGGCCGGCCGCGGCTGCTGGCCCAGGTCAATGTGGCCCTCGGTCCGGAGGCGACCCTCGACCGCGCCCGCCAGGAGCTGCGCGCGTACTACCAGCCGGCCGACTTCACCGAACACGTCGTGAAGGGGCTGCTCACCACCCCGGCGCAGATCCGCGAGGCGGTGGCCGCGTACCGGGCGATCGGCGCGGACGAGGTGATGCTCTACTGCTGGTCCCCGGACCCGGACCAGGTCGAGCGGCTCGCCGACGCGGTGTCCGGCGCGGAGTAACCGCCGCACCGCGCCGGGTCGCATGTATGAATCCTGCCCGCGCCATTGTGGCGCGGGCAGGCCGCCTCTACGCTCCAACGGACCTTCAGCTGAACTGTGTTCATATGGGCGAACCAGTTCCCTGGCTGACCCGGTGACAACAGGTAACCCACCGAAGGGGGCCTGCCATGCGTGGAGGATTCCGATGGCGGCCGGCCGCGGTCGCCCTGACCGCCGCCGCGGCCGCGCTCACCGCAGCGCTGC
>NZ_QUAC01000152.1 GCF_003389455.1 Streptomyces inhibens | reverse complement strand
CGCCGTGGTCGCCCTGGGGCTGTCCGGCACAGCGGCGCTGCGCAGGCGACGCAGCCGCTGACCCGAGCCGCCTGCCCGCCGCACGCCGTCCGCGCGGCGGGCAGGCCTTCGCCCGAACTCTTTGCAGCTCAGCGCAGCTCAGTGCAGATACGACCCCCCGTTGAGATCGAGCACCGCCCCCGTCGCCCACTCCGCCTCCTCGGAGGTCAGCCAGGCCACGGCGGCCGCGATCTCCGCGGGGTCGGCGACGCGGCCCAGTGGGTGCGCGGCCAGGATGTCCTTGCCCTCGGGGCCGTGCAGCAGCTCCGCGGTCAGCCCGGTGACGGTGAAACCGGGCGCCACCGCCGCCACCGCGATCCGGTGCGGCCCCAGCGCCACCGCGAGCGACTGGGCCAGCGCATGCATCCCCGCCTTGCTCGCCCCGTAGGCGGGGAAGTCCGGCTCGCCCCGGTAGCCGCCGCGCGAGCCGACCATCACGATCCGCCCGCCCGTGGAGCCCCCGGGCCGGTCCAGCAGATGCCGTACGAAGCACCAGGACAGGTTCGCGGCGGCGATCAGATTGACGTCCAGCGTGTGCCGCCACACCTCCTGCCAGTCGTCGTACGACTGGGTAGCGATCGGCTGCTCCCGGTGGACCGCGGAGTTGTTGACGAGGATGTCCACCCCGCCGAGCGCGGCCGCCGCCGCCTCGAACACCTCCCTGGTCCGCCGCGGATCCGCGAGATCACCGGTGACGGTGGTGTGCCCGGTACCGGGCAGCGCGGCCGCCACCGCCTCGCCGGCCGCCGTGTCCGCGCGGGCATGCACCGCGACGCGGTCCCCGCGCGCCGCGTGTGCCACGGCGATCGCGGCTCCGATGCCGTCCGCGCGGGATGCTCCGGTCACCAGCACACGACGGCTCACAGGGCCCTCCCATAGGGGTCGACGGCCGCTTCGGGCACCCCCGCGCCCTTGCGGTACGGGGGAGGGTCGAAGGCGGTCAGCACCTCCCGGAACCGCCGCACCGCCTCGACGACATCCGCGTAGCGGGTCGACAGCGGCGCGGGGGACAGGCGCACCCGGTCCGGGTGGGTGTAGTCCACGAACAGCTCCGCCTCGGCGAGCGCCGGCACCAGCTTCCCGGCCTGCGGATGCCGGTAGGTGACATGGGCGCCGCGCCGCTCCGGGTCGGCGGGCCCGGCCGGGCGCAGCCCGCGCGGTACCAGTACCGCCCCGGCCAGCTCCGTCAGAAACCCGGTCAGCGCCCGGCTCTTGGCGCGTACCGCCGCCATCCCCGCCTCCGCCAGCAGATCCAGCGCGGGCTCCGCGGCGACCACCGACAGGGCGGGCGGGGTGCCGGTCAGGAAGCGCCGTATGGTCGGATCCGGGTCGTACTCGGGCCGCATGGCGAGCTGTTCACGGTGCCCGTACCAGCCGTGCACCGGCTGTACGGCCTGCGACTGCAGATCGCGGCGTACGTACAGCAGCGCCGGGCAGCCGGGCCCCGCCATCAGATGCTTGTACGTGGCGCCGACCGCCAGATCGGCGCCGGTGGCGGCCAGTTGGAGGTCCACCGCGCCCACCGCATGGCTGAGGTCCCACAGCACCAGGGCTCCCTGGGCGTGCGCGATCTCGTGCACCTCCGCCATGTCGAGCAGCGCCCCGGAGCGGTGCGAGACCAGCGACAGCACGACCACCGCGGTGTCCTCGTCCACCGCCGCCCGCAGCGTCTCCAGGTCGAGCCCGGCGTCCGGATCGGTGTGCACGGTGCGCAGCGCCCGCCCGTGGCCGGCGGCGACACCGGCCACGACATAGCGGTCGGTGGGGAAGTTGTCGTCGTCCACCACCACGGTGCGCCGGCCGGGGCGCGCGTCCAGCGCGGCGACCGTCAGCTTGTAGAGGTTGACGCTGGTGCAGTCGCTGACCACCACCTCGCCGGGCCGGGCGCCGAGCGCGACCGCGGCCATCCGGTTGCCGACCCGCTGCGGCAGGTCCAGCCACTGCGTACGGGCCCGGGCGAGCCGGTCGCCCCAGTCGCCGCGTACCACCCGGTCCAGCAGCGCCGGGGTGGCGGCGGGCAGCCGGCCGAGCGAGCCGCCGTTGAGGAACACCTGGCCGTCGGGCACCGGTGCGAAGCGGTCGACGAACGGCGCCAGCGGGTCCTGCGCGTCCAGCCGCCGGGCCCGCCGCGCGGCCTTCTCCAAGGCGGCCGTCCCACCGCCCAGGGCCCTCACAGCAGCCCCCGGCAGGTCCACAGCTCAGGGAAGAAGCGATGCTCGTTGGCCCGGCGCAGCCAGGCCGTCCCCAGGGTGCCGCCGGTGCCCGGCTTGGTGCCGATGATCCGCTCGACGGTCAGCAGATGCACCGACCGCCAGCGGCCGACCGCCTCCGCGACCCCCATCAGGGCCTCCGCGAGCAGAAACGTCTCATCGGCCGGGCCGCCCGTGCGGTACACCTCCGCCCAGGCCCGCTCGACCGCGTCCGACGGCTCGTACGCGGCGGAGAAGTCCCGCTCCAGCACCCCGGCCGGAATCGCCGCACCGCGCCGCGCCAGCAGCCGCAGCGCCGCGTCGTACACGCTCGGCGCGTGCAGCGCCTCCTGAACCTGACGGTGCACGTGCGGCACGCCCCGGTGCGCCCTGGCGAGCTCCGCCGCCTTGTTGCCGAGCGCGAACTCCACCATCCGGTACATGTACGACTGGAAGCCCGACGCCTGCCCCAGGTGATCGCGGAACGCATTGAACTCCGTCGGCGCCAGTGTGCCCAGCACGTCCCACGACGCGACCAGCAGCTCCACCACCCGCCGCAGCCGGTGCAGCCCCCACACCGCGTCCGGCACCCGGTCGCCGTCCAGCAGCGACCGCACCCGGACCAGCTCCTCGTAGACCAGCTTGAACAGCAGCTCCTTGACCTGCCCCAGGATGTAGAAGGGCAGCTCGGACGGCGCGGGGGAGCGCGGATGCTGGAGCGAGAGCAGCACATCGATGCTCTGGTAGTCGATGTACGGCGTGCTCTGCCCGGCGAAGTCGAGGACCGGCTCACCGCCGGTGGCGCCGGCCCGCGCGGCCCGCTCGGTGTCGCTGCTCACCCCGAGGTCGGGTGGTGTGGCACTCACGTGATTTTTCCCTTCCCATCTCTCCTGAGCTCGGTGGAACAGCTCCGCGAACAGCGGATCGGGCGCCGTTCCGCTCCGGTATCTGGTGCCGAAACGGTCCCGGTAGGCCGCGAACCATTCCGGGTCGGAATCGAGAAACAACACATCGTGAAAGGCCATACGCCGCAGCGCGAACATCGCGACCGGCGCCCGCGACACCGGGAATTCCCCGTTGCGGGCGGCGCGTTCGTCACAGTGGGGATGGAACTGCCCCAGCATCAGACCGCGCCGCACCAAAGAGGTCTTCGCCCGCCGCTGCGCCTGGTCGAGCAGCGCCCCGTGCGCCGCCCCGAGCTGCGGCAGGACCACGACGAGGGCGTGCAGGGCGGGGTTTCGGCCCACCCGGTCGAGCTTCGCGAACGTCGCGGTCATCCGCTCGACGACACCGGCCAGCGCCTCGGCGGTGATCCCGGCAGGCAGCCGCCACTCCTCCACCCGCAGGGAATTCGCTTTCAGCGACGGCTCGACGAACGGGCAGACCGCACCGTCCCGGCCAAGGAATTCATGGGGGCGGCACAGATAGTCCGCGAACCAGGCGTGCGCCGTGTCGACCGGCGTACGGACGCGTTCTGCAGTCACGCGGACAGAGTTGCCGAGCCGCGCCGTACGCGGCACTCACTTCCGCGTCAATCCGGTGATCGCCCACGAGATCGACTATCGGAATTGACGGCATTTGTGCCCGGCCCGTGCGTCGGGCGGCGGCGGATTCTTCTGTCCTGTACGGCCGCTGACGGGCCGTCATGTCCCTGACGTCCCCTCCTGGCGTGTGCTGGCCGGAACTTCCCCTTCTGCGGGATTGTGTTGATCTGCTACGTCACGCACCGATGCGCCACCGCCCGCAAGATGGGGCGCACACGCACCCCTCGCCCCGGAGGCCGGCCACGATGATCCTCACCCGACGCCTGGCGCATCTCTACGCCGGCCTGGTGCTCTTCGGCATCAGTACCGCCCTCCAGGTGCGCGCCGGACTCGGCCTCAACTCCTGGGACGTCTTCCACCAGGGCGTCTCCGTCCACACCGGCCTGTCCATGGGCGCCGTCGTCGTCCTCGCCTCGGCCGCCGTACTGCTGCTGTGGATCCCGCTGCGCGAGCGCCCCGGCCTGGGCACCGTCTCCAACGTCCTGATCGTCGGCACGGTCATGGACCTCACGCTCCGGCTGGTCCCGCCGCCCGCCGCCCTGACGGTCCGCATCCCGCTGCTGGCCGGCTCCGTCGTCCTCAACGGCATCGCCACCGCCCTGTACATCTCCGCCCGCTTCGGGCCGGGCCCCCGCGACGGCCTGATGACCGGACTGTGCCGGTGCACCGGCCGCTCCACCCGCCTGGTGCGCACCGTCATCGAGGTCACCGTGCTCGCCGCAGGGTTCCTCCTCGGCGGCTCGATCGGCGTGGGGACGGTGCTGTACGCGCTGGCCGTCGGCCCGCTGATCCAGTTCTTCCACCGGCGCTTCGCCCTCCCGGAGCCGCCCGCGCCGCAGGCCGGGGCCCCGGCGGTGGCGGACTGACGGCCTCGGCCGCCGCCGCCCGGCCGCGAACGGGAGCGGCCGGGAACCGTGATTGTCGGTGGCGGTCAGTAGGGTGGTGTTCATGGCAGACCCCAGCAGCTATCGACCCAAGCCGGGACAGATCCCCGACTCGCCGGGGGTCTATAAGTTCCGCGACGAGCACGGCCGCGTCATCTACGTCGGCAAGGCCAAGAGCCTGCGCCAGCGGCTGGCCAACTACTTCCAGGACCTGGCCGGCCTCCATCCGCGTACCCGCACGATGGTCACCACCGCCGCGTCCGTGGAGTGGACCGTCGTCTCCACCGAGGTCGAGGCGCTCCAGCTCGAATACAGCTGGATCAAGGAGTTCGACCCCCGCTTCAACGTCAAGTACCGCGACGACAAGAGCTATCCCTACCTCGCGGTGACCCTCAACGAGGAGTTCCCGCGCGTCCAGGTCATGCGCGGCGCCAAGAAGAAGGGCGTGCGCTATTTCGGTCCGTACGGCCACGCCTGGGCCATCCGCGAGACCGTCGACCTGATGCTGCGCGTCTTCCCCGTGCGGACGTGCTCCGCCGGTGTCTTCAAGCGCTCCGCCCAGATCGGCCGCCCCTGTCTGCTCGGCTACATCGGCAAGTGCTCGGCTCCCTGCGTCGGCCGGATCTCCGCCGAGGAGCACCACGAACTCGCCGAGGAATTCTGCGACTTCATGGCCGGCCGCACCGGCGCCCACATCCGCCGCCTGGAGCGTCGGATGCAGGACGCCGCCGAGGAGATGGAGTACGAACGCGCCGCCCGGCTGCGCGACGACATAGGGGCGCTCAAGCGGGCCATGGAGAAGAGCGCCGTGGTGCTCGCCGACGCCACCGACGCCGATCTGATCGCCGTCGCCGAGGACGAGCTGGAAGCCGCCGTCCAGATCTTCCACGTCCGCGGCGGCCGGGTGCGCGGCCAGCGCGGCTGGGTCACCGACAAGGTGCAGGCCGTCACCACCGGCGACCTCGTCGAACACGCCCTCCAGCAGCTCTACGGCGAGGAGCAGGGCGACGCCGTCCCCAAGGAAGTCCTGGTCCCGGCGCTCCCCGAGCCCGTAGAGCCGGTCGCGCAGTGGCTCTCCCAGCGCCGCGGCTCCCAGGTCTCGCTGCGCATCCCGCAGCGCGGCGACAAGAAGGACCTGATGGCCACGGTCGCGCGCAACGCCCAGCAGTCGCTGGCCCTGCACAAGACCAAGCGCGCCTCCGACCTGACCACCCGCTCCCGTGCCCTGGAGGAGATCGCCGAGGCCCTCGGCCTGGATTCGGTGCCGCTGCGCATCGAGTGCTTCGACATCTCCCACCTCCAGGGCGATGACGTCGTCGCCTCGATGGTGGTGTTCGAGGACGGCCTCGCCCGGAAGAGCGAATACCGCCGCTTCCAGATCAAGACCTTCCAGGGCCAGGACGATGTCCGCTCCATGCACGAGGTCATCGGCCGTCGCTTCAAGCGCTACCTCCAGGAGAAGCAGAAGTCCGGCGAGTGGACGGAGGAGCCGGCCGCCGACGCCCGCGTGGACGACAACGGCATCGCGAACGCCACCGTCACGGCGGGCCCGGACGGCCCGGAGCCGGACCCCACGGCCGGCCGCCCGCTCGACGAGGACGGCCGCCCCAAGCGGTTCGCCTACCCGCCCCAGCTCGTGGTCGTCGACGGCGGCGCCCCGCAGGTCGCGGCCGCCCGCCGGGCCCTGGACGAGCTCGGCATCGACGACGTCGCCGTCTGCGGTCTGGCCAAGCGCCTGGAGGAGGTCTGGCTGCCCGAGGACGACGACCCGGTCGTGCTGCCGCGCAGCAGCGAGGGCCTCTACCTCCTCCAGCGCGTCCGCGACGAGGCGCACCGCTTCGCCATCAGCTACCAGCGCAGCAAGCGCACCAAGCGGCTGAAGGCCTCCCCGCTCGACGCCGTCGCCGGGCTGGGCGACACCCGCCGCCAGGCACTGCTCAAGCACTTCGGTTCGTTGAAGAAGCTGCGGGCCGCCACGATCGACGAGATCTGCGAGGTACCGGGCGTCGGCCGCAAGACCGCGGAGACGGTCGCCGCCGCGCTGGCGGGAGCGGCACCGTCCGCCCCCGCGGTGAACACCGCCACAGGAGAGATCATTGAGGATGACGGGGCCCCGCCGGCCGCGTTGTCATCAGAACGGGGGCAGGACCGATGAGCACTCCGCACGAAGAGCAGGAAACCGAGAGAGACGGTGCACAGGTGAGTACGGGCACGACCGACCAGGGCGAGAGCGCCGCGATCCCCGAGCTGGTGATCATCTCCGGGATGTCCGGCGCCGGCCGCAGCACGGCCGCGAAGTGCCTGGAGGACCTCGGCTGGTTCGTCGTCGACAACATCCCGCCCGAGCTGATCCCGCCGATGGTCGACCTGGGCGCCCGCTCACAGGGCAATGTCGCCAAGATCGCGGTCGTCGTCGACGTCCGCGGCCGCCGCTTCTTCGCCAACCTCAAGGAGTCGCTGGCCACCCTCGACGCGCAGAACGTCAAGCGCCGCATCGTCTTCCTGGAGTCCTCCGACGAGGCCCTGGTGCGCCGCTTCGAGTCCGTACGCCGCCCGCACCCCCTCCAGGGCGACGGCCGGATCGTCGACGGCATCGCCGCCGAGCGTGATCTGCTGCGCGAGCTGCGCGGCGACGCCGACCTGGTCATCGACACCTCCAGCCTCAACGTCCACGAGCTGCGCGCCAAGCTGGACGCCCAGTTCGCCGGCGAAGAGGTCCCCGAGCTGCGCGCCACGGTCATGTCCTTCGGCTTCAAGTACGGCCTGCCGGTCGACGCCGACATGGTCATCGACTGCCGCTTCATCCCCAACCCGCACTGGGTCCCCGAGCTGCGGCCGTTCACCGGCCTCAACGACGAGGTCTCCAACTACGTCTTCAGCCAGCCCGGCTCCAAGGAGTTCCTGGACGGCTACGCCGAGCTGCTGCGGATCGTCGCGGAGGGCTACCGCCGCGAGGGCAAGCGCTATGTGACCATCGCGGTCGGCTGCACGGGCGGCAAGCACCGCAGCGTCGCGATGTCCGAGAAGCTCGCCCGCCGTCTGGTCTCCGAAGGGGTGGAAACGGTCGTCGTCCACCGGGACATGGGGCGCGAGTGAGCGGGCGCACGCCACGGCTGCGCCGGGTCCGCAGATTCGTCCCCAGCGGCCGTATGACGAAGGGCGCCACCCCCAAGGTGGTGGCGCTCGGCGGCGGCATGGGCCTGTCCGCCTCGCTGGCCGCGCTGCGCCGCATCACCGGCGATCTGACCGCTGTGGTCACGGTCGCCGACGACGGCGGCTCCAGCGGCCGGCTCCGCGACGAGCTGGGCGTGCTGCCGCCCGGCGATCTGCGCAAGGCGCTGGCCGCGCTGTGCGGTGACGACGACTGGGGCCAGACCTGGGCCCGGGTCATCCAGCACCGTTTCCAGAGCGAGGGCGAGCTGCACGACCACGCCGTCGGCAATCTGCTGATCGTCGCCCTGTGGGAGCAGCTCGGCGACCATGTCCAGGCGCTCGACCTGGTCGGCAAGCTGCTCGGCGCGCACGGCCGGGTGCTGCCCATGTCGGCGGTGCCGCTCGAACTCCAGGCCGAGGTCAGGGGTCATGACGCGGAGCGCCCGGACGAGATCACCACGGTCCGCGGCCAGGCCACCGTCGCGCTCACACGCGGCGAGGTGCAGTCCGTCCATGTGGTCCCAAAGGCCCCGCCGGCCGTCCCCGAGGCGGTGGCCGCGGTGCGCGACGCCGACTGGGTGGTGCTCGGCCCCGGCTCCTGGTTCTCGTCCGTGATCCCGCATCTGCTGGTGCCGGAACTGCGCGAGGCGCTGGAGGAGACCAAGGCCCGAAAAGTCCTTTCGCTCAACCTTGCGCCCCAACCGGGCGAAACCGATGGCTTCTCACCGCAGCGTCATTTGGAGGTTTTGGCCCGACACGCCCCTAAACTCGCCTTCGACGTGGTGCTGGCCGACAAGGCCGCCGTGCCCGACATCGAAGGTCTGACGGTTGCCGCCAAGCAGCTTGTCGGCAGCGAGGTCGAGCTGGCGGCGGTCGCCGCACAAGGAGACGACGCCCGGTCGAGCGCCGGGGGAGCCCCCGACCGGCACGACCCGGAGCTGCTGGCAGCCGCGTACGACCGTATTTTTCGGATGCATGGAAGGATCGGCCCATGGCGATGACGGCTGCGGTGAAGGATGAGATTTCCCGGCTCCCCGTCACCCGGACCTGCTGCCGGAAGTCGGAGGTCTCGTCGATCCTGCGGTTCGCGGGTGGTCTGCACCTGGTCAGCGGACGCATTGTGATCGAGGCGGAGCTGGACACGGGCATCGCTGCCCGGCGGCTGCGCAAGGACATCCTGGAGATCTTCGGGCACAGCTCCGACCTGGTGGTGATGGCCCCCGGCGGCCTGCGGCGCGGCAGCCGCTATGTCGTACGGGTGGTGGCCGGCGGCGATCAGCTGGCGCGGCAGACCGGCCTGGTCGACGGCCGCGGCCGACCCATCCGGGGCCTGCCCCCGCAGGTGGTCTCCGGCGCGACCTGCGACGCCGAGGCGGCCTGGCGCGGGGCCTTCCTCGCCCACGGCTCGCTCACCGAGCCCGGCCGCTCCTCCTCCCTGGAGGTCACCTGCCCCGGGCCCGAGGCGGCCCTCGCACTGGTCGGCGCCGCCCGCCGGCTGGGCATCGGCGCCAAGGCCCGTGAGGTGCGCGGCGTGGACCGCGTCGTCGTCCGTGACGGTGACGCGATCGGCGCGCTGCTGACGCGGCTCGGCGCCCATGAGTCGGTGCTGGCCTGGGAGGAGCGGCGGATGCGCCGCGAGGTCCGGGCCACTGCCAACCGCCTCGCCAACTTCGACGACGCCAACCTCCGCCGCTCGGCGCGCGCCGCGGTCGCCGCGGGCGCCCGGGTCCAGCGCGCCCTGGAGATCCTCGGCGAGGAGGTCCCCGAGCACTTGGCGGCGGCCGGCCGGCTGCGCATGGAGCACAAGCAGGCCTCCCTGGAGGAGCTCGGCGCCCTCGCCGACCCGCCGCTGACGAAGGACGCCGTCGCCGGCCGGATCCGGCGCCTCCTGGCGATGGCCGACAAGCGCGCCCAGGACCTCGGCATCCCCGGCACCGAATCCAACCTCACCGAGGAGCTGGCCGAAGGCATGGTCGGCTGAGCGGAGCCGATCCTTCTCCCCACGCGCCCCCGGCGCCCGTAATGGGTGCCGGGGGCGCGTGCGTGCAGACGTCAGGAGGGGGTGCGTACGGACGGCAGTCAGAGGAGCTCGGGGCCGCTCGCTTGAGCATCTTTGGTCGTCGATGTCAATGTCACGTACGTCTCGTCCAAGGGGTAGGGTCGGGGGCGGTCGGGGACATCCCATACAGCTCGCCGGTAACTGCGCCGGCGCACCAACGAGGAGATCGGTTCGTGACGATCCGCGTAGGCATCAACGGATTCGGCCGCATTGGTCGTAACTACTTCCGCGCGCTCCTGGAGCAGGGTGCGGACATCGAGATCGTCGGTGTCAACGACCTGACCGACAACGCCACCCTGGTCCACCTGCTCAAGTACGACACCATCCTGGGCCGTCTCAAGCAGGACGTCAGCCACACCGACGACACCATCACGGTCGGCAACCAGACCTTCAAGACGATGGCCGAGCGCGACCCGGCGAACCTCCCCTGGGGCGAGCTCGGCGCCGACATCGTCATCGAGTCGACCGGCATCTTCACGAAGAAGGCCGACGCCGAGAAGCACATCAAGGCCGGCGCCAAGAAGGTCCTGATCTCCGCGCCCGCCAAGGACGAGGACATCACGATCGTGATGGGCGTCAACAACGACAAGTACGACGCGGCCAAGCACCACGTCATCTCCAACGCCTCCTGCACCACCAACTGTGTGGCGCCGATGGCGAAGGTGCTCGACGAGAGCTTCGGCATCGTCAAGGGCCTGATGACCACGGTCCACGCCTACACCAACGACCAGCGCATCCTGGACTTCCCGCACAGCGACCTGCGCCGCGCCCGCGCCGCCGCGGAGAACATCATCCCGACCTCGACCGGTGCCGCCAAGGCCACCGCCCTGGTCCTCCCGCAGCTCAAGGGCAAGCTGGACGGCATCGCCATGCGCGTGCCCGTCCCCACCGGCTCGGTCACCGACCTGGTCCTGGAGCTCGACCGCGAGGTCACCAAGGACGAGATCAACACCGCCTTCCAGAAGGCCGCCGAGGGCCAGCTCAAGGGCATTCTCGAGTACACCGAGGACCCGATCGTCTCCTCGGACATCGTGAACTTCCCGGCCTCCTGCACCTTCGACTCGAAGCTGACGATGGCTCAGGGCACGCAGATCAAGGTCGTCGGCTGGTACGACAACGAGTGGGGCTACTCCAACCGCCTGGTGGACCTGACCGTCTTCGTCGGCGGCCAGCTCTGACCGGTGTCTGACCGCTAAGTCACCACGGATGTAAGGGCGGGGCTCGTACGACGCGATGAAGCGTCGTACGGGCCCCGTGCTATGACTGACTTTCCGAACAGAGTCACGGAGTCACCATGAAGACGATCGACGACCTCGCCACCGAAGGCGTCGCCGGCAAGCGAGTCTTTGTCCGCGCCGACCTGAATGTGCCGCTGGACGGCACCACCATCACCGACGACGGCCGGATCCGCGCCGTCGCCCCGACGATCGCCAGGCTCGCCGAGCTCGGCGCCAAGGTGATCGTCGCCTCGCACCTGGGCCGCCCCAAGGGCGCCCCGGACCCGGCCTTCTCGCTGGCCCCCGCCGCCGAGCGGCTGGGCGAGATCCTCGGTCAGGACGTGGCCTTCGCGACCGACACGGTCGGCGGGTCCGCCCAGGCCGTGACCGCGGGCCTGGCCGACGGCCAGGTGGCCGTCCTGGAGAACCTCCGCTTCAACGCGGGCGAGACCAGCAAGGACGACGCCGAGCGCGGCGCCTTCGCCGACCAGCTCGCCGCCCTGGCGGACCTGTACGTGGGCGACGGCTTCGGCNTCGCCGACCAGCTCGCCGCCCTGGCGGACCTGTACGTGGGCGACGGCTTCGGCGCCGTGCACCGTAAGCACGCCTCCGTCTACGACCTGCCCCAGCGCCTTACGCACGCCGCCGGCGACCTGATCGCCACCGAGGTCGGCGTCCTGAAGAAGCTGACCGAGAACGTCAAGCGCCCGTACGTGGTCGCGCTCGGCGGCGCCAAGGTCTCCGACAAGCTCGCCGTCATCGACCAGTTGCTGGAGAAGGCCGACCGCATCCTGGTCGGCGGCGGCATGGCGTACACCTTCCTCAAGGCCAAGGGCCACGAGGTCGGTATCTCGCTGCTCCAGGAGGACCAGGTCCCGGCGTGCCTGGAGTACCTGGCGCGGGCCGAGAAGCGCGGCGTGGAGTTCGTCCTCCCCGTCGATGTGCTGGTTTCGGCCGAATTCCCGGACCTGAAGACCAAGGCCCCGGCCAACCCCAAGATCGTTGCCGCGGATGCCATCCCGGCCGACGAGGAGGGCCTGGACATCGGACCGAAGACCCGCGAGCTCTACGCCGCGAAGCTCGCCGACGCGGGCACGGTCTTCTGGAACGGCCCGATGGGCGTGTTCGAGCACCCCGACTACGCCGGCGGCACCAAGGCCGTCGCGCAGGGTCTGCTGGACTCGAACGCCTTCACCGTCGTCGGCGGTGGTGACAGTGCCGCCGCGGTCCGGCTGCTGGGCTTCGACGAGAATGCTTTCGGCCACATCTCGACCGGTGGCGGCGCCAGCCTCGAATACCTCGAAGGCAAGACGCTCCCCGGCCTTGCCGCTCTGGAGGACTGAAACACCGTGACCGCTCTCAACAACGGCCGCATCCCGCTGATGGCGGGCAACTGGAAGATGAACCTCAACCACCTTGAGGCCATCGCGCACGTCCAGAAGCTCGCCTTCGCCCTCGCCGACAAGGACTTCGACGCCGTCGAGGTCGCGGTCCTGCCGCCCTTCACCGACCTCCGCTCGGTGCAGACGCTGGTCGACGGCGACAAGCTCAAGATCAAGTACGGCGCGCAGGATCTCTCCGCGCACGACTCCGGTGCCTACACCGGTGAGATCTCCGGCGCGATGCTCGCCAAGCTCAAGTGCACGTTCGCGGCCGTCGGCCACAGCGAGCGCCGTCAGTACCACGGCGAGAACGAAGAGATCTGCAACGCTAAGGTCAAGGCTGCCTTCCAGCACGGCCTTACCCCGATCCTGTGCGTCGGCGAGGGCCTGGACGTCCGCAAGGCCGGCAACCAGGTCGCGCACACCCTCGCCCAGGTCGACGGCGGTCTCAAGGACATCCCGGCCGAGCAGGCCGAGACGATCGTGATCGCCTACGAGCCGGTGTGGGCCATCGGCACCGGCGAGGTCGCCACCCCCGAGGACGCGCAGGAGGTCTGCGGTGCGATCCGCGGCCGCCTCGCCGAGCTCTACAGCCAGGAGCTGGCCGACAAGGTCCGCATCCAGTACGGCGGCTCGGTCAAGTCCGGCAATGTCGCGGCGATCATGGCGCAGCCGGATGTCGACGGCGCGCTGATCGGCGGCGCGGCGCTCGACGCGGACGAGTTTGTGAAGATCGTCCGCTTCCGCGACCAGTAGCAGCTATGACGAGGGGGAGCCCTCGTCGTACCCTGTCGGGGCCGGGACCGGTGCAGCAGCGCCGTCCCCGGCCCCGCACCATTTGTTTCGTACATGTTGTTCCATACGCCCGTCCGTCAGTCCTAGAGAGTTGGTCCAGCCGTGGTCATCGGGTTCTCGATCGCCCTCATCGTCTTCAGTCTGCTGCTGATGATGCTGGTGCTCATGCACAAGGGAAAGGGTGGCGGCCTGTCCGACATGTTCGGTGGCGGTATGCAGTCCTCGGTCGGCGGCTCCTCGGTCGCCGAGCGGAACCTGGACCGCATCACCATCGTGATCGGTCTGCTGTGGTTCGCCTGCATTGTGGTCCTTGGCGTACTGATGAAGCTCGGTAACTGACATACCGTCGGAGGCGCGGCCTATCATGAGGGCGGCGTCCTAGGAGGGGTAACTCCGCTCACTGGACGCGCGTTGGGCCTTACGTAGACTGGGGCGTTCCGCAGCGCAGCTGCTGTGAAAGCGTGGCAGCACCATTACGCAGGGAGTTACGACCGTGGCAAGTGGCAACGCGATCCGAGGAAGTCGGGTCGGGGCGGGGCCGATGGGGGAGGCCGAGCGCGGCGAGTCCGCGCCGCGCATCCGCATCTCCTTCTGGTGCTCCAACGGGCACGAGACGCAGCCCAGCTTCGCCGGCGATGCGCAGGTTCCGGAGACCTGGGACTGCCCGCGCTGTGGTTTCCCGGCAGGCAAGGACCGGGACAGCCCGCCGGACCCGCCGCGTACCGAGCCCTACAAGACCCACCTCGCCTACGTCCGGGAGCGCCGCAGCGACGCCGACGGTGAGGCGATCCTCGCGGAGGCGCTCGCCAAGCTCCGCGGCGAGATCTGACGGATCCGCACACACACCGGCCGGCCCGGCCGGAGGGGATACGCCCCTCCGGCCGGGCCGTTCGCG
>NZ_QUAC01000146.1 GCF_003389455.1 Streptomyces inhibens | reverse complement strand
CGGCCAGCGCCGCGGAGCGGTCCTGCGCCGGGTGGCCCGTGGAGGCGGCGCGGGCGCGCAGCGCCTCCTCGGCGGCGAGCCGGTCGCGGGCCGCGAACAGCGACGCGGACAGCGCGAGCGCGGTGTGCCGCTCCGGGGAGGAGAGGTAGCGGTTACGGCTCGACAGGGCGAGCCCGTCGTCCTCGCGCACCGTGGGGACGCCGACGATCTCGACGGGGAAGTTGAGGTCGGCGGCCATCCGCGTGATGACGGCGAGCTGCTGGGCGTCCTTCTGCCCGTAGAACGCGATGTCGGGGGCGGTCAGATGCAGCAGCTTGGCGACGACGGTCAGCACGCCGTCGAAGTGGCCCGGGCGGCTGGCGCCCTCCAGGAGGGTGCCCATGGGGCCGGCAGCGATCCGGATCTGGGGCTCGCCGCCCGGATAGACCTCGTCCACCGACGGGGCGAAGACCACGTCCGCACCCGCCGCGGTGGCCAGCTCGACATCCGCGTCCAGGGTGCGCGGATAGCGGTCCAGGTCCTCGCCCGCCCCGAACTGCAGCGGATTGACGAAGACCGTGACGACGACCTGGCCCTGCGGCCCGACCCGGCGACGGGCGGTGCGGATCAGGATCGCGTGGCCCTCGTGCAGCGCTCCCATGGTCATGACGACGCCGCGCGCGCCGGTGCCGCGCGGCAGGTCACGGAGGGCGGCGGCGGTGTGGACCAGGTGGACGGGCCGGGAGGGCGACGGCGCGTCCGGGCCCGGGGGCGGGCTCATCGGGGAGGAGGTCATCGGTCGCCTCCTTCGGGGCCGTCGTCGGGGGCGTCGGTGGCCGGGCCGGAGGTGCCGGGAGCGGGGCCCTCGTCGGGGTCGGCGAGCACGCCGAGCAGGTCCTCGGCCAGTTCCGGCTTGAGCAGACCGTGGGCCAGCGCCCGGTCCGCGGTCATCCGGGCCATGGCGAGATACCCGGCGACGCTCTGTGGCGCGTGCCGGCGCAGCTCGGTCACATGGGCGGCGACGGTGCCCGCGTCTCCGCGTGCGACCGGGCCGGTCAGCGCGGCGTCACCGGACCGCAGGGCGTTGTCCAGGGCGGCGCCGAGCAGCGGGCCCAGCATCCGGTCCGGGGCCTGCACACCCGCGTCGCGCAGCAGCTCCATCGACTGGGCGACGAGCGTGACCAGGTGGTTCGCACCGATGGCGAGCGCCGCGTGGTAGAGCGGACGGGCGGATTCCGCGATCCACTCGGGCTCCCCGCCCATCTCGATGACCAGCGCCTCCGCGGCCATCCGCAGCTCCTCGGGCGCGGTCACACCGAACGAGCAGCCGGCCAGCCGCTGGACGTCCACGGAGGTGCCGGTGAACGTCATGGCCGGGTGCAGCGCGAGCGGCAGAGCGCCGGCCCGGGTGGCCGGGTCCAGCACCGCCGTTCCGTAGCGCCCCGAGGTGTGCACCAGCAGCTGGCCGGGCCGTACGGCGCCGGTCTCCGCGAGGCCGCTCACCAGGTCGGCGAGGGCGTCGTCGGGGACGGTCAGCAGGACGAGCTCGGCGCGGGCGAGCACCTCGGCCGGGGGGACCAGCGGAACGTCGGGCAGCAGCTCGGCGGCGCGTCGTACGGAGGCGTCGGAGACTCCCGACACGGCAACCGGGCGATGCCCTGCGAGCTGCAGCGACGCGGCGAGGGCGGGCCCGACACGACCCGCGCCGACGACTCCGACGGTCAGCCGGGCGGGGCGGTCCTGGGCCTCGATGGGTGGAATTGCGTTCACGCGGCGATGGCCTTCCGTTCCAGTCCGCGGGGGGTACCGGACGATTCCTCGCCATGCTACGCGAGCGTTTCCGGCGGGCTTGAGAGCTGTACGGAGGGTGAGACGGGGGTCTCTTTCGTGAGTTATCCACAGGGGTCGCGGGCCCGCGACGGGCTGCGTCATGATCGGGGCAACGGCGCGCGAAAAGCACGCGAGGAATGGCAGGCAGGGGGGCATGTGAGGCACATGAGGGAAGAAGAAGGCGGAGGCGTTCCGGGCGGGACCTGGCGGGACGCTTCGGGCGGCGGTGAGACGGATGGCGCTTCGAACGGCGCGGCGGTCGGCCCGGCGGTCGGCCCGGCGGACACTTCGGCGGACGGCGCAACGAGTGGCTCGGCGGACGGCTCGGCGGACGGCCCGGTGGACGGCCCGGTGGGGGCTTCGAGCGGCGGTCCGGGTGATGCTCCAGGCGGCGCGGCGGACGGCCCGGCGAGGGCTTCGGCGAGCGCTTCGGCGGACGGCTTGGCGGACAGTGCGTTGGTCGCTGCGGCGGACGGCTCGCCGGTCGCTCCGGTGGACGGCTCGACGGGCGCTTCCGCGAGCGGCTCGGCGGGCTCTGCTGTGAGTGGCTCGGCGGGGGCTCCGGTCTCACGGGCGCGGAGGCTCGCGGCCTTCCGTGGCTCGGAGCGGGTGCTGGCGGGCGGCCCGCCGATCGACACGGTCCGCGAGCGGCTGAACCGCCTGGTGGCCGACGCTCCCGCCGCCTACGACCTGGACAACTGGATCGACATCTACGCCAACGAGGACGGCATAGTCGGCGAGCTGGAACGCCGGACCGCGGACGCCCTGGGCACCGAGGCCGCCGCCTTCTTCCCGACCGGCACGATGGCCCAGCAGGTGGCGCTGCGCTGCTGGGCGGGGCGTACGGGCAACGCCACTGTCGCCGGCCATCCGCTGTCGCATCTGGAGGTGCATGAGCGCGATGCCTATGCGGTGGTCAGCGGGCTGCGCATGGTGCATCCGACGAGCGCACCGCGACTGCCGACCGCCGCGGAGCTATACGACCTCCAGGAGCCGTTCGGGACCCTTGCGCTCGAACTTCCGCTGCGGGACGCCGGATTCGTGCTGCCGGAGTGGGACGAGCTGACCGCGACCGTGGCGGCGGCGCGGGAGCGCGATGCGGTGGTGCACTTCGACGGCGCGCGGCTATGGGAGTGCGGCCCGCACTTCGGCCGCACCCTCCCGGAGATCGCGGCCCTCGCGGACAGTGTGTATGTCTCCTACTACAAGTCGCTGGACGGCATATCGGGCGCCGCCCTCGCGGGCACCGAGGACTTCGTGGCGGAGGCACGGGCCTGGCGGCACCGCTATGGCGGCCAGCTGTTCCAGCAGTGGCCGGCCGCGCTGGCCGCGCTGTCCGGCCTGGACCGCGAACTACCGCGGCTGCCGGACTACGTGGCGCACGCGAAGGTGGTGGCGCGGGCACTGCAAGACAGCCTGGCCGACGCCGGCGTGCCGTGGTTCAGGGTGCACCCGCAGGTTCCGCACACCCATGAGTTCCAGGTGTGGCTGCCGCACCCACCCGAGGTGCTGAACGAGGCCGTCGTACGACAGGCGGAGGAGACCAGGACGACGCTGTTCCGCAGGTGGTACGAGCCGGGCGCGGCCGGACCGCCCGGAGTGGCACTGACGGAGGTGAAGGTCGGCGCGTCCGCCCTGGACTGGACGGCCGACGATGTGCGTGCGGCGGTCGCGGAGTTCGTGGGCTTGGTGGGGCGTGTGGGCGGTGAGCCGGGAGGGACGCGTCAGGGAGCGGGGTGAGGCCCGCGCCGGTCTGGTCCGCCACGTCGCCGAACCAACAGGCTTCCCAGAGCAGTGCGTTGGTGCAGGACCGCCCGTCCGGCGCGGACCGTGGTGATCAGGCCCGCGCCGCGTAGCGCGGCGGTGTGGGCGGAGGCGGTGGCATTGCTGACGCGCAGGCGTCGGGCGAGCTCGCTGGTGGTGTGTTCTTCCGCGAGCACGAGCAGGATGTCGAGGCGGGTCCGTCCGAGCACCCCGGCCAGTGCGTCGTCCGTGCGGCCCGCCCCGTCGAGTGGAAGCGGCACTCCCGGACCGGCCGGGTAGGTGACGGCCAGGGGGTGACCGGGCAGGTCGGCGAGGAGGGGGTGGCCGGTCCAGTGGAAGGTGGGCAGTAGCAGCACACCACGACCGCGCAGCTTGATGTCCTGCTCGAAGGGTGCCTCCAGCTCCCAGACGTCCTCGTCCAGCCGGGCGCCGGGCAGGAGTTCGGCGAGTGCGGCGCCGATACCGTGCTCGGCCACGGCCAGGGCATGGCGGGTGAACTCCGTCTGGTGCAGGTCCTGCACCAAGGGCCACGCGGGACGCAGCACCGTATCGAAGGCCGCACGCTGTGCACGGCCGAGGATCTGCCAGGCCTCGGCGTCTCCCCGGTGCAGGTCGCGGATCCACAGCGGGGCCGGGGAGGGGCGCTCGGCATACACGCGCTCGATCTCGGAGCGGACCAGGTCCGGGGGCGACGCCCGGACGGTTTCCAGTCCCTCCTCCAGGCTGTCGCTGAACACATCGATGAACTTGGGGGCCTCGTCCGCGGGGACCAGGTCCCCCAGCGGCACGACGCTGACCGGCAAGGACCGGAGCACCCGTTGTCTCCAGCGACCGAAGAGCAATGCGTCGTCGGGGCGGCACATCTTGCTGAACGCCGCGTTCAGCTCCTGCAACGGGGCCGGCCGGGACGCGAACCGGACCCGGGCGAAGTCGGCGGCCGTGAAGTGGATCCGGATCACCGGGCCCCTCCGAGGAGGTCCCGGCGTTCAGGCCGGGGTGGGGGTACCTCCCGCTTGCGGGGGAGAACCGGACTCCTGCGGAGCAGGGCAGGGGTAGCCGAATCGCCGGCAGGGCGGTTCGGTGTCCAACCACCGCGGTGGTGAGGCGGACGGGATGGGATCAGAGCTCTCAACTGTCAGTCCTCCCAGAGGGGTTGATATTCGTGGCGACGGAAGAGAAGAGGCGCGGGGAGTTTGGGCATGCCCGGTGGACCTACCGGCTTCGTGTGTCGTCCACCGCACGGGCCGCGCTTGAAGAGGAATGGGCGCGGTGTCGTTGGGTGTGGAACGAGTGCTGCGCCCGGTCGAAGAAGGCGTACGCCGAAGAGGAGAAGTGCGGACCGGCACGGCTGGACAAGATGCTGACACAGGCCCGCACCCGCATGGCGTGGCTGCGTGAGGGGTCCAGCGTTCCTCAGCTGGGGGCACCTCCCAGCGGTAGCTGGGGGACAGCTCATTCGCGATTTCGCCAAGTCCCGCGCCAAGGCGCTGGGGGACATCAAGGCCCGGTTGCCGATGCGTCAGCGGGCCGGGATGCCGAAGTACAAGAAGAAGCACCAGGCAGACCCGAGCCTGAACTACACGCAGCGCGGATTCCGGCTCAAGAACGACCGTCTGCACCTGGCCGGGGGCGTCGCCTTGACGGTGGTGTGGTCGCGAGAACTTCCCGAGCCCCCGTCCAGCGTCCGCGTGTACCGCGACAGCATCGGACATTGGTACGCGTCCTTTGTCGTCCCGGCCCCCGCCGAGACCCTGCCCGCCACGGGTGCGGTGATCGGTATCGACTGGGGCGTGAAGGAGACCGCGACCACCACCAGTGAAGCCCACGACCTTCCCCACGCCGAGCACGGAAAGAAAGCCACACAGCGCCTGGCGCACTACCAACGGATAATGGCCCGGCGCCGCGCCCCGCGCGGAAAGACCCGGTCCAAGGGCTACCGCCGGGCACAAAAGCAGGCGGCGAAGCTGCACAAGAAGGTGGCCCGGCAACGCCAGGACACCGCTCGAATGGGGTCTCCCCTGCTCGAGCGGAGTTCGAGAGCTTGGGGAAGGGCCAAGAAGGTTGTTCGCGATCATGATGCGTTGGCGGTGGAGGATTTCCGTCCGAAGTTCCTGGCCAAGTCCACCATGGCCCGTAAGGCGGCTGATGCCGCGATCGGCGCCACGAAGGCCGCCCTGGTCGAGATGGGCCGCATGCACGGCCGTGCCGTGCACCTGGTGAACCCCGCGCACACCACCATGGACTGCGCGCAGTGCGGAGCGAGAGCCAAGCACGCACTACCTCTGTCGACGCGAACGTATACGTGCAGCGCGTGCGGAGCCGTCTCGCCCAGAGACAAGAACTCCGCCCGCGTGATGCTCGTCCGGGCTGGTCTCGTACCCGGCTGGTGCTGATCGTGTAAGACCTGCTGGTCCGCCGGGCCGCAGGCAACGTGAGCCAGGAATCCCCCTCGTTCACGAGAGGGAGGAGTCAATACTCTCCCTGGTGGCGCTGCGCCAACGTTTCGGGCAGGCCCTGAACCCTCGCCTGTGCTCCCCGCCGGGTGCCACCTTCAGGTCATGCCCCCTTCATTCACTCAGGGGCCGCCGCACGGCACAAGGGCCGAAGCCACAGAGGCGTGAAGTCGCGGAGGCGTGCAGCCACGGAGGCGCGCACTCGCAGAGGCGTGCAGCCACAAGGCACGCAGCTCCAAGGCGCGCAGCCACGCGGCATGAAGTCACCGAGGCGTAAGGGGAGAGCCATGTTCCGCAGCAAGGTCGGCGATGGTGGGCGGGGAGGCCGGGCCGGTGCGCCTGGGCAAGGTCCCGGTGCCGTCCCCGGGGGTGGGGGCGGCGCCGGGGTGGACCGGCGTACGGTCGCCAAGTCGGCCGCGCTGGCCGCCGCGCTGCTGCTCGCGGGCGGCGGGGGCCTCGCGCAGGCACGTACCGCGGGCGACGTCACCGTACGGCTGCCGGCGCCGACCGGCCCGTACCGGATCGGGCTCACCACCCTGTATCTGGTCGATGGCTCCCGGCCCGACCCGTGGGTGCCCGAGATCCCCGTGCGGGAAGTGATGGTCTCGGTGTTCTATCCGGCCCGGACCGTCCGCGACCACCCGCTCGCACCGCAGATGACCGAGGGTGCCGCGGGCCTGTTCCCGCAGATCGACCCCGCCTTCCACGAGGGGCTGCCGGCGAGCGGTGTGCACTGGGCGGCCACCATGACCCATGCGCACACGGGTGCGCCCGCGCAGGCGGTGCGGCGGCCGGTGCTGCTGTACAGCCCGGGAGGCGGCGACCCGCGCACGGTCGGCACCGGCGTCGCCGAAGAGCTGGCCAGCCGCGGCTATGTGGTGGTGACCATCGATCACCCCGGCGACGCCAGTGAGGTCGAGTTCCCGACCACGACGGCGTACCGGAAGGAGCCTTTCCGCACGACCGTCTTCAGGGAAGATCCCCGGACGGATCCGCAGCGCTTCCGCACCGTGATCGACACCCGGATCGCGGACACCCGGTTCGTGCTCGACCAGCTGGAAGTCCTGGCAGCCGGCCGGAACCCCGACGCGGCGGGGCGCCCGTTGCCGGCGGACCTCGGTCGCGCACTGGATCTGCGGCGGGTGGGTGTCTACGGCCACTCGGCCGGCGGCACCACCGCGGCCGAGACGATGTACGAGGACCGCCGCATCGACGCGGCGATCAACCTGGAGGGCTTTCTGGACCACCCGCCGGAGACGCCCGGCGAGGAAGGGAAGCTGTTCCCGGTCGCCCAATACGGAGTGGACCGGCCGTTGCTCCTGCTGGGGACCGATGGCTTCTCCTACAAGCAGGAGTTGGAGCGTTCCTGGTCGGCCATGCTCGCCCACTCGCGAGGATGCACCCGCCGGCGACAGCTCGACAACGCCACGCACTGGGTGTTCACCGACTACGCCGCCATCGTCCCCCAGTTGCAGGCTGCCGGGCTGATGACCGCCGACAACCGGATCAAGCTGATCGGCGCGATCGACCCGGCCGAATCGGTGCCCGCGGTGCGCCACTACGTGCACGCCTTCTTCGCCCGGCATCTGCCTTCGCACTGACCGGCGCAAGGGCTGACGGCGACGGCGCGCGGAACGGCTCACGGCACGGCGCCCGAGGCACACCGTGGCCGGGGCACGGCATCCGAGTTCACGGCATGGCACCCGAGCGCGGCCTCGGCGCCGGTGCGGGCGTCGTCTCGGGCAGCGGCCGGCGGGGAGGGGTGCGTAGAAGAGACTCGACGGTTGTGCGGAGGGCGTGGCGGATGCGGGCCGGGAGCCGGTCGCCGGGGGCAGCGACGATGGCTTGGAAGCGATGCCACCGGTGGATTTCGCGGGTGGTGCGGGCGATATGGGTGCCGGGGTCCGGTGGGGCCGCCTCGCCTCGTCGGGCGGCGCGATAGGTGTCGAGGAGGTGCTGCTGGCTGGCGTTCATGCCCCTCACTGTGGGCCGGGCCGGTGGCCCGGGGCGCGTCGATTGACGGGAGCCGTCAATCGACGACCGTGCAGGTGGCGGCCTCGCGCATGATGGGCGTATGGCCAACGTCATCGACATCACCGGGCTGCCGCCGGAGCGCATCCTCTTCTCGCCCTCCCCCTTGGCGGAGCTGGGCGCCGCGCTGCATGCGTTGTCCGAGCCGGGGCACCACCCCGGGCTGCACGGCTGGGTGACCGCGACCAACGCGGGGCTGAAAACCGACCTTGCCGACCGGCTGTGCGAGGCGGATTTCCTGTGGCGGTCCTCCCGTTCCGACATCCTGCTGCCGGCCCGCCCCGGGGCGACGCTGGCCGAGGAGCTGGACGAGCTGGACAAGATCGACGACGAGCGGTTCGTGGCCGCCGCGTTCGAGATCAACTGCTCGCCGGCCTACACCCGCCCCACGCCGTCGCCCCTCGTCGACGCCGACGAGCGGGCCCGGGTACGGGAGATGGCCGCCGCGCGCGGCCCGCGGCAGGCGGCCTTCACCGACCGGATGCTCACCGACCCGGACGGCCTGCGGGTGTGGCTGCGCCGTCTGCTGGAGGACTGTGAGCAGGCCTTCTTCGGGGACATCTGGCGGCGGGTGAGCATCCAGCTGGCGGCCGACGCCCGGCACAAGACCGAGCTGCTGCGCCACAAGGGCCTGGCCGAGACGCTGTCCGCGACATCGCGGGCGCTGTCCCTGGAGGACGCGCAGGACGGCAGTGGCAGCGGCAGCACCCGCATCCTGGTCGACAAGCTTGCCCGGGGACGTACGACGGCCTTCGCGAACGCCGCGGATCCGGGCGTCACCTTCCTGCCGACGTCGTTCGGCTGGCCGCATCTGCTGTTCAGCCACGCCCCGGGATGGCGCCCGGTGCTCCAGTACCCGGTCGCCAGCCCGGAGTTGCCGGCGCCGGCCGCGCTGGAACTCGTCCAGCAGCGGCTGGAGGCGCTGGGGCACCCGATGCGGATGCAGCTGTGCCGGACGCTGTCCCGGGGGCCGCATACGACGGGGGAGCTGGCGACCGCGTTCGGCATCACCTCGCCGGAGGTGTCCCGGCATATCGCGATGCTGAAGAAGGCCGGGCTGATCCAGACGCGGCGCCGTGGGCGCTATGTGCTGCACCAGCTGGACCTCCAGGTGGTGGCCCGGCTGGGCAGCGACTTCCTTGAGGGCGTGCTGCGTTGAGGGCGTGCGGCGTTGAGGCTGTGCGGTGCTGAGGCTGTGCGCGTGCCGCGGCCGGGGCGCCGTCCGGTCGCTCTACGGCCGTCGTGCCGCGCTCAGTTGTCCCGCAGGAACTTCTTCGCGAGGGCGTCGCCGCGGCTGACCGCGTCGGAGTGGCTCTCGATCGGTGAGGCCTTGGAGTTCTTGAAGAGGAGGTAGGTGACGCCCGAATCGACGCCGCCGGTCTCCGGGTCGGGGTCGATGCCCAGGCCCTTGGCGGTCGCGTACGACGCCTCGCCGATGATCTTGTCGGGGCCGGTGTCGCCGACGACCGCGTATTCGACCTTGTTGTTATAGATGACGGCGACCACGCCGCCGCCCTTGATGCCGGCCGAGGCGTAGTTCCAGATGCCGCTGGAGCTGGGCACGACCACGTACGGCAGCTTCTCTGCGTTCAGCGGCTGCCCGTTGGACTGGGGGAAGGCGGTGTCGTCCTGGTACCAGGGGTCGGTGTCGGCATTGCACTTCGAGGTGGTCTGGCCGTCGCAGTCGATGTCCATGTCGGCCTTCCAGAAGACCGCGCCGTTCTTGCCGCAGACCGGGACGGTGGCGGAAGTCTCCTCGTCCGTGCGGTACTTGCCGTGGGAGAGCTGCGAACAGTCCTTGAGCTTTGCCAGGAGGCCGGCCGCGCCGACCGTGCCTTCCTGGATGCCGTCCCCCTTGGCGGCGGTGGTCATGGCGCCGTGTGCGGAGGGCTGGGCGCTGGCGGGGAGGGCCGCGGCGGCGAGCAGGGCGGCGCCGGAGGCGGTGGCGAGAGCGAGAGTTCTTCTGCGCACGAGGGAACCCTTCTGTTAGGAAAGCTTCCTTACCGCGCGCCAATCTGCTCCCCCTTACGTGTCCCCGTCAACCCTGCGTCGACCGACGTCCGCCGGTATGTAGACCGATCCGTCCGCCGATACGTCCGCCGCCCGGCCCGCCCATCGCCCGCCGCCCCGCCCGCCCAACCGCCCGAGGATCTACGCCCCCGCTCCCCCGGCCCGCACCAACCCCGTCTCGTACGCGAGCACCACCGCCTGGACCCGGTCCCGGAGGTTCAGCTTGGTGAGGATGCGGCCGACATGGGTTTTGACGGTGGCCTCGGACAGCACCAGCCGTGCCGCGATCTCGCCGTTCGACAGGCCCTGGGCGACCAGCAGCAGCACCTCCCGCTCACGGCCCGTCAGCCGTTCCAGCTCGGGGCGGGCCGATTCGGCGGAGGTGGCGGGCAGCATCGGCGAGAAGCGGTCGAGGAGCCGGCGGGTGGTGGACGGTGCGACGACCGCGTCGCCGCTGTCCACCGCCCGGATCGCGGCGAGCAGTTCGTTGGGCGGCACGTCCTTGAGCATGAAGCCGCTGGCCCCGGCCTTCAGCGCGGAGAAGGCGTATTCGTCCAGGTCGAAGGTGGTCAGGATGAGCACCTTCGGGGCGCCTTCCCTCTGCCCGCCCTCGCAGATCCGGCGGGTGGCCTCGACCCCGTCCAGATGCGGCATACGGACGTCCATGAGGATCACATCGACCTTGGTGGAGCGCAGCACCTCCAGGGCCTGCACACCGTCACCCGCCTCCGCGACGACTTCCATGTCGGGCTGTGCGGCCAGCACCATCCGGAAGCCGGTGCGCAGCAGCATCTGGTCGTCGACGAGCATCACGCGGATGGTCATGGCAGGGGGATCCCTTCGAGCACGAGTGGGCTGAGCGTACGGGGTGGAGTGCGGTGGGGTGGGACTCGTCGGCGCGTCCTACCAGGCCGGGCGATGCCCTCACCGGGTCGGTTTGAGCGGCAGTACGGCGCTGACCCGGAAGCCGCCGCCCGGCCGCGGCCCCGCCGTCAGGCTGCCACCGACCATGCCGACCCGCTCGCGCATCCCGATCAGGCCGTGGCCGAGGCCGTCCGCGCCGCCCTCTTCGTAGAGCTCGTGCTGCGCGCCGCGTCCGTCGTCCTCGACCAGCAGATCGAGATCGTCGTCCTTGTAGGAGAGGCGGACGGTCGCGCCGACGTCGGGGCCGCCGTGTTTGCGGGTGTTGGTGAGCGCTTCCTGGACGATGCGGTACGCGGTCAGTTCGACGCTGCTGGGCAGCGGCCGCGGCTCGCCCTCCACCCGGAAGTCGACCGGCAGTCCGGCGCCGCGTACCTGGTCCATGAGGTCGGTGAGCTGTTCGACGCCCGGCTGGGGGACGTATTCGCCGCCCTCGGGCTGTTCGCCGGTGCGCAGCACGCCCAGCAGCCGGCGCATCTCGGCCAGCGCCTGGCGGCCGGTGCCGGAGATCGTCTCCAGGGCCTGCCGGGTCTGTTCGGGCGCGGCATCCAGGACGTAGGCGGCGCCATCGGCCTGGACGACCATCACCGAGACATTGTGCGCGACGACGTCGTGCAGCTCACGGGCGATCCGGGCGCGCTCGGCCGCGACCGCGATCCGGGCCTGCGCCTCGCGCTCCTTCTCCAGCCGGGCGGCCTTCTCCTCCAGCTGCGCCCAGTACGCGCGCCGGGTGCGCATGGAGTCGCCGAGCACCCAGGCGAGCACGAAGGGCACGGTGAGCAGCGCCGTGAAGAACGGCATGGCCCACGCCGGCCGGTCGGCGGGCCCCGCCGAGAAGCGCCACAGGGAGAGGGCGGGACCCACGAGGGCGCCGGCAAGAGCGCAGCGGGAGGCCCAGCGGGTGGTGCCGGACGCGACGGTGTACGTGATCACGAACATCGCGAAGTCGCCCGGATTGAACGGGATGCCGAAGATCAGTTGGCCGATGCCGATGGCGGCCGTCAGCAGCAGCATCTTCTCGGGGTATTTGCGGCGCAGCGCGATGACGAGGCAGAGGCCGATGGTGAAGAGCGTGGCGATGGGCTGGTGGACGCCCCGGACTTCGGACACGAGCCACAGGCTGCTGAACCCGAGGAGAAGGACGGCCCAGAAGGTGTCCACTCCCGTCGGGTGCCTGCGGAAGAAGTCGTAGAGGCGCTGCACGTAACCCAGCGTAGGCAGGGCGGATAGGTGTACGAGTCAACCGGAGGAGCGATCCTGTACGCCGGGCGTACTCCCCAAGGTGGAGACTCTATGCGCCAAATGTGTCGGACTCGGGGACAGCTGGTGCGCCAGCCCGTAGGGGCGAGCCGGCGCCCGCCCGTACCGTGGGGCGGGTGATGAACGAGTGGTGCGGCTGGCGGGATGCGACGGAGCGGGCGCTGTACGGACCGGACGACGGCTTCTACACCCGGCCCGGAGGCCCCGGCCCGGCCGGGCATTTCCGCACCTCCGTGCATGTCTCCCCGCTCTACGCCGGCGCCGTCGCCACCCTCCTGTGCCGCGTCGATGACGCCCTCGGCCATCCGGACGGGCTGACGCTGGTCGATGTGGGCGCGGGGCGCGGTGAGCTGCTGACCGGCGTACTGGCCGCGCTGCCGGACGAGGTGGGCGCGCGGCTGCGCCCGTACGCCGTCGAGCGCGCCGCCCGCCCTCAGGGCCTGGACCCGCGGATCGGCTGGCTGGCCGAGCTGCCCGCCCCGGGCTCGGTCACCGGCCTGCTGTTCGCGAACGAATGGCTCGACAATGTGCCGGTGGACGTCGTGGAGACGGACGCGGACGGAGTGCCGCGCCGGGTTCTCGTACGCGCCGACGGCACGGAACGGCTGGGCGGGCCGGTGGACGGCGCGGACGCGGAATGGCTGCGCCGGTGGTGGACGCCGCCGCTGGCCGCGGACGCCACCGAAGACACCGCAACCACGGGCGGCGCCCCCGCCCCCGGGATCCGCGCCGAAATCGGCCGCCCCCGGGACGAGGCCTGGGCGCGGGCCGTCCGTACGCTGCGCGCCGGGCTCGCCGTCGCCGCCGACTACGCGCACGAACGGGGCGGCCGCCCGCTCTTCGGCACGCTCACCGGCTTCCGCGACGGCCGCGAGGTGCACCCCGTCCCGGACGGCAGCTGCGACATCACGGCGCATGTCGCGCTGGACGCCTGCGCCGGACCGTCGGCCGAGCGGCTGACCCAGCGCGAGGCGCTGCACGCCCTGGGAGTGGACGGCCGCCGCCCGCCGCTCGCCCTGGCCTCCACCGACCCGGCCGGTTACGTACGGGCCCTGAGCGCGGCCGGCTCGGGGGCGGAGCTGACCGATCCGGCGGGCCTGGGCGGCTTCGGCTGGCTGCTGGAGCCGGTGGGCGACCGGTGTGCGGGACTGCTCAAGCCCGGAGGCGCCTGAGGGCCACGAGGGCCCCGGGACGGCGTGCTGCGAGACTGTTCCCATGACGGAGACGACGGTCGGCATCGGCGGCGCGGCGGAGAGCACCGACATGGTGCTGAACATCGGCCCGCAGCACCCCTCCACACACGGTGTGCTGCGGTTGCGCCTCGTCCTGGACGGCGAGCGCATCCGGCACGCCGAGCCGGTGATCGGCTATATGCACCGAGGCGCCGAGAAGCTCTTCGAGGCGCGCGACTACCGCCAGATCATCATGCTCGCCAACCGGCACGACTGGCTGTCGGCGTTCTCCAACGAGCTGGGCGTGGTGATGGGCGTCGAGCGGATGCTCGGCATGGAGGTGCCCGAGCGCGCCGTGTGGACGCGGACGCTGCTCGCCGAGCTGAACCGCGTGCTGAACCATCTGATGTTCCTCGGCTCGTACCCCCTGGAGCTGGGCGGGATCACCCCCGTCTTTTACGCGTTCCGTGAGCGCGAGGAGCTCCAGACCGTCATGGAGGAGATCTCCGGCGGCCGGATGCACTACATGTTCAACCGTGTCGGCGGCCTCAAGGAGGACCTGCCGGCGGGCTGGCTCGGCCGGGCCCGGCAGGCCGTCGCCGATGTGCGCTCCCGTATGGACGTCTTCGACAACCTGGTCCTGGGAAACGAGATCTTCCGCGGCCGGACCCGCGGGATCGGTGTGCTCGCGCCCGAGACGGTGCATGCGTACGGCGTCTCCGGGCCGATCGCCCGCGCCTCCGGTGTCGACTTCGACCTGCGGCGCGACGAGCCGTACCTCGCCTACGGGGAGCTGCGGTCCACGCTCAAGGTCGTCACCCGTGAGGAGGGCGACTGCCTGGCCCGCTTCGAGTGCCTGCTGGACCAGAGCCACAACTCCCTCGATCTTGCCGATGCCTGCCTGGACCGGATCGCGGAGCTGCCGCCGGGGCCGATCAACCAGCGGCTCCCCAAGGTTCTGAAGGCTCCCGAGGGTACGACCTACGCCTGGACCGAGAACCCCCTCGGCATCAACGGCTACTACCTCGTCTCCAAGGGCGACAAGACCCCCTACCGTCTCAAGCTGCGCTCGGCGTCGTACAACAACATCCAGGCGCTGGTGGAGCTGCTGCCGGGCACGCTGGTCGCCGACATGGTCGCCATTCTCGGCTCGCTGTTCTTCGTCGTCGGCGACATCGACAAGTAGGCGGCGGCGACACTCTCCGGGTGGGCTGGGACGTGCCCCGGGTGCCTGGGCGCTCAGGCGCCCCGCTCCCCCTCCTCCTTGCGGAGGCTCTGGAGATGGCGGCGCAGGACGCTGCGGAGCAGATCCGGTGTGACCCGGTCCGGTTCCAGCGTCGCCTGCAGGGTGAGGCCGTCGAGCAGGGCCGACAGCCGTAGCGTCTCCAGCTCCAGGTCCAGATCCTCCGGCAGGCTGCCCGCCTCCTGGCCGCCGCGCAGCATCCGCATCAGCAGATCCCGCATACCGGCTTCCAACTCGACCGCGTGCGGGCGCAGTTCGGGGCGCGTACGGGCGGCGGTCGTGAATGCCTGCCAGAGCATGCCCTCCTCCCGGCGCTCGTCGTCCAACGGCAGGAATTCGGCGAGCAGCTCCTCCGCGCGGGTGCGGCGCTCGCCCGCCGCCCCGGGGTCGAGCAGCCGCTCGGCATGGCTGCCCACGCGGTACTCGATACGGGCGCCGAGCTCCTGCATCGCGAAGATCATCACTTCGTCGTGGTCGCTGAAGTAATGGCGGACCGACCCGATGGCCAGGCCCGCTTCCTCGGCGACGTTACGGAGCGACGCGCCCGCCACCCCTTCTCGGCGCACCACGCGGAGTACGGCCTCGGCGACGGCGCGGCGGCGGGCCCGGGGGTCGACGATCTTCGGCATATTGCGATTGTGGCACACCCGCGCTAAATTATTTTTTGGCACGAGCGAGCTAAATAATCCGGCCGCCGCTCCGGCTACCGCCCGCTGCCCTGCCGTCCACGAAGACCGACGACACCGCACGACACGCCACGTCAACGCACGTCAACGCACGTCAACGCACGCCAACGCACCGACGCCACACGACACCGCATCGACACTGCACCGAAAACCAGGGGGAACCATGAACGGCTGGCTGCTCGCGGCGCTGATCCTCGTCGCCGTCATCGCCGTGATCATCAAGCGGCTGCGAGGCGAACCGCTCAACGCCCGCGATCTGTTCGCGCCACCGGTCGTCCTCATCGCCATCGGCGTCTTCGCCGTGGCCAAGGCCGAGGACCTGACCGGCAGCGACATCGCCTGGGCCACCGCCGGCGCCCTCCTGGGCTGCGCGCTCGGCGCCCTGCGCGGCACCACCATCCAGCTGTTCGACCGGGACGGCGTCCTCTGGCAGCGCTATACGGGCCGCACGTTCGCCGTGGCCGTCATATCCCTGCTCGGCATGGCCGGCTTCGGGCTGCTGGCGGTGAAAATGGGGATGCACGAAGACGCCCGCCCCGTCCAACTCGGCATTGGCGTCAGCTTCCTGGGCGAGGCGCTGGTGGTCGGCTGCCGCGGGCTGGCGAGCGGCACGCCGTTCGCCCCGGAACGCCGGCGGATCTGAGACGCGACACACGGCTCCTTCACGCCCGCACACTTCATCCACACCCTGTGGACAACGGCGCCCGTGCCGATCAGGGCGTTGCCGGCTCCGTTGTGGGCCACCAGGGCGGTGCCGGCTCCGTTGTGGGCCACGCAGCCGGGGCATGCCGGCCGGAAAAGCCGCTTGGCCCCGGAAACTCGTGGGAGCTTCGGGGGCCAAGCGGTCGAACGGGTGGGGCGGCAGATGCCGCGGTGTCAGGAAATGGCGCTGCGCAGCTCGCCGAGGTCGAGCTGTTCGGTCTCGTCGTGTGCGGTCAGATCGATGACCGCACCGACGCCGGTGGTCGTCTCGCCGTCGGCCACGAGGGCGTCGGGCCGCTCGTCGGCGGCGGTCCGGTCACCCGCCGTCGCCTCCCCGGCCGCCGCGCCGTCGGCCTGCTCGGCCGCGGCGTCCCCCGCGTGCCGGCCCGTACGCGTCTGCGCACGCACCGACTGCTCCGCCAGGGCCTCGTCGCCGACGACGTCCGCCAGATCGTCCTCCAGCGGCGCGGTCAGCTGCCGGGGCTGGTCGGCGGCCGCGGTGCCGAAGAAGTCGAAGCCGCCCAGCGCACGGGATGCGGCGGGGCGGGACGGTGCGATGGCGGCGGCGGCCGCCGGGACCGGACGGAGCGCGGGTCCGGCGGCGGTGGCCGTACGGGCGTGAGGTGCGTCGCCCGTGCGCTGCTCGGCAGCCGCCTCGGCATTCCCCCGGCCGGTGTCACCGTCCTGACCGCCCTGGGCCGCACGGCCGGCCCGCTGTCCGGGCGGGCCCGCCGTTTCGGCCCGGACGCCGTCCCGCTGGGTGCTCTGGGCGGCGTGCTGCCGGGCGGCGTTGCGGGCCAACTGGCGGAGCGCCTGGGCGGCCTGGGCGTAGGTGGCGGTGGTCGGGGCCGCGGCGGGGCGGTCCGGCTGCGTGGCGGGCTCGCGCCGGGCCG
>NZ_QUAC01000150.1 GCF_003389455.1 Streptomyces inhibens | reverse complement strand
GGACCCGGGCGGCGCCTGCGAGGCGGGCGGGGCGCTCGCGGCAGGCGGGGCGCTGGAAGCGGGCGGCTCGTTCGCCGCCGGTGGAGCGCCCGCGGCATCACCCTCACCCGCTCCTCCACTGCAGCCGGCGGCCCGCTGTTTGACCTGGATCTCCTTGATCACGGCCTGCCGGTTGGCGATCCGTGCCGCTGACTGGGCGTCCGGATGGGCCTGCTGATCGGCGATGAACTTCTGGTTGTTGCTCAGGGCGGTGGCCAGTCCGTCGCACGCCACCGAGGCCTGACTCGTGCCCGTCGTGGCGATGGCGATGCCGCCGACCAGCGCCGCGGCGCTGACGCAGACGATGATCTTCTGACGTCGGCCGACTGTTCTCTTTCGGGACATGCATGGCTCCTGTCCTCGGCCTGGAACCCTGGGTTCAGGCTCGGTTGCCGGCCAGTACGGAGCGCCAACCCGGCCCCGTTCAAAGCGAGTTGAAAGTTGTCCGCGGGTGCCAAAACGGATCCCGGAACGGTGACTGGGGCGGCGGGGAGCGGGTGAGCGCCTGCGATGATGTCCGGATGCGCGTGCTGATGCCGGTCCCGGACCGCGACGTCGATGTCACCGAGGTGGCGGTGCCCTGGCGGCTGCTCACCGACGCCGGTCATCAGGTCGTCTTCGCCACCGAGCGGCCCGGCACCCGGCCCGCCTGCGACCCGCGGCTGCTGACCGGCGTGCTCTTCGGACAGCTCGGCGCCGCGGCGGAGCCCCGGCGTTTCTACGAAGAGCTCACCCACAGCGAGGAGTTCACCGCGACGGTGGGGTGGGCGGAGCTGGACCCCGAGGCGTACGACGGGCTGATCCTGCCGGGTGGCCATGCGCCGGGTATGCGGCAGTACCTGGGCTCGGAGGTGCTGCAACAGCAGGTCGGCAGGTTCTGGGCGCTGGAGCGGCCGGTCGGGGCGATCTGCCACGGTGTGCTGGTGCCGGCGCGGACCCGCGATGCGTCCACCGGCCGTAGCGTGCTGGCGAGCCGCCGTACGACCTGTCTGCCGAAGTACATGGAGCGCTCGGCCTATTTGGCCACGGCCTGGCGGCTGGGCCGCTACTACCGTACGTATCCGGCGTATGTGGAGGACGAGGTCAGGACCGCGCTGGACGACCCTGGCGCGCAGTTCGAGCGCGGGCCGAGGGTCCTTTCCGCGCGCGGCACCGCGACCGATGACACCGCCGCTTTCGTGGTGCGGGACGGCAGCTATCTCTCGGCGCGCTGGCCAGGGGATGCCTACCTCTTCGGCCGCCGGTTCTGTGCGCTCCTGGAGGGCGCGCAGCGCTGAGGCGACCGGGTTGGCTCTCGGGCGCGCGCTACGCGGCGATCCGCCGGATAAGACCGCTGCCCGCCGTCAGCACTTCGTCGGCCTGCTCCGGCGGGAGGGCTTCCTCGATGAACGAGACGGCCCGGCGCAGCCGTTGTCCGCTCTGGTAGGGGAAGTCGGTGCCGAGCATCAGCCGGTCGGCCCCGTAGGAGTCGGCCGCGGCGCGCACAGCCGGGACATGTCCATGGGCGACGGTGTCGTACCACATACGACGCGCCGCCTCGGTGGGCTTCTCCACGACGTCCGGGGCCTCCCACGGGAGATGGTCATCGGCGCGCGGCAACAGCATCGGCAGGGCACCGCCGAGGTGGGCGTGGATGATCCGCAGCCGGGGGAAGCGGCGGGGGATCCCTTCGAGGATGAGGTGTATGGCGCAGATGGTGTCCTCGGTCGGTGCGCCGACCATCCAGCGCATCCGGTGCGCGGCGATCAGCGGTGATCCGGCGTCATGGCCCGAGGGGTGCAGGGACAGCACACCGCCGCGCCGGTCGAGCTCCTCGAAGAGCGCGGTGAAGGCGGGGTCGGCGAGGCTGCGGCCCAGGACGTCGGTGGTGACGCCGACGCCGACCATGCCGAGCTCGTCCAGGGCCCGGGCCAGCTCCGTCAGGGACTGGTCCAGATGCGGCAGCGGGAGCGCGGCGAACGCGGAGAAGCGGGTGGGCCGGTCACGGACCAGGCCGGCGTAGTGGTCGTTGGCGTGCCGGGCGGCCGTGACCGCCCGGCCGGCGTCGGCGAAGTACGGGCCCTGGGGTGATACGAACAGGATCTGGTGGTCGATACCGGCCGCGTCGTTCATGGTGAACCGGGCGTCCAGCTCGCGTGGGCTGTCTCCGGCGCCCAGTCCGCGGTGAGCGGCGGCGTCCGGCCGCCCGTAGGACTCCAGCAGCCGGAGATAGCGCTCACTCCACAGGTGGGCGTGCACATCGGTCCGCATCACTTTCAGCTTCCCGCCGGGGCTCCGGGGTGTCCACCGGAGCCGTACGGCGGGCCGCCGTGCAGCGGCACAGGGTCAGCATCGATCAGGCCTAGGGTGGTTACAAGCGACGACGGTTGCCCATACACTCACTGCCCGTCCCCGAGAGCCCTCGTGACCTGGAACGACGCAGCCGCCGAGGCACGCCGACGGAAGAGGGAGCTGCCCCGTGTTCTACCAGGTGCTGAAGTACATCCTTCTGGGGCCGTTGCTGCGGCTGCTGTTCCGGCCGCGGATCGAGGGGCTGGAGCATGTGCCGGAAGAGGGCGCGGCAATCATCGCGGGCAATCATCTGTCGTTCGCGGATCACTTCGTGATGCCGGCGATCGTGCCGCGCCGGGTGACGTTCCTGGCCAAGGCCGAGTACTTCACCGNCGTGATGCCGGCGATCGTGCCGCGCCGGGTGACGTTCCTGGCCAAGGCCGAGTACTTCACCGGGCCCGGTCTGAAGGGGCGGCTGACCGCGGCGTTCTTCCGCGCGGTCGGGCAGATTCCGGTGGACCGGTCCGGCGGCCGCGCCTCGCAGGCGGCCATCTCCTCGGGGCTCTCCGTACTCCGCAAGGGCCGGCTCCTGGGGATCTATCCGGAGGGCACCCGCTCGCACGACGGCCGGCTCTACAAGGGGCGGACCGGGGTCGCGTCGATGGCCATCCAGGCGGGGGTGCCGGTGGTGCCGTGCGCGATGATCGGCACGTTCGAGGCGCAGCCGACCGGCCGGCGGCTGCCGCGCGCGAGGCGGATCACCATCCGCTTCGGCGCACCGCTGGAGTTCTCGCGCTATGCGGGGATGGCGGACGAGCGCACCGCGCTGCGCGCCGTCACCGACGAGATCATGTACGCGATCCTCACGCTGTCCGGGCAGGAGTACGTCGACACGTACGCGGGCGAGGCCAAGGCCGAGGCACAGGCACAGGCGCGCGCCCACGGGCGGCGTGGCCACGACAACGGGCACACGGGCTGAGCGGCGGGCAGCCGGCCTCCGGGGCACCTCTTGCGCCGTGGGCGAACCGTACTGCGGCGTCTGCCTGACGGTCCGTAAGGTCCCCTCATGACATCGGGCAGCGTGACATCGGGCAGCGCAGTGGTGATCGGGGCGAGCGGGCAGAGCGGGCGCGCGGCGGTGCGGGCCCTGGCCCGGGACGGCTGGCAGGTGCGGGCCGCGTCCCGGCGCGGCGGGCGGGACGGCTCCTGGCCCGCGGAGGTCCGTACGGTGGCCATGGACCGGGCGGACGACGCGGCGCTGGCCGAGCTGGTGGGCGACGGGTGCGAGGTGCTGGTGGACTGTGTGGCCTACGGTGCCGCACACGCACGGCAGTTGGCGGGTCTGGCGGACCGGATCGGGTCGGCCGTGGTGGTCTCCAGCGGCGCGGTGTACGAGGACGACCGCGGGCGGAGCTTCGCGACACAGGGCGAGCCGGACGGTTTCCCGGTCTATTCGCTGCCCATCCCGGAGTCGTGCCGGACCGTGCCGCCCGGCGACGAGGACTACGCCACGGGGAAGATCGCGCTGGAGCGGGCGCTGCTGGCGGAGGGCGACCGGCTGCCGGTGACGCTGCTGCGGGCCGGTGCGATTCACGGCCCGCACAGTCCGCTCCCCCGTGAGCTGTACTTCGTCAAGCGGGTGCTGGACGGCCGCCGGGTGCGGGTGCTGGCGTACGGCGGGCGCAGCCGTTTCCATCCGGTGCATGTGGCCAACCTGGCGGAGCTGATCCGGCTGGCGGCCCGTCGGCCGGGGTCACGGGTGCTCAACGCGGGTGATCCACAGGCGCCGACGGTCGCCGAGATCGCGGTGGCGGTGGATGCGGCGATGGGGGCGCCGGCGAGCGAGGTGGTGACGGTGGAGGGTGCCCCGCCGTCGTCCGATGTCGGCGAGACACCCTGGTCGACCGCGCACCCGGTGGTCTACGACATGGCCGCCGCGGAGCGTGAGTTGGGCTATCGCGCGGTGACGACGTACGAGGATTCGCTGCCGGAGACGGTGGCCTGGCTGGCGGACCGGGTCAAGGGGCGGGACTGGTGGGAGGTGTTCCCGACGATGGCCGCCCACTATCCCGACGAGATGCTGTTCGGGTATGCGGCCGAGGACCGGTGGCTGGCCGGGCGGGGCGCGCAGCGCTGAGGGGACGGCGCGGGGGCGGCGCGGGGCCCGATATCCGGTCGCGGGGCGCGCCGCGCGACCGTACCTTGATCGCTATGAGTAATCGGATACGGGGGAGCCGACGATGAGCGCCCGGCTGCGTGGCATGGCACAGGAGACGGAGCGGATCGTCGCGACGGGTGGGTACCGCGCGCCGAGCGGACGACTGGTGGAGATCGCGGCAGCGGTCGAACGGGCGCGGGCGGGGACCCGGATGTACGGGCCGGAGCCGGTCGCGGTGGGGGCGCCGGCCCCCGGGGCGCGGACGACGGTGTTCGAGGTGACGGGGGAAGGCAGTCTCACGGCCGGCCGGCGGCTGGCCGAGGCGGGCGGCGGGCCGCCGGCGATCCTCAACTTCGCCTCGGCCCGCAATCCCGGCGGCGGCTATCTCAACGGCGCACAGGCCCAGGAGGAGGCGCTGTGCCGCGGGTCGGCGCTGTACACCTGTGTACGCGAGGTCCCGGAGTTCTATGCCGCGCATCGGGCCGAGCCGAGCCCGTTCTACAGCGACCGGGTGATCTACTCCCCCGGCGTACCGGTGTTCCGTGACGACCGCGGCAATCTGCTCGAAGTGCCGTACGAGGCGGGGTTCTTGACGGCCGCGGCGCCGAATGCGGGGGTCATCGCGCGGCAGCGGCCGGCCGAGGCGGGCCGGGTGCCGGCGGCGCTGGCGGCGCGTGCGGAACGGGTGCTGGAGGCCGCGGCGGCC
>NZ_QUAC01000151.1 GCF_003389455.1 Streptomyces inhibens | reverse complement strand
CGCACCAGGCGTGGCGCACCGCGCTGCCGCGCCCGGCGGTCGGCAGCCGCGCCGGTGGCTGCGGGGCCGGCCGGCCCACCGGTGAGGGGTGCCGGGTCGGCGCCCCACACCGCACCGGTCCCGTCGTAGGCGTCGTACGCCTCGTAGGCATCGTCCTCGGCGACCGCCCCGTACGGCGCCGGTGCGGGCGTCGTGGCCAGATCGACCAGGCCGTGGTCGGCGAAGCCCGCCAGCGCGAAGTCGAGGTGGACCGCGGCGGCCTCGGCCGGGTCCGGGCACTCCGCGGCCGCCCGTCCCGCGCGGTGCAGCTGATGGGCGCGGAAGCGCAGCAGGGAGTTCTCCTGCTCGGTGCGCTTGGCCTCCGTGATGTCCTGGAAGAGCCAGGCGACGCCCAGCGGCACCGGCTCCTCGGCCAGCGGCGAGGCCAGCCGGACGAAGCCGCTGCGCCAGCACCGGCGCGGCAGCTCGGCCTCCTCGGAGCGCAGCGTCACCCACAGCTCGGCGGCGGCCGGCGGCGCGCCCTCGGCGAGGACGTGCTGGAGAGCGCACTCCAGCTCCTCGACGCCCTGCGCCAGCAGCTCGCCCAGCGGGCGCCCCAGCATGGCCGTACGCCCCACGCCCAGGGTGCGGGCGGCGTGCGCGTTGACGACGGCGGGCCGCAGATCGGCGTCGACCAGCACCACACCCCATGACGCGTCCTCGAAGAGCGCCTCACTGAGCGCGATCGACCGCTCCAGGTCCATCTGGGTGTGCACCTCGCTGAACGCGCAGTACACGCCCGCGACCCGGTCGCCGGGGCCGCGGACCGCGGAGGACTGGGTGCGCACGAGCACCCGGTGGCCGTCCTTGGTCAGCAGGGCGAATTCATGGACCTGGCGGCCCGGGGAGCGCATGGCGGCGGTGAGCGCCGCCTCGATCACATCGGTGTCCTCCTTGCGGACCGCCCAGCCGGCCAGGCCGATACGGCCGACGGCCTCGGCGGCGGTCCAGCCCAGGATGCGTTCGGCTTCGTGGTTCCAGTGCGTGACCGTGCCGTCCGCGGCGAAGGCGACCAGGGCGGCGTCCATGCCGTCCAGGAGCGCGGCGAGCAGTCCGGAGTCGTCGGTCTCCTCGCCGGCACAGCGCGCCGAGGCCGCTGAGCCGGAAAGACCAGAAGAAGCTGACGAAGCAGTCACTGGCACCCCTTACGAACGGCCACACGTGCTCCACCTGGGAACATTCAACTGGAACGTGACACAGCACACACGCGATTCACGGAAATCGTTGCTTCCGGGAAATGTGGTTGTGCGACGCCGACCGGCTTCCTAATGTGTGGAGCACACGAGAAGGGAGGTGGTTCGGCAGATGATTTCGCACCGGACGCGTGAGGTGGCTGCGGGCTAGCGGCCCGTCGCTTCACCGAAGTGCAGCGCCGGACCGGCGCATACTGCAGATGCGCAGCCGGCCAATCCCAAGCAGTCACCCGACCCGCGGGCTGCCGGTTCGTCCGACCGGCCCTTCGCGCCACCGAGCGCGGAGGAACCAGCCCGCGGGTCGTCTGCGTTTGCCTGCGGCGTCAGGGCGCCAGGCGCTCCACCCGCCAGGTCCAGGTCCCGGCCGCTTCCCCGGCCTCCCGGACGTACCGCAGCCGGTCGTGCAGCCGGTTGAGCCGGCCCTGCCAGAATTCGACCGTCTCGGCGGCGATCCGGTAGCCGCCCCAGTGCGGCGGCGCCGGCACCTGCTCGCCCTCCGGGTAGCGGGCCGCCAATTCCTCGTAGGCGTGCTCCAGTTCCTCGCGCGAGGCGACCGGCGCGGACTGGTCACTGGCCCAGGCGCCCAGCTGGGAGCCGTGCGGGCGGGTACGGAAGTAGGCGGCGGTCTCGTCCCGGCCGATGCGCTCCGCGATACCGCTCACCACGACCTGGCGGGAGAGCGGGTGCCAGGGGAACACCAGGGAGATATAGGGGTTTTCGGCGAGTTCACGGCCTTTTCGGCTGTGGTAGTTGGTGAAGAACACAAAGCCGCGGTCGTCGAACGCCTTGAGGAGTACGGTCCGTGAACTCGGCCGGCCGGCGGAGTCCGCGGTCGAGACGACCATGGCGTTCGGCTCGTGCAGACGGGCGACGGTCGCGTCCTTGAACCAGCGCGCGAATTGGTCGTAAGGACTGGCGGCGAGGTCGGACTCGGCGAGTCCCTCGGCGCGGTAGTGCGCACGCATGGTGGAGGGATCGGGGGTCTCGGCGTGAGGCGCGTCGGCTGGGTGCACGGCCTCATCTTGCAACATCGGGTCCGACGCGGTCAGCCGGGAGGGGTGGAAGTCTGCCCCTCGTCGACCAGCCGTAACCCTCCCGTCGGCAAATCGACCAGTGTGCCGGATCTCACGCTTCCCCGCAGGTGAGGGACCCGCCAAAATCATGGGCCGGCCCACTGTGGCCTCCGGACAGGGAGAGCTATCGTGTCCGTCCGGCCAAAAGAGACGCACCACACCGCCACCCGGCCGCCCGCGGCCCGACCCACTGCGGGCAAGACCGTCGCGTGACCCACGCCCTGGCGGGGCATCACCGGGGTGACCGGTACGGACCGCGAGCTGCCCGGCGCAGCCGCGTAACCGCGCCGGCACCGCACACCAGACCCGACCGCACGGCAGCCGGTCATGGACCCTACGCCGTCCCCATCTTGAGGAGCCGCCTGATGTCCGACTTCGTACCCGGACTCGAAGGAGTTGTCGCGTTCGAGACGGAGATCGCCGAACCGGATAAGGAAGGCGGCGCGCTGCGCTACCGCGGGGTCGACATCGAAGACCTCGTCGGGCACGTGTCCTTCGGGAACGTTTGGGGACTGCTGGTCGACGGCGCCTTCAACCCTGGTCTGCCGCCCGCCGAGCCGTTCCCGATTCCGGTGCACTCCGGCGACATCCGGGTCGATGTGCAGTCCGCGCTCGCGATGCTGGCGCCCGTATGGGGCCTCAAACCGCTGCTGGACATCGACGAGCAGACGGCCCGCGACAACCTCGCCCGCGCCGCGGTGATGGCGCTGTCCTACGTCGCCCAGTCGGCGCGCGGGCAGGGCCTGCCGATGGTGCCGCAGAGGGAGATCGACAAGGCCGAGACGGTCGTGGAGCGCTTCATGAAGCGCTGGCGCGGTGAGCCCGACCCCAAGCACGTCAAGGCCGTCGACGCCTACTGGACCTCGGCCGCCGAGCACGGCATGAACGCCTCCACCTTCACCGCCCGGGTCATCGCCTCCACCGGCGCGGACGTGGCGGCGGCGCTGTCCGGCGCGGTCGGTGCGATGTCCGGCCCGCTGCACGGCGGCGCGCCTTCCCGCGTCCTCGGCATGATCGAGGAGATCGAGCGGACCGGCGACGCCGGCGCCTATGTCCGGCAGGCGCTGGACAACGGCGAGCGGCTGATGGGCTTCGGCCACCGCGTCTACCGCGCCGAGGACCCGCGGGCGCGGGTGCTGCGGCGCACCGCCAAGGAGCTGGCCGCCCCGCGCTTCGAGGTCGCCGAGGCGCTGGAGAAGGCCGCGCTGGAGGAGCTGCACAACCGCCGTCCGGACCGGGTGCTGGCCACCAACGTCGAATTCTGGGCGGCCATCGTTCTGGACTTCGCCGAGGTCCCGGCGCACATGTTCACCTCGATGTTCACCTGTGCCCGTACGGCCGGCTGGAGCGCGCACATCCTGGAGCAGAAGCGGACCGGCCGACTGGTCCGGCCGTCGGCCCGGTATGTGGGGCCCGCCGCGCGCGGCCCGCAGGAGATCGCCGGCTACGACGACAGCGCTCCTCGCTAACCGCTGCGCTTGGCTGTTGTCCCACGTTTTCAGCTTTCCCGCCGTGGTGGTTTGTCGCTGTTGCTCCCCCACTGCCTGAAGGGCGTGGGAGGTACCCCCACGCGGCGGGCGGTGTCCGCTGCGCGGGGCTGTCGGGGTGCGGTGACGGTCCTCCGCGGGTGGNGCTGTCGGGGTGCGGTGACGGTCCTCCGCGGGTGGGTGTCCGGACTGCTTCGCTTAACGTCCGGACACCCACCCGCTCCGGCCCGTCCCCTCTCGTTGGGGGTGGGGAAAGGCCGGGTGGGGGTGCACGTAGCCGGTCCGGCGCGCCTCGTGATCACACCGAAACGCCGTAGGTGAACCCCGAAACACGCAAGAGGGCGCGAAACGCCCAAGAGGGCCCTACGCGCCCAAGAGAGGCCTACACGGCCAAGAGGGGCCCACGCGGCCAAGAGGGGCCCGCCCCCACCCACGTTCACTCATCCACCCACGGGAGGGGACGGGCCGGAGGGGGCTTGTTTGTGGACGTAAAGCGAAGCAGTCCACAAACAAGCCCCCGGAGGCCCGTCACCGCACCCGACAACCACCCGCCCGCCGCGTGGGGGTACCTCCCACGCCCTTCAGGCAGTGGGGGAGCAACAGCGAGACACCCCCACGGCGGGAAAGCCAAAAACGTGGGCAGGCCCCCTACCCGGCAGGGTTCAGAACCCCGTCGATGATCTTCGCCCACTGCTCGACCACCCGGTCCCGACGCCCCGAGTCGTCCGTCAGCAGATTGGCGAGCCCCAGCCCCCGGGCCATATCCAGCAGCCCCTGAACGGTTTCCCGTACGCCGGGCGCCGCTTCATCGGCGTCCAGCAGCGCCACCGCCGTACGGTGCGCGTCCCGCCCGACCCGCGCCTCCAGGGCGGTGACCCGCTCGCGCAGCTGCTCCTCGTCGGAGGCGGCCACCCACAGATGCAGCGCGGCGCGGAACAGCGGTCCCGTGTAGAGGCCGACGAGCTCCTCGACGATGATCCAGGTGCGGGCGATGGACCCGGCCGGCGGCAGATTGTGGGCGACCGCCTTCAGGGCGCCCTGGCGCTTCTCCGCGACATGTTCGACGGCCGCGGTGAAGAGGTCCTCGCGGGTGCGGAAGTGGTGCTGGGCGGCGCCCCGGGAGACGCCCGCCCGCTCGGCGACCACGGAGACCGTGCTGCCGCTCCAGCCGCGCTCCGCCAGGCAGGAGACGGCGGCCTCCAGCAGCTTGAGGCGGGTGGCGCGGCTGCGTTCCTGCTGGGGCTGCTTGGCGCCGCGGGCCGGGGTCAGCGCGCCCATGCCGGGGCCCGTCGCTCCAGGAAGGCGGTCATGCCCTCGCGGGCCTCGGCGGAGCCGAAGAGCCGCGCCGACTGTTCGGCCAGCGCGTCGGTGTCGCGGTCGAAGGCGGCCAACACCTGCGCGGTGACCAGCTTCTTCGACTCGGCCAGGCCCTGTGGGGAGCCCTTGCGCAGCCCGTCCAGTACGGGTGCGAGACCGGCGTCGACATCGTCGGCCGCGAGCGTGACCAGGCCGATCCTGGCCGCCTCAGCGGCGCCGAACTTCTCGCCGGTCAGGTAGTAACGGCCGGTGGCGCGCGGGTCCAGCCGCGGCAGCAGCGGCATGGAGATGACCGCGGGGGCCAGGCCGAGGCGGGCCTCGGTGAAGGCGAAGGTGGCGTCCGGCCCGGCCGCGGAGATGTCGCAGGCGCCGAGCAGACCGAGGCCGCCGGCCCGGACATGCCCGGTGACCCGGGCGACGACGGGCCGGGGCAGCTCCACGATGGTGCGCAGCAGCCGGGCCAGGCCCAGCGGCCCGTCCTTGGCCGCCCCCGAGGTGGCCTCGGAGAGGTCCGCACCGGCGCAGAACGTGCTGCCCGTGTGGGTGAGCACCACGGCGCGGGTGCCGTCGTCGGCCGCGGCGTCCGCGAGCGCCCGGTGCAGCTCGGCGACCAGACGGGCGGAGAGCGCATTGCGGTTGTGCGGGGAGTCCAGGGTGAGGGTGGTGATGCCGCGCTCGGTGGAGCGCGACACGAGGGGTGTCACGGGTGCGTCGGTCATCGGGCCGTCGAACTCCTTTCCCTGGCGCGCAGTTCGCGCCGCAGGATCTTTCCGGTGGTGGCGCGCGGCACGCTGTCCAGGAATTCCACGCGGCGCACTTTTTTTGACGTCCTCCCCGCCTCGAATGACGGGGATTCCCCTTCTCAGGGGTTACGGCCGGTCGCCCGGCTTACAGGTTCCTGCTTCGCGGACCGGCTGGTGCCGAGGTCTCCACAGGCTGGGAACGCGAGCCCCGCGTCCCGTTGGTTCTTGGCCGCGTTCACGTCGGCGTGGTCCCGGTGTCCGCAGGCGGTGCACTCGAAGGCCGCTTGGCTCTTGCGGCTCTTCGGGTCCACATGCCCGCACCGGTTGCACGTCTGGGACGTGTAGGCGGGGTTGACGAGAAGGATCACACTGCCCGTGTGGCGAGCGGCGCTACGTAAGGCCAGTTCGAACTTGTGCCAGCCCTTGTCGAGGATCGCGCGGTTGAGCCCGGCCTTCTGTCGGACGTTGCGGCCCGGCCGGTCGAGCGTTCCGGACGCACTCGCGGTCATGTTCCGGGTGCGTAGGTCTTCGAGGACCACGAGAGCATTGCGGGCGGTGATGCGGTTGGCGGTGTAGGCGCAGAAGTCGGTGCGCCGATCGGTGACCCGGCCCGTGATCCGCCATAGCGCGGCGACGGTCTTGCGTAGGTTCGCAGATCCCTTCTTCTGCCGGGCCAGCTTCTTCTGAAGCCTGCGGCACCGGACCGTCTCGCCGACAGTGATGAACTGCCTGTCGTGGAAGGTTCCATCGCTGGTCACGGCCGCGACCGTCACACCTCGGTCGATGCCCACGGCGGAATCCGGCATCGCGTGCTCCTGTGGCGTTTCGCGTCCTTCGTCCACGAGGAAGGACACAAACCACTGCCTGCCTCTCCGGCTGACAGTCGCCGAACGGATCTCGCCGCCGAGAGGCCGAGAGGCCGAGACCAGCGGAATCGGACCCACCCCAGTTTGAGGAGCTTGACACGACCCCACTTACGGCTCAGCCGCTCAACTGCGATGGACTTCCCGGCCGGGAACCGGAACGACGGGGACCATCGGGCCTTCGAGCGCCAACGGACCTTGAAGGCGCTGTGTTCACGGCACGCCCGGTCCAGATCCCGGAGAGTCTGCTGGAGCAGCTGCGCCGGCGCGGTCTTCAACCACGGATGGTCGCGCTTGGCCTCAGCGAGTTCGGCGCACTGCGGCACGTAATTCATCCACGCCCCGCGCCGACGGTATTCCCTGCGCTGTTCGAGGGCGGTGTTCCACACAGCACGGCAGATATCACCGAACTCCTGGCACTGTTCGGCCTGTTCAGCCGTCAGCTCAAGCCGGTACCTGCGACCCGAAAGCACCGAAGCAACACCCCCTTCCAAGTGATGTGACCACGCTAGCGCGAGCCACTGACAACGCAGCAGAGACCGCAGGCGCCTGCGCCCCCTGGCAAGCAGCATCCCGCCCTCAGTACGACTTGGGCAGCCCCAGCGACTGGTGCGAGACGAAGTTGAGGATCATCTCGCGGCTGACCGGGGCGATCCTGGCCACCCGGGCGGCGGTGATCATCGAGGCGAGGCCGTATTCCTGGGTGAGGCCGTTGCCGCCGAGGGTGTGTACGGACTGGTCGACGGCGCGGACCGCGGCCTCGGCGGCCGCGTACTTGGCCATGTTGGCGGCCTCGCCGGCGGCCATATCGTCGCCGGCGTCGTAGAGGTGCGCCGCCTTCTGCATCATCAAGTGGGCGAGTTCCAGCTCGATATGGGCCTGTGCGAGCGGGTGGGCGATGGCCTGGTGGGCGCCGATGGGCTCCTTCCACACCTGGCGGGTACGGGCGTAGTCGACGGCGCGGTCGAGGGCGTAGCGGCCCATTCCGAGGGCGAACGCGGCGGTCATGATGCGCTCCGGGTTGAGCCCGGCGAACAGCTGCAACAGGCCGGCGTCCTCGTCGCCGACCAGTGCTTCGGCGGGCAGCCGTACCTCGTCCAGCGTGAGCTCGAACTGCTTTTCCGGGGCGGCCAGTTCCATCGCTATGGGGCTGCGGCCGAATCCGGGGGTATCGCGCGGCACGATGAACAGGCAGGGCTTGAGCCGCCCGGTCCTGGCGTCCTCCGTCCGGCCGACGATCAGCGTCGCGTCGGCGATATCGACTCCGGAGATGAACACCTTGCGGCCGTTGAGGACCCACTCGTCCCCGTCCTTGCGGGCGGTGGTGGTGATGCGGTGCGAGTTGGACCCGGCGTCCGGTTCGGTGATTCCGAAGGCCATCTTGCGGGAGCCGTCCGCCAGCCCCGGCAGCCAGGTCCGCTTCTGCTCCTCGGTGCCGAAGCGTGCGATGACGGTGCCGCAGATGGCCGGGGAGACGACCAGCATCAGCAGCGGACAGCCTGCCGCGCCCAGCTCTTCGAGGACCAGGGAGAGTTCGACGATGCCGCCGCCTCCGCCGCCGTACTCCTCGGGGAGGTTGACGCCGAGGTAGCCGAGCCCCGCGGCCTCGGCCCAGAGTTCGTCGGTGTGCTTGCCCTCGGCGACGACGGTGGCGACGTACTCGCGGCCGTAGCGCTTGCCGAGCGCGGCGACGGCGTCCCGCAGGGCGCGGTGTTCCTCGGTCTCGATCACAGGGTTGCTCATGGCGGCTCCTTGTGTGCGATGGGCTCTGAGGGTGGTGCGGGGAGGGAAGCGGGGCTTTGGCCGGGCTCAGTCCGCCGGTGTCGCGGCCGGCTCCGCCACTACGGCGAGGAGGGCGCCCACCTCGACCTGGCGGCCGGTGTGTACGGGCAGCGCGGTGAGGGTGCCGGCGGCCGGTGCGGTGATCTTGTGTTCCATCTTCATCGCCTCCAGCCACAGCAGCGGCTGGCCGGCCTCGACCCGGTCGCCCTCGGCGAGACCCGGGGCGATGCGGACGACCGTGCCGGGCATCGGCGCGAGCAGCGAGCCGGGTTCCGTGCGGGCGGTGGGGTCGGGGAAGCGGGGCAGGGCGGTGAAGGCGTGGCTGCCGTGCGGGGCGTCGACATGGACCCGGTCGCCGTGCCGCGAGACGGCGAACTGCCGTCGCAGGCCGTCGACTTCGAGTACCACTTCGTCGGGGGCGAGGGAGAGCAGGCGGACGCCGGGGAAGTCCTCGGCCAGCAGTCCGTCCCGGGTCAGCCGGTAGCGGATCTCGTGGTCGGTGCCCGCGTGGGCGTAGGTCTTGACCTGGGGGCCGGAGGGGACGTTGCGGAAGCCGCCGAAGCGGGAGCGGCCGTGTGCGTCGGCGAGGGCGGCGGCGAGGGCGAAGACGGCCGCCGTGTCCCCGCCGGGCCGGGTCAGTGCGGCGAGGTTGCGGTCGTAGAAGCCGGTGTCCAGGGCGTCGGCGTCGGTGAACTCCGGGTGGCGCAGGGAGCGTACGAGCAGTTCGCGGTTGGTGGCGGGGCCGTGGATGCGGGCCCGTTCCAGGGCGCCGGCCAGCTTCCGTACGGCCTCGTCGCGGCTCGGCGCCCAGGCGATGACCTTGGCGAGCATGGGGTCGTAGTGGACGCCGATGGTGTCGCCGTCGGTCACGCCGGAGTCCAGCCGTACGCCGTCGGGCAGCGCCAGCCGGTGCAGGGTGCCGGTCTGTGGTTGCCAGCCGGCCGCCGGGTCCTCGGCGTAGAGGCGGGCCTCGACGGCATGCCCCGAGGGGGCCGGCGGCCGGGCTTCGAGCGGCCGGCCCTCGGCCACCCGGATCTGGAGGGCGACCAGGTCGAGGCGGTAGATCTCCTCGGTGACCGGGTGCTCGACCTGGAGGCGGGTGTTCATCTCCAGGAAGTACGCCCGGCCGTCGGTGGTGACCAGGAACTCCACGGTGCCGGCGCCCCGGTAGTCGATGGCGCGGGCGGCCCGGGCGGCGGCCCGGTGCAGGGTGTCGCGCAGTTCGTCGGGCAGTGCGGGGGCCGGGGCCTCCTCGATGACTTTCTGGTGGCGGCGCTGGAGGGAGCAGTCGCGGGTGCCGAGCGTCCAGACCGTGCCGTGTGCGTCGGCGAGGATCTGCACCTCGACATGGCGCCCGCCGACGACATACGGCTCGACGAAGACCTCGCCGTCCCCGAAGGCGGCCGCCGCCTCGGCCTCGGCGGCCTTCAACTCGCCTTCGAGGTCGGCGAGTTCGGTGACCAGACGCATTCCGCGACCGCCGCCTCCGGCCGCCGCCTTCACCAGCAGCGGCAGCTCGGCCTTGGTGGCGGCCGCCGGGTCCACGGGTGCGAGCAGCGGCACCCCGGCCGCCGCCATCAGCTCCTTGGCCCGTGTCTTGGACGCCATCGCCTCGATGGCGGCGGGCGGCGGTCCGATCCAGGACAGCCCCGCTTCGGCCACCGCAGCGGCGAAGGCAGCGTTCTCGGAGAGGAAGCCGTAGCCGGGGTGGACGGCGTCGGCGCCCGCGGCGAGTGCGGCCCGCACGATCAGGTCGCCGCGCAGATAGGTGTCGGCGGGGGCGTCGCCGGGGAGCCGTACGGCGGTGTCCGCCTCGCGGACGTGCGGGGCGCCGGCGTCGGCGTCCGAGTGGACGGCGACCGTCGCGATGCCCAGCTCACGGCACGTACGGAAGACCCGTCGGGCTATTTCGCCGCGGCCTGCGACAAGTACGGAGCGGATCACTTCTGCCTCACATCCGGAAGATGCCGAAGCCGCCCCGCGCGCCCTCGACGGGGGCGGTGTGGAGGGCGGCCAGGCACAGGCCGAGGACGGTACGGGTGTCGCGCGGGTCGATGACGCCGTCGTCGTAGAGCCGCCCGGACAGGAACATCGGCAGCGACTCCGACTCGATCTGCTGCTCGACCATCGCGCGCAGCCCGGCGTCGGCCTCCTCGTCGTACGGCTGCCCCTTGGCCGCGGCCGAGGCGCGGGCGACGATGGACAGGACGCCGGCGAGCTGCTGGGGGCCCATGACGGCGGACTTGGCGCTGGGCCAGGCGAAGAGGAAGCGCGGGTCGTAGGCGCGGCCGCACATGCCGTAGTGGCCGGCGCCGTACGAGGCGCCCATCAGGACGCTCAGATGCGGCACCTTCGAGTTCGACACCGCGTTGATCATCATGGCGCCGTGTTTGATGATGCCGCCCTGCTCGTACTCCTTGCCGACCATGTAGCCGGTGGTGTTGTGCAGGAAGAGCAGCGGGATGTCGCGCTGGTTGGCCAACTGGATGAACTGGGCGGCCTTTTGGGACTCCTCGCTGAAGAGCACGCCCTGGGCGTTGGCGAGGATGCCGACGGGGTAGCCGTGCAGTGCGGCCCAGCCGGTCGTCAGGCTCGGCCCGTACAGCGGTTTGAACTCGTCGAAGTCGGAGCCGTCCACGATCCGGGCGATGACCTCGCGCGGGTCGAACGGCGCCTTGAGATCGCCGGGGACGATGCCGAGCAGCTCTTCCTCGTCGTGGGCGGGCGGCGCGGCGGGGCCCGGATCGGGGTGTGCCTTGCGCCAGTTGAGGCGGGCGACGACCCGCCGGGCCTGGCGCAGCGCATCCGGCTCGTCCAGCGCGAAGTAGTCCGCGAGACCGGACGTACGGGCGTGCATCTCGGCGCCGCCCAGCGACTCGTCGTCGCTCTCCTCGCCGGTCGCCATCTTCACCAGCGGCGGCCCGCCCAGGAAGACCTTGGCGCGCTCCTTGACCATGATGACGTGGTCGGACATCCCGGGGACGTAGGCGCCGCCGGCGGTGGAGTTGCCGAAGACCACGGCGACGGTCGGGATGCCGGCCGCGGACAGCCGGGTGAGGTCCTTGAACAGCGCCCCGCCCGGGATGAAGATCTCCTTCTGGCTGGGCAGGTCGGCGCCGCCGGACTCGACGAGCGAGATCACCGGGAGGCGGTTGGCGTAGGCGATCTCGTTGGCCCGCAGCGCCTTCTTCAGCGTCCAGGGGTTGGAGGCGCCGCCGCGCACCGTCGGGTCGTTGGCGGTGATCAGGCACTCCACGCCTTCGATGGTGCCGATGCCGGTGACCAGCGACGCGCCCACGGCGTAATCACTGCTCCAGGCCGCGAGCGGCGACAGCTCCAGGAACGGGGTGTCGGGGTCGACGAGCAGTTCGATGCGCTCGCGGGCGAGCAGCTTGCCGCGCCCCCGGTGCCGGGCGGTGTACTTCTCGCCGCCGCCCGCGGTCGCCCTGGCGTGTTCGGCCTCGATCTCCGCCAGCTTCGCGAGCATCGCCGTACGACGCTCCGCGTATTCGGCGCTCGCCGGGTCGAGCCCGGTTGCGAGCACGGTCACAACAGCACCTCCGGTATGTCCATGTGCCGCGCACGCAGCCACTCCCCCACGGCCTTGGCCTGCGGATCGAACCGGGCCTGTGCCGCCACGCCCTCGCCGAGCAGTCCGTCGACGACGAAGTTGAGCGCGCGCAGATTCGGCAGTACGTGCCGGTCGACCGGCAGTTCGGCGGTCTCCGGCAGCAGTTGCCGGAAGCGTTCGACGGTCAGCTCATGGGCCAGCCAGCGCCATGCCGCCTCCGTACGGGCCCACACCCCGACATTGGCGGAGCCGCCCTTGTCGCCGCTGCGGGCACCGGCGACCAGGCCGAGCGGTGCCCGCCGGGTGGGCAGGGCCGCCGCGGCGTCCAGGGGTTCGGGGAGCGGCGGGTCCGCGAGCCGCTCCAACTGCCGTGATTCCGGGGCAGGTTGGACGGATGTCCGGGTGCCGTCCGGGAGTACGGCCGTATGCGGCACCTCGGCGGCGTCCACCGCGACCGCCTCGAAGACGCCGTACGGGGTGCCCTTGCCGGGCGGCGCGGTGACATGGAAGCCGGGGTAGCTGGCCAGTGCCAGCTCGATCGCGGCGCCGCTGACCACCCGCCCCACCGCGTCCTGGTCGGCGTCCCGCACCACCAGCCGCAGCAGCGCGCTCGCCTCCTCCTGCACCTCGGCATCGGCCCGGTCGGTGCGGGCCAGCGTCCAGCGCACCTCGGCCGGGCGCTGGCCGGCCGCGTCGAAGGCCGCGTCCATCTGCGCCCGGACCAGCTCGGCCTTGGCCGGCACCTCCAGCCCGGTCAGCACGAAGGTGACCTCGTTGCGCCAGCCGCCGAGGCGGGTCAGCCCGGTCTTGAGCGTCGGCGGCGGCGCCTCGCCGCGCACCCCGTCGATCCGTACCCGGTCCGGGCCGTCCTGGGCGATCCGTACGGTGTCCAGCCGCGCCGTCACATCCGGCCCGGCGTAGCGGGCGCCAGCCGTCTCGTACAGCAGCTGGGCGGTGACCGTGCCGGTGGTGACCGCGCCGCCGGTGCCCGGATGCTTGGTGATCACCGCGCTGCCGTCGGCGGAGATCTCGGCGAGCGGGAAGCCGGGCCGCAGCAGGTCGGGGGCGCCGAAGACGTCGTGGGCGCCGAAGAAGGAGTAGTTGCCGCCGGTCGCCTGGGTGCCGCATTCGAGGACATGCCCGGCGACCACCGCACCGGCCAGTTGGTCCAGGTCCTGCGGCCGCCAGCCGAAGTGCGCCTGGGCCGCCCCGCTGACCAGCGCGGCGTCGGTGACCCGCCCGGTCACCACGACATCGGCCCCGGCGCGCAGGCACGCGGCGATCCCGCCGCCGCCCAGGTAGGCATTGGCGGTGAGCACCCCCTCGCCCCACCCCCCGCGCGCCAGCAGATCGTCCCCCGCCACATGGGCCACCCTTACGGGCACGCCGACCTTGTCCGCCAACTCCCGTACGGCGTCGGCGAGTCCTGCCGGGTTCAGCCCGCCCGCGTTGGTGACGAGGCGCACTCCGCGCTCGACGGCCAGCCCGAGACCGTCCTCCAGCTGCCGCAGAAAGGTCTTGGCGTAGCCGCGCGCGGGGTCCTTCAGGCGGTCCCGGCCGAGGATCAGCATGGTCAGTTCGGCGAGATAGTCGCCGGTCAGTACGTCCAGGGGGCCGCCGGTGAGCATCTCGCGCAGCGCGTCGAAGCGGTCGCCGTAGAAGCCGGAGGCATTGCCGATGCGGAGGATGGCGGGGTCTGCGCCTATGGGGCGTATATGGCTGCTGGGGCTGCCGTCGCTCATGAGGTGGCGGCCTTCCCCGTCGGTGCGCGGCCCTTCCCGGGCGGGCCCGCGAAGGCCTGCGCGATCTCCAGCCACCGTTGTGCGTCGGCGCCTTCGGCCCGCAGGGACGGCAGATCGGCGCGGTGCGCCCGCTGGGTCACCAGCAGACAGAACTCCAGCGCCTCGCCGGTCACCCGCTGCCCGGCCGCCGGCGGCCCGTACTCCCAGAGCGTGCCGTCCGGCGCCCGTAGCTCGACCCTGAACTCCTCGTCGGGCGGGGTGAGTTGATGCGCGGCGTAGGAGAAGTTCCGGGCCCGTACGCCGATCCGGGCGATATGCCGCAGCCGCGCGGTGGGGGTGCGGGTGACGCCCAGCGTGTCGGCGACGTCCTGGCCGTGCGCCCAGGTCTCCATCAGGCGTCCGGTGGCCATCGACGCGACGCTCATCGGCGGGCCGAACCACGGCAGTTTCTCGCCGGCCGGACGGTCGGCCAGGGACCGCAGCAGCACCTCGCGGCCGGCGCGCCAGCCCGCGAGCAGCTCCCCGGGCGGCACCTGCGCACCGGCCTCGGCGGCCTCGTCGACGAAGGTCAGCGGTGAGCCGAGCGCCTCCCGGGCGGCCCGCAGGAAGGCCTCCGGGTCGGTGGCCGAGAGCAGCGCCTGCCGGTCGGTCCAGGCCAGATGGGCGATCTGGTGGGCGATGGTCCAGCCGTCGGCGGGCGTCGGCGCCGCCCAGCGCCCGGCCGGGAGCTCTGCGACCAGCGCGTCCAGCTCCTCGCTCTCCGCCCGCAGATCCGCCAGTACGGCGCCGGGATCGGACACGCGACACTCCCCTCATCGGCCCAACTGCCGTGGCAGCGGGGCGCGTTGGCATACGGCGATGGCCGCGGCGAAGTGCTGCGGCCATTCGGGTGCGGTGTGGTGCGGGTGCGCTCCGAGCGTGGCAGTGCGGGCAGAAACAATCAAGCACGCCTGCATGATCTTCTCGGCCGGTCCACCGCCCGGGCACCGCAATTGGGTAGGAGTGTGCTGCGTGGCTCACTACCTCTGGAGGGGCTTTGTCCGTTCCCGTTCCGCCCGTTCCGCTCCGCCCCGTCCCCGGTCCGCGCGGCCTCCCGTGGCTGGGGAATCTGCCGGCCTTCGGCAAGGATCCGCTGGCCTTCCTGGTGCGGCTGCGGGACGAGTTCGGGGACACGGTGACCTGGTCGCTGGGCCCGCGGCGAAGCCTGTTCCTCTCCCATCCGCAGCACATCGCCGAGCTGCTGGCGGCCCGTGAGCAGACCTTCGACATCCTGGAGATCGGCTGGGCGTTCCGGCAGATCACCGGCCGGAGCGTGATCGCCAGCCGGGGCACCGACTGGCGCCGTAAACGCGCCCTCGTCCAGCCGACCGTCCGACCCCGTCAGGTCCGCGGTTATGCCGCGACGATGGTCGACTGCGCCCGGCTGGCGACCGAACGCTGGCAGCCGCACGCACAGATCGACGTACACGGCGAGATGGCGCTGATCACCCAGCAGGTCGTGCTGCGGACGCTGTTCGGCAACGACCTCGGCGCGCAGACCCGGGCGCTCGGCGACGCGATGGCGGTCGCCGAGAAGGCCGTCGCCGACGAACTACGGGGCATCAGCCTCTTTCTGCCCGCCTGGGTGCGTACGCCGTCGCGGCGCCAGCTGCTCGGCGCGGTGGCCACCATCGACGCCGAGGTGCACCGGCTGATCCGCGCCCGGCAGGCGGCGGAGGCCGGGCAGGACGGGCCGGGTGGGCGGGACGACCTGCTGAGCCGGCTGCTCGCCGCCCGGGACGCGGAGGGCCGGCCGCTGTCGGCGAAGGAGGTGCGCGACGAGGCGGTCACGCTCTGGGCGGCCGGCCATGAGACCACCTCCACCGCGCTGACCTGGGCCTGGTATCTGCTGGCCCGGGCGCCGCAGGTGCGCGCCCGGCTGGACGACGAGCTGGCGCGGGTGCTCGACGGGCGGCTGCCCACCATCGACGACTACGAGCGGCTGACCTGGACCCGGCAGATCGTCCAGGAGACGCTGCGGCTGTATCCGCCCGCCTGGCTGATTCCGGCCGTGGCGCGGGAGGGTGCCGTCCTGGGCGGGAGGGCCATCCGCGCCGGGACGACGGTGTGGTGCAGCCAGTGGTCGGCCCACCGGGACCCGCGATGGTTCCGCGACCCGGCGGCGTTCCGCCCCGAGCGCTGGGACGCCGACGCACCGGACGTCATCCCGGACCATGCCTGGTTCCCCTTCGGCGGCGGCCGGCGCAGCTGCCTGGGCGCCCGCTTCGCGCAGGTGGAGGCGGCACTGTTGCTGGCCACGCTGGCGCAGCACTGCCATCTGGACATCCCGGCCGGCCCGATGGCACCGAAGGTCGGCCTGCTGCTCCAGCCGGCGACGCCGCTACGGGCGAGGGTGCGCCGCCGCGAGTGACCGGCCGCACTGGCCCGTAGGGGCCGTAGGGGCCGTAGGGGCCGTAGGAGCCGTAGGAGCCGTAGGAGCCGTAGGAGCCGTAGGAGCCGGCGTATGACGGGCCCGCGGCTCAGTGCGAGCCCGCCCCCGCGCTCCGTACCGCTCCCACGCTCGCGATCACGACCAGCCCGATCGCCAGGATCTCGGCCCACCCCAGCGCCTGGTGCAGTACCAGGAATCCGGCGGTCGCCGCGGCGGCCGGCTCCAGGCTCATCATCACCGCGAAACCGGAGGCCGGGAGCTTGCGCAGGGCGAGCAGTTCCAGGGTGTAGGGCATGACGGACGACATCAGGGCGACCGCGGCGCCCAGCCCCAGCGTGACCGGGTTCAGCAGTGCGCTGCCCGCGCTGGCGATGCCGAGCGGCAGGCTGAGCAGCGCGGCGACGGCCATCGCCAGCGCCAGCCCGTCCGCCTGCGGGAAGCGCTGTCCCGTACGGGCCGAGAGCAGGATGTACGCGGCCCACAGCCCGCCGGCCGCCACCGCGAACCCGGCGCCGACGAGGTTGAGACCGTCGAACCCCTCCCGCCCCAGCAGCACCACGCCACCCAGCGCCAGCGCCGCCCACACCAGGCTCGACAGCCGGCGCGAGGTGGCCACCGACAGGATCAGCGGACCGAGGAACTCCAGCGTCACCGCGGCGCCCAGCGGAATGCGGTCGAGCGCCTGGTAGAAGAGCGAGTTCATGCCGACCAGTGCGACGCCGAACGCGAGCACCGTGGTCCAGTCGCCGCGCGAATGGCCACGCACCTTGGGACGGCAGAAGATCAGCAGGACCAGCGAGGCGGCGACCAGCCGCAGTGTGACGACGCCCAGCGCACCGGCCCGCGGGAAGAGCAGCACCGCCACCGAGGCGCCGAACTGCAGCGAGACGATCCCGCCGATGACCAGCGCCACCGACCCGATCCGCCCGCGCGCCCCCGCGGCTCCGACGGTCCTGGCCTCGGCCTCCGCCGTCATCACCTCGGGCGAGACCGGCACGGGCTGCGGAATCCCCCCGTTACCGGAGGACATCGTAGGGACGGAAGTGGCGGGTTCAGGTCCCTCGGGACCGGCGGGCGAGGCGTTCACACCCCCCACGCTAAGGCCCGCACTTCCGGTCTGTGAAATGCCCTTTCCCCTGTTGTTATGCTCCGCACGCATGAGCATCGAGCTGCGTCATTTCCGCTGCTTTCTCGCCATCGCCGACACCCTCAGCGTGACCCGCGCCGCCGAGCGTCTCCATCTGACCCAGCCCGCCGTCTCCCGCACCCTGCGCCAGCTGGAAAACGAACTGGGCGTCCGCCTGGTCGACCGCTCCACCCACCACCTCGCCCTCACCCCCGACGGCCTCGCCTTCCGCGACCGGGCCGCCATCGCGGTGACCGCCTTCGACGGGGCGCTCGGTTACGGGCACCGCACCTCCTGGCCCCTGCGCCTGGGCCACGCCTGGTCGGCCGCCGGTACGGACACCACGACGCTGCTGCGCCGCTGGCGTGAGGAGCACCCGGAAACGCCGCTCGAACTCCTCCGTATCGACGACCGCACGGCCGGTCTCGCCCGCGGTGACGTGGACGCCGCCCTGCTCCGCGGCGAGGTCCGCGCCCCGGGCCTGGTCACCGAGCAGCTGACCACCGAGCCCCGGGTGGCCGGGCTGCCCGCCGACGATCCGCTCGCCCATCGCGCCGCCCTCTCCCTCACGGAACTGGCCGACCGCACCATCGCCCTCAACACCGTCTCGGGCGTCACCACTCTCGACCTGTGGCCCGCCTCGGCCCGCCCCGCCTCGACCATCACCATCGGCAACACGGACGACTGGCTGGCCGCCGTCACCGGCGGCCGGGCCGTGGGCGTCACCACCTCCGCCACCGCCGAGATGCGTCCGCACCCCGCCATGGCCTACGTCCCGCTGACCGACGCCCCGCCGGTCCCCGTGGTCATCGCCTGGCGCGACGGCCCGGCCCACCCCCGTATCCCCGACCTCCTCGCACTGGCCCACGAGGTCATCGGCCGGCGCCACAACCGGCCGTGATCCCCCACGTCCGGTCCTGACGCACCGCCCGGCGGCGCCGGGACCGGTTCAGGGCCGCACGGCGCCGCCGGCCGCGCGCCCGGCGAGGCCGTCGAGCAAGCAGTCGAGGCCGAAGTCGAAGAGCTCCTGGAAGCTGCGGTCCTCGGCCTCGACGACACGGCGGGCGAACTGCGGGTACTGCCCGCTCGCGACGACCTCCTGGATGTAGGAGCCGACGCTCGCCCGCCACTGCTCCTCGGTCTGGCCGGTGCGGCGCTGCGCCTCCTGCTCGGCGAGCTCGCGGGCGACCGCGCCGAAGACGTACTGCATGACGACGGTGACCGCGAAGAAGACGGCACGGCGAGACCGCGGGGCGAGGCGAACAGGGAACGGCCGCGAGGCCACAGCCGTGCCGGACGACCGCACGAACAGCCGGGGCCTGCCCGCGGAACTACCCCAGCGGGCACGCGTACTCCGGACGTACGCGGTGCGGACTACAGGCGATCAGATTGAGCGAGAGGAAGCGGCCACCGGTCACCCACCAACCCCCGACTCGGTCCTCACCGGCGGACAAGACCCGCACGGTCTCCTCGTACGCAGGGTCGACCGCGTACGAATCCGCGAAGAGGTCGTCGTACGCGGCGAGTTGCCCGACGTACCAGTCCGCCCCCTCCTTCGGTACGTCGAACGTCGCCTCGACTCGGGAGGCCGGTTTCAGAAGCCAGTCCGCGCACTCCAGCGGCATCACCTGGGCGGCGAGGAACTCCTTGTGCTGCGGACGCCGGTGAGCATCACCCGGCTTCACAAGGACGTCCCCGTGGCCGAGCCAGATGTAGGCATGGTGGTGGAGCCTGCCCATCGTTCTCCCCTGGTTCAAGTGACCCCACTGTCCGGCTGGTTCGCACGGGCGGCCCTCACCCTGGGGAACGAGGGCCGCCCAGGTGCACGGACTACTGGCGGCCGCACCCATCGCCGTCGCCGCAGCCTCCGCTCTGGTTGCCGCCATTGCCGTCGTCCTCGTCGCCGCCGTACTTGACGGCATCGAAGCGGTATCGCATCGTCATCTCCTCGGGTGCCGAGTCGACGCGCGGTCGGTCCGCGCGTCGTCGTGCACTTGCGAGGGCCCCCTTGTGGGCCCGCCCGCTCCGGCCGGGTCCTGCCAGGGAGTGACGGCCGGGGCGGGAGTCTCGTATGCGCCCGTCGGCCTGTTACGACTCCGCCGCTGCGTGCCTCATCCGGTGCCGGACGATCAGCACCCTGAAGTCGGTCACCCTGCTGAGATCCCGCGCGGCTTCGGCCTGCTTACGGCCGCGTTCCAGGTCCTTGCACGCTGGGCACTGGTGCGTCGAAGACGTGGTCGCCGCGGCAAGGTCCGTCCATTGCTGCGTGTTCGGTGCGGTCATGAGCAGGACGTTAGGAAGCGGGAGAAGACACCACCACGCAATGTTCTGCAATGTTCGCGATAAATGGCCGAATGTTCTCGCCTGTTCTCACACGAGTGGGTACAAGGTGTGGTGTGGGGCTCCGAGGCCCAGTGATGCTGGAGGCCGACACCTCCGCCACGAGGGAGGCAGCCATGGCACGGCGACTGCGTTTCAACGGCACCAACAGCGGCGACGGTGGGTGCCCCGCCCTGCACGAGGACTTAGACACGGGCGAGTGGATCGTGCAAGGTAAGCCGCTCACCGATCCGGAAGACCTCAGCCAGCTCCAGCACTTCAACGAAGGCGAGACCGCGGTGGTCGTTCCGCCGGAGCTGCTCGTCCATTTCGGCCCCAAGGAGGTCACACGCGTGCCCAAGATCATCGCCCTGGACGAGTTCCGCCGACTCTTCAGGACATTCGAACACTCGGCATGGCGGCTGGAAACCCGCCGCGGTTATGCCTCCGACCGTGCGGAGAAGACCTACCGCGAATTCGTCGAGACGGGCACAGTGGCATGGGATCTCGACGACGAATGGTGCAGGAACATGCGAGCACAGACGGCGGCCGGTAAGCGCGTCGGCCGGGTGCGCATCGTCGACAATCCTCCGACCACCGGCCAGCTGTACCTACTCAACAACGCGAAGCGCAACTCAGCCACAGGGGAAGAAATGCGCAACCTGTGGCGCGCCGACGCCGAGCGGCTTCAGCTGCCCGCCGAAGACTTCTGGATCTTCGACTCACGGTTCATCGCACTATTGCACTTCGACGAGGCAGACACTCTCCTCAACGTCGAATTGATCACGGAGCCCGCGGAAGTGATGCGGTACGCACAGGTACGCGATGCCGCGCTGCATCACTCCACCCCCTACGAACAGTTCGCGGCGCTGGTGGCCGCAACCGAGGAGTGAGCCGCACCCGGTGAGCACGGACTACCAGCAAGCGCGAGTCGCGCTCGGAGTGCGCCTGCGCGAACTCCGCATCGCGCGCCCTGGAGGCCGGCTCACCGGGACACAGCTGGCACAACGCCTCGGCTGGACGCATTCAAAGATCTACAAGCTAGAAAACGGAAAGCAGACCGCCACCCCGGAAGATCTACGTGCCTGGGTAGACGCCACGGAACAGCCCGAGGCATTCGACGAGCTGTACGCACGCCTCAAAGGGTTCGAATCCCAGATCCGGTCGTGGCGACGTCAACTTGCCTCGGGCCACCGTCCAGTACAAGAAAACTGGAACAGCGAAATTGTGCGGACCCGGGTCATCCATACCTGGCAGCAATCCATCATCGAAGGAATGCTTCAGACGGCCGATTACGCACGACATATCTTCACCCGTTACGCGGAACTCCGGAAATCCCCACGAGACGCGGACGAAGCCGTACGCGCCAGGCTGAGGCGCCAAGAACTGCTGTACCAGCCCGGCAGGAAATTCCGCATCATCATGTGGGAGGCGGCTCTGCACGCTCTGGTCTGTCCGCCCTCCGTACTCGCCGCCCAGCTTGACCGCCTCATAGGCGTCAACGGTCTGGACACGGTAGAGCTGGGGATAGTTCCCCTCAACGCTTCACTCAAGATTCCTGCGGCCAACGCCTTCTACGTGCTGGACGACCGGGTGGCAGTCACCGAGGACTGGCACGCAGAGTTGTGGCTGGAGGACGAAGAGAGCATCACCTTGTACCTGAGCGTTTGGAACATGCTCCGACAGTCCGCCGTCTACGGCACCGAGGCACAGAACGTGATCAACAGAGCCCGGCGGTCACTCTGTCTTCCATGACGCCCCCAACTTATGCACAAGGATGCACGCAATGCCACAGCCCGCCAGGGAATTCGCTCTTCGCACTGACAACACCGAGTCCACATACACCGAGTGGCGCCACCAGGTACGCAACGGGTTGACTGAACTCCAGAGCACATTGGTCCCGTTATTCCACGAGACCCAGTTGTTCCGTATCTACTCCTCCACCCTCGTGCCCGGCCTGCTGCAGACCGAGGGCTACGCGGCTGCGGTGCTCAGCGCCGTCGCCGACTTTCCTGAACTTCCCTGCGACGACAGCGCGGAGGCCGCGCGTGCGCGGGTCGAGCGCTCACGTGTCATCCATGAGCCGGGGAAGCGGTGCGTACTGCTCATCGAAGAAGCGGTCCTGTATTGCCAGATCGGAGACTCGGACGCGCTGCCTACCCAGCTGGCTTACCTGATTAAGGCCGCTGACCTGCCGCCTGTTTCTCTCGGGATCGTCCCGATGGCGACACGCGAGCGGGCACAGCTGCCGCAGGAGACATTCCACGTCTACGACGACACCCTCGTGTCGGTCGAGCTGGTTTCGGCAGAGGTGAGCATCACTCAGCCCTCCGAGATCGCCCAGTACCTGAAGACATTCGAGCAGCTGCGCCGGATGGCCGTCTACGGCGCGGAAGCACGGGCGCTCATGCTGAAGGCACTTGAGGCGTTGCAGTGACCGGAGTACGACGGCGGGCTCCAGGGTCAGGTGCCCGGCTCATGACGCCTCTGCCCGCTTCTCTCGCTGCCAGCCTGGGACGGGTGTCCGCAGTGGGCCGTCTAACCACCGGCCATCAACATCTCCACGAACGAAGTCCAGGCACCCCTACCGACGACGAGACGAGGGCCCGCGGGATCCTTACTGTCTCGTACGACGCGACGCCCGTCACCGGTGTCGGCCACCTCCACACAGTCTCCCTCCTGACCCGAGTAGGAAGACTTGCGAAACGCGCTGACTATCTCAGGATTCACCATGCCCCTCCCTGCACTGCGGTCCGCCACCAAGGAGCTGCCTGATACGTTCGGCGGTCTCATCAGGCGACAGTGCAGCAGAGCGTAGCTGATCGAAGATCCTGACATACAGGGCCAGATCCTCGGGTTCTTCCACGACGTTGGTATTCGCCGGATTCTCCAGCGTCACTGCCTCCACGTTCGCTTCCACACCGAACGAGAAGGCCACGAAGGCACCCGACATTCCAGCAACCAGGCTTTGCGTCATCGGCAGGAGCTGAATCGTGACGTTCTGCCGCTGGCTCGCCTCAAGGAGCTGCGCCAACTGGCCAGACTGCACCCACCGCTCACTGGCCAACGCGGTGATAGCTGGTTCCCAGATGATCGCCGTGAAGTGCGCGCCACCTTCCTCGATCCTGCGCTGTCGCTCCTGTCGTAGCTTCACCAACTCCGCTACACGCCCTGGCGGAATGAACTTGGGCCCTATGGTGATGACAGTCTCTGTGTATTCCGGGGTTTGCAGCAGACCGGGAATCCGCGTGGGACTCCAGGAGCGGATATATGTCGCATCAGTCTCAAGCGTGATGTGGTCCGCGTAACCAGGCCGGACCAACTCCTGGTAGTCAATCCACCAGCCGCGCTCATTACTCCTGCGGGCCCACTCCAACAATCGGGATCGTTCTTCCGCGTCCTCCACCCCGTAGCGATCCAGCAGTGTGCGGACCTCCAGGGCCGAGGCGGACGTCTGCCCGCTTTCCAAGCGACTGATTTTGGACACAGACTTCAGGATCGCCTCGGCGCCATCGGCCTGATCAAGGCCGGCCGCTTCCCGATAACGCTTCAGGACGGTTCCGAGCCTCCGACTGCGGACCGTCGGCTTCCCACCTGCGGGCATGTCGCTCCTTTCAACGGCCGCCCCAGTCTGCCGCGTTGGGGCGACACAGGGCCAATCTGAGCGCACACACAGAGTGAGCGCAAATTTGCGACAGTGTCACTTGCGTAGCCCCAGAAGGCTCCCCTACCTTGAGGCTCGTGACGCAACGCACACGAAATGTGGCGTTGCGTAGACGCAACGCTCCGTTATGCGCACCAAGGGGATAGCTATGTCCGCACGCGCCCAACAAGCAGCGACACGACCGACGACCGTCCAACCGCCCACTGCGGCCTATCACTTCTCCAGCGACAGCCGTAGCGCCGGGCGGGCCCGCGAAGCACTCCGTCACCAGCTCCATATCTGGCGCATCGCCGGTGAACCAGCGTGCTCCGCAGAGCTGTTGCTGTCCGAACTGGTCACCAATGCCGTGACGGCACAGGCCTCGCCTGCTCCCGAGGTCGGCGTCCGGTTCACCCTGTCGGACGGCCTCCTGCGCCTGGAAGTGCGCGACGCGAGCGACGAACTACCCGTGATGATTCAAGCTGAGGAGGACGAAGAATGCGGGCGTGGTTTGGTGCTGGTGGACGCCTTGGCCAGTGGGTGGGGCGTCGACCGGGACGACATCGGAAAGATCGTGTGGGCCGAATTGGCCGTATCCGACGCCTCGGCGCCGCGCCCACCTCTATCAGCACCGCACCGGCCGTGACAGCCCCGGAACGCATGGCCTTCCGCGCAGAGGCCACCGTCCATTGCCCGGACGGGACTCCGGTCAACCTCGGCGGTTGGATGTCGTACTCACCTGGCGGGGCCCTGGGCTGGGTTCGTAAGCGGGCGGAGCAGGTGGCCCAGCAGTTAGGTGCCCCGTACGACCGGGCGGTGCGCGCGTGGTTGGACGATGCGGTCGAATACCGCTGGGCGGTGGACGGGCTGGCGGCCGGGATCCCTTTCGTTCTCAGGGCAGTTGATGCGGAGGGGTGCACGTACGCCTTCATCGCCCGACCGGACGTGGATGTCCGTACGGCGACGGCTCCCCTTCGGGTCCCGTGTGGTCAGGGGGCCGCATGACGCGGGGTGTAGCGGGGGCCGCCGCTCTCATCACGCCTGGGTTCTGGTGCGAGCGGTCGTGTATCGCTCGGTGCACGCGGATGTGCTGGCGTCCTGGACGGCCGTTGCCGCACACAGTCCCGTGCGCGCGGTCCGGCTCATCAGCGCGGATGTGCGGGAGATGGCCGCCGGTCTCCCCGAACGTGAGCGACAGCGCGTACTGGGATGGGTCAGCGGCCAAGGGCAGGCAGGTGCCATGGGGGCACTCCACCGCGGCGAGCCGTGCGGTCTGGCCCTCAACTGCGGCGGGGCGTGGGTGGAATGGTCGGCCAGAGCGGTCTTCTTCCTGCCGCTTGTCAGCTGCACGGAGCTGGTGTGCTCTCGCCGAGCCGATCAGACGGAGGGGTTCGGCCCGCCCTTGCGGCCAGGAGACGGCTCCTTCCCCGTTACGAGCGCGGCCCTGGCAAGGGACAGCAGCCAGCCCGGTTCATCCGACATCGCTCGAAGGGATCTGACGTGAAGGCCAGGGACTGGTACGTATACCGAGGAGCTGGGCCGATGTCCCGCACTGCGCGGTGCCGCTCGTGGGAAATCGCCAAGACGCGTGAGCAGTACGGGGCGAGGCGCATGGCCGATGAGTGGCCGTCGACCGTCCGGGGGCGAGGTCGTGTCCGAGGTATCTGGGGTTTGGTGGCCGCCAGTGCCTGGATCGTTGACAGTTCCTGGCGCCGACGCGTGAAGCAGCGGGAGCTGAACCGGCGCCTGGAGCAGCTTTCCCGGCACTTCCCGCAGGGACATGAGACGTCACTTGCAGAGGTGTTGAAGGGGTTCCAGCAACTCCGCGACGCGCTGGGCGAGGCGGCAAGGAACGGCTGAGAGGTCGAGTTCGCTCCCCTTCGCCACCCTCGCCGCCGTTCCGATGCCGTCACCTTCCCTTCGGCCGTGCGCTCACCCAACGCGGGCGGCCGAGGGCTTTCCCGCGAGGTCGGGACGGCGGGGGTGGGTGGCGG